>CAUUDV010000033.1:0-2795 GCA_963544075.1 uncultured Acholeplasmataceae bacterium | reverse complement strand
AATTGCCGTATTTTTAATTTTGCTTTTTATCCGTCCAACTGTTTATCTTTCAAAACAAATCGGTTTTTCAAAAAGCAAAGCAGTGACTTACGAGAACGGCAAAATTAGATTTATCGTGCCAGAAAGCGCAGACATCATCAACCGCACACAAATTCCAATCAAAATGAATTGGTTTACTACCAACCGTCTTGGTTCGGTTGTTAGTGTTTTGCCAAAGAAAGGAAAAGCACTGGTTCTTGATTTCACCAATCTTAAATACGATGAGGTGATTTTTGAGATAACTGTAAAAAACCTTTTTGGAATTAAAACTAAATACGACGTTATTATAGACTACTCAAATTACCTACGCATCTTTTTTGAAAAGAACCATTTAGGTCAAACCAGAAAACCAATAGTTTTACCTTACTATAAACTAGACCACGAATTTAGACATATCAAAGAAGAACTTTATAAACTAGAGAGTTTTTATCGTTTTGACAAAGACGGCATAAAAGAAAAAGGCACAGTTTCAAAAAGTTTAGTATTTTCTAAAAACGAAGCGAAAGGTCATGCTTTCTTAGTTAACACAACTAATGAAATTATTGTTAACTACGACTTTGTGCTACCTGGCATTTTTGAAAACAATATCCAAAAAACTTTTATTTTAGAGAGAATTGCGCGCAGTCAAAAAACTCTTAAAACCCTAAATCCAAAAGACAAAGGCTTAAAACTTAAATTCAATCAAGCACCTTTCTATGTTACTGAGTTTTTAGGCTGGTTTTACTACGACGAAACTGGTAGTCGTGTTAACGTCGGAATTGGTGAAGAAATTACCATCCCTAGTTGGGTTAAGGGTGAATTTAAATTAACCGCTAGATATAAATACGAAATTTCAAACCAAGCAGGCGACGATATCAACAAAATGGGATATGTTGCGATTTCTTATTTTGATGCACCTGAAAGAGTTTATTTTGCAATTATTAAAAAAGGCTCACCTGTTGAAAATTTCAAACCAAACAAACCAGGTTATGAGTTTCTTGGTTGGTATACAGACGAGGCTTTAACTCAAAGATATGACTTTACACCTGGCAACAACATAGCCGATAAAAACATGTCTCTATACCTTAAATCAAGAAGAACATCAACTGTTGTTCCACACGACCACAAAATAACTTTCATTACTCCTGTTTACGCAAATCAACTTGTGCCAGTTTACACAATGCATGGTGATAAACTTGATTTAAACTACTCACTGCCTTCTATGGTCACAGGCTATGAAAATGGTCAGTTTACAGAACTTGACTACTGGACTATAGTAGACCCGGTTTCTGGCAAAGACACCGGTAAACGCTTTGACTTCAATATCCCAATTACTAGCGACTTAACGCTAAAAGCCCACTTAAAACTAAAGAAACTACCTATACAACAATCTGAAATTACTTACTTTGTTAAAAAAGAAAACGCAGATGGTAGTTTTGAAGAAACAAAAATTATTAAAAAAGCAACAATTGGCACTACTCATACAGTTAACTTTAAAAATCCAGACGAAACCATTTATCAAAACCCTGAGTTTAGTCAAACAGCCCTTACTATCAATGCTCAGGCTAGTGAAAACAAAGTAACTGTTACTTTAAAAAGAAAAGTCTACACTGTTGAGTTTGAAGTCAAAGGACACACTGCTAAAATACCTGCCAGAACTAAGAGACACGGCGCTGAAATTGGTGAAATTGACGAAACTCCTTTTCAAGCAGACAACCTCGCTATTGTAAAAACTGAACTAGAAGGCAGAATACTAACTAAACAAGTGCTTGAAAAAACTTCAGTAAATAAACACCTTAAAGTCACACTTTATATTGCTGAACCAGTTAAAAAAATTGGTAAATATCCACAAACTAAAGTAGACAATCCAGAAGGTATTTCACATTTTAAAGACGAAGAACGTGAACTTAAGTTTAACTCAAAAGCCAAAGACTATACACTTAAGTTTACTCGCAGTTTTTGGAAAGATACTGCTGGTAACACATACGAAAAATACGACGGTCAGTACTTCAAGTTTGAAGATGTTGAGTTTGTAAAAATTCCAAATAAAAAAACTTGGTTTACTAAACACATTATTGATTTTGCTTTCTATAATTTTTATTATTTTGACTACTCAGATAACGCTAAACCTGAACATTCAGTGTATTGCTCTTTAGTTAAAGATATTGAGAAATTTCTCGGAGTTGATACTTTCTCTGTAACTTTTGATGATGGTGATTTTGGAATTAAATCAGTACTAGATGTTCAGTCTTCAAACCCTAAACTTATCAAAACAGCAACTGACTATGCACGCGCTGTGCACGGTGGGAAAGATGGACATGTCGCAACTTATCGTGGCGTTGATTTGACACCTTTTATTGAACAAGATGGTTTCGCACCTTGGTATGATGACCAATGTCTACAATATTGGTGGCTTGAAGGTCAATGGGAAAACGAGAACCCACAAGCGTTTTGCTATCGTCATACTACTTATCCAGATGGTACATATGAACATCATTTAGATAGCGTAGACGTGTCATATATGGTTGGTGTCTCTATTTGTATTAGATAATTTACTTCTTGAACTTTTCACACAAATATAACTAATCGATTAAAAACTTATCCTTGACTTGACCCTAAAAACAGCCAAAATATTTTATTTTGGCTGTTTTTAGGGTCTAGGACCTATTTTTAAGCATTTAGTTATATTTTTTTGAAAAGTTCAGGTTTTCAGTTTGCAAAAATTCAAAAACATTAAAAACTCTCTTTATATAAAACTAGAAATTGCGTTATTGAGC
>CAUUDV010000032.1:0-4171 GCA_963544075.1 uncultured Acholeplasmataceae bacterium | reverse complement strand
TTTCATTTTTCTTTAAGAGATTTTACCACTGCGTGGCTTTCTCACATAAATCTTTTTCACACAAAAGCTTAATTTTCTCTTTCAATAATTTTTTTATTTAAGATGTAGGTCTAAAGACCTACATAAAGCAAACTTAAGGAAATCCTTATCTTGCATTTACTAAAGCTTTTTTATATACCTAAAAGCTTAATCCAGAGCCACAGCACACGCTGTTAAATAAAGCGAATGAAAACTACAATATACTGCTAAACTAACGCTAGTTTAAACCTGTATTGTGTTGCTTTAGTTGGTTTTTTTATTTAAGTTTTTACCTTCAAACTATTTAAAAAACTTAAAATTACAAACAAAATAAAGGCTGTTTTTCTGAAGCAGCCTTTATTTTGTTAAAAAACCTAGATAAAGAGGTGAAAAATGGCTAAACTAACCAAAAAAGACCAAGCGTTAAAACAAAAAACTCAAAATGCACTAATTTCTTTTGGCGAAATATTTTCAGTTACTAATTTGCATAAAGCAACACTTGCTTGCCTGCGTGGCAAACAAGACAAAAAACCAGTTGCTGTCAGCATTTATAAAATGTCTGATTTTATCATGGAAATTCACAAAAAAGTGCTGAGCGGTAAATACGAAATGCTTGCTTACAAAATTTTTTATATTTTCGACCCTAAGTTTAGAATGATATCTGCACCAACTTTTGCAGACAGGGTCGTGCAAATGACACTTTGTACTAATTTAGTTTATCGGTTAATAGCAGATAAACTAAATCCAGCCGCTTGCGCTTGCATTATCGGCAAAGGCACAGATTATGCAAGAAACATTGTTAAAAACTACTATCTAAAACACACCGCTGAAGAACTTAAAAACAAATATTATTTAAAATTAGACATCTCTAAGTTTTACGACAATATCACACACACTTTAGTTTTAAATGCCACTAAAGAAATTTTAAAAGACCATCCAGAGAGTCTTGAAATTATTAAAACAATTTTGGGTTCTTACAATAAAGAAAAACAAATTAAACAAGAAAATGAATTTAGAGAAAAGAAGAAACTGCCAAAAATTAACCCCACTTCTTTTCTTTTAGACACCACCCCGCTAAGTGAAAAAGGATTGCCACTTGGCAATCAAGTTTCACAACTTCTGGCTAACCTAATATTAACACCGCTTGATAACTTCATTAAACAAACTTTAAGAGTAAAACATTATGTTCGCTATATGGATGATTTGTTGATTTTTGGTGAAACCAAAAATAAGTTAAAGTCTCATTTAAAACGTTTAAATGAGTTTATTAAAACTCTTCATTTGAGTTTTAATCAAAAAACCACGCTAGCACCAATGGCAAACGGAGTCTCTTATCTTGGCTACACTTATTTTATAGACAGGCGAAAGTCTGACCATAAACCAATTTTTAAAATCAAGCTTAGACGCTCAACTGTGCTAAGAGCACGAAAGAAAATAGCAAAAGAAATCCTACTTTTTAAAGCAGGTAAAACAAATTACTTACACGCTTACTCTGTTTTTAACGCATATAGGTCAATCTTGAAAAAAGAACTAAACACGCACACTTCAATCAAAGGACTTTACTTACTTAAGTCAATAGTTGAAAAACTCAGAAGAAAAGAAAACCAAGAAAAAGAACTAGATGCTCTAAAAATATTTGTTTAAACTACACATCGTCTTCTTTTTCAAGCAAATACTTAAAATAACTAAAACTTGTGTTTTCCTTTCGTATAGAATCGGCAATTCTGCCAATATCTCCAAACACAAACAATTTAGTTTTTGCTCTTGAAAAAGCAGTGTAGACTAAATTTTTGTTAAACATTCTTGCAGAACGCTTATCAGCATAAAAAACAACATACTTAAACTCAGAACCTTGTGCTTTGTGTACAGTTAAGGCGTAGGCAAGTTCAAGTTCAGAAATGTTTTCTTTTGTGTACTCACAAACAAATCCATTTTGAAACTCAACTGTAACTTTGTCTTTAACAATTTTTCTAATAATTCCAATTTCTCCATTTAGTACCTTGGTTTCTTTGTTGTTAGAAACTTGAATAACTTTGTCGCCAACATAAAAATCATAAACACTACTGCTAACTGAGTTTTCTTTATTTTTGATAAAAATACTTTGGATAAACTTATTTAGGTCAATTACTCCTCTTTCTAGATTTTTAATTGCTAGTAAAATTTGAAAATCTACATAAAAACTATTTGTATGTTGGTTAAGTTTGCTAATCAGCAAACTCAATTTAAGCAGAAAATTTTCATACGAAAGATATCTAACAACTACTGATTCATACCTATAGTTAAGACAATCTCTATTGCCTGCTAACACTTGACTAAGCAACTTAGGCAAATCAGTGTTGATTTGTCTATGGTTGTATTTAAGATAATGCGTCGGAAAAATCCTTGAAGAAACACAATCTTTAAAAAAGGAACCCGGCAAAATGCTTGTTAGTTGATTGGAATCTCCTATAAAAACAAAATGACAATTTTTAGGAAAACTGTTTAACATAACCCAGACTAACGCATCTTCCAACATAGTACTTTCGTCTACTAAAACCACTTTAGTATTTTTAAACTTATCTTTGTAGTTAAAGGAAAAACCATAGTAATTGTTTAAATCAATTACACTACTTTTTGCACACCAACCCAGCGCTGAGTGCACTGTAGATGAAAAGACTTTTAAGTCTGTGCTAAGTCTAGCACTGGCTTTGCCAGTAGGTGTTAAAACCACAACCTTTTCACTATATTTCTCATTATTTAGCATTTGTGAAAAGGTTTTATAAAGCAGTTTTAACATATGAGACTTACCACTGCCAGCAGGTCCTGTGATAAAACTTATTTTGTGATTCAAAGCATTGTCTAAACACTTTTGAAAATCACAGTCTAAATCATTAACCACAACATTTTGGGCAAACTTACTTGCTTCCTTATTTCTTCTTTTTAACTCTTTTGTTAACAATTCGGTTTGGTGGCAATACCAAGAATGGATGAAAAACTCACCCTCTCCTTTAATCTTTAATTCTTTGACTTCTCTTGATTTTAACAATTCAACTAAAACTGTCTGGATTTGCAAAATATCTTGAAATTTAATGTAAACTGCTTTAAGCAAATCAAAGCACGCCCTAAACAACTCGCGTCTAGAGATCACAGCACTACCGCCAACTCCGTTTTTAAAACAAAAATCCAGACAAGCTTTAACTCTGACTTTTGAGTTGCCTAAAAATCCTGTAAACTTAGCTATTCTGTCGATATCTAGAAAACTTAAATCTAAATTTAATTTCAAAAGCAAATATGGGTTTTCTTTAAATTGTGCGTGGTATGCATAAACCCACGCACAAATTTCTTTAATTTGCAAACTAGTCAAATTACTTTTTTGTCTTAAAAATAATTTCAACTCTTGAACAAAAACCTTCTTTTCAGAAATTTCAAAAACACCACTTTTTTCTTTCCTCTCATTTCCAAGACCATCACCTATCTTTTTAAAACTCTGAATAATTTGACTTTTATTCGCGCAACCAACGCCGGATACCACTACTGTGTAATTTTCACCTATCTGCATTTCTCCGTACTTAATGTATTTCTTTGAGTTCACTAAATATTTTTCAAAAACCCCGTTAGAAACACCAAAGACAAAATAAAAGTCTTTAGTTGAGTGTTTTTCTACCTTGTTAATTTTGATAATCTTTGTGATTCTTTCCAATGTTTAAACCTATACTTTCTAAACTTATTGCTACAAATTATAAACAATAGCATTTCTTAGCACCTAACTTCCTTAACTTACTTACAACTGAAACCAAGACACAAAAAAAACTAATTTTAATTATTTGCATTTTTAATCCACTTATTATATACTTTAACAAGTGTTTGGGCAGGTAGCGAAGTGGCTAAACGCGGCAGACTGTAAATCTGTTACCTCCGGTTTCGGCGGTTCGAATCCGTCCCTGCCCACCATCTTTTATATATTGTTTTTAAAAAAATATTTTTACAAATACTTGTTGAAATATTTTTTTATTTAATATATAATAGTTTAAGTGTGCCAAAAGGCAACAAATCTTTGAAAACTAAATATGAAAATGATATACACCAATTCTTTTAAAGAATAAAACTAATTAGAGTCAATTTAAACTCTTAAACAATCAATGGAGAGTTTGATCCTGGCTCAGGATTAACGCTG
>CAUUDV010000031.1:0-4872 GCA_963544075.1 uncultured Acholeplasmataceae bacterium | reverse complement strand
AAGAATTAGCCCAAACTTTGGGCATATAGTGTCCGCAATTGGGAATTCTTTAATATATCTCAACTAAACCACTCTGTTTTAGAGGGGGCGGAAATTGCACATCTCTCAAACGAGTCGGTAATTGAATTAAAAAAACCTGCTGTTTTAGAGGGGGCGGAAATTGCACATCTCTCAAACACACATTTTGCAATTTTCAAATTAAAATAAGTTTTAGAGGGGGCGGAAATTGCACATCTCTCAAACCTATGTACAACATCCTAAAAGCACAAATTGAGTGCTTTTCTACATATATTATATACCTTTTGATGTAAAAAGTGTTACTCTAAAACATCTCCATTGAAATATTTTATAACTTTTATTTTATCGTTAATAAACTTAGCTTTATCTTTTTCTAAAGTAACTAAAGTTAGTTCACCTTCTTCACAAATGTTTTTAATTTGTGTAATTTCTGCTTCAGAAAAGTAAGTATATAAAAAACTTACAAAAAGTAATTTAACTTTCTTAATTTCTAAAATAGTGTCAAGAAAATTCGTAAATCTATCGAAAAGTGTTTCTTCTTTTTCTTTGAATTGGACTTTCATTAGTTTCAAAATATCAGTGTTTTCCAAATCTTCTAAATAATCAAAATCAATTAAAGTAGAAGTTTTTAGTTCATTTAACCAGCTCAAAATAGTTTCTTTGACTTTATTAAAGTTAAACATTGTCTCTGAATTTGAGTTTTCTTTAAGGATTTTTTTATGCAACCAAGTTATTAGTTTCTTTTGATTTAAAGTAAGCGAAAATAAATCAGTTTGCAGGTCCACTTCTGAATCTAATTTAAGTTTCCTATCGCTATCAAAAAAGGTTAAGGCTTCAGTCTCTTTTTCAATTTCTCTTTTAAAAAGCGAAATGAAATTAAAAAGTTCGTTAATCTCCGGGATAAAAAGTACATTTAATGAATTGTTTTGAAAATTTATAAATTTATCACATCCAGCAATTTTTAAAATCATATTTCTGTATACCTCTCAAATGTATTGATAACATTATTTTTAGGTTCACCTAAAAAATATTCAATATCGTTAAATTGCTTTTCAGTAAGTTCGGCTACCTGAACAGTGCCAGCAGGTGGTAAGTTCTTCCTGATTTCTGCTTTAATTGCTTTTGCGTTAGCGGGGTTTAGCGCTAGTTTTGAATATACAGATTCCGTCATCATGATAAAACCAGAATTTACTAAAAACTTATGCCATTTTGAGTAATTCCTAAGGTCGGTTTTGGTAGTTGAATTTACATCAAACATTACAATTATTCGCATCGCTCTGATCTGCATCTAAATAAGCATTCCTTTCTAAAAGCTCAATTTTTGGAAAAATCACTTTATCTGTTTTCAAAATATTTATAAGCAGGGTAGTATAGACAGAAATAGCGTTGTCTAAATATCTTTCTTCACCATTTAACTTAATCCGCTTAGAAAGCAGCTTCCGAATTTCTTTTTTGGGAAACTCAGAATCTGCAAAAAGCATCGTTAAAACATCTACAACCGGGCGAAAAGGCTCCATAAAATCTGAAGATAAGTTAAAACTATTAAAGGGACCTTTGTGAAAAATACCAAGTTGGGTAAAATAACCGTGAGACACCAACTCACGGTTAAAACAACTTAAAATCATTGAGTACCCATAGTTTAAAAGAACATTGCAAATTGACTCTTGCTCGCGAGAAAAAGATTTGCCAAAAAGTGTAGAAAAATACTCTTTAGCAGCAATTGCTTCACGATTTGTGTCATCAAAACCTTTAATTTCCTCTGCATATTGTTTTAGTTTAGTGTTTTCACTAAAGCCAAACATGTTCAAAACTTCGGCTTGTAAAGTAATCTTACACTTTACAATTTCTTGCCATAGCATTTTCTTTGTCTCTTCTGCCCAGCTAAGTTGGGTATTTAATGAAGTTAACTGTGAGTGAAAATTATTTAAACCTAAAACAGTGCCAGCAGGATTGTGTTTTTCATCACAAATTATCACAGCTACATTTTGTTTAATTAACTCTAAAAGAAGCGGGGAAGTGATTGATGTTCTGTTGCTTTCTAAAATTAAACAAGAAAGCTCAGAAATCAAGGCTTTTGTTTCTTTTTCACCATCATAAATCAAAAGATATCCGTGCATCAGTGAAAGTTTTGAAGTTCTTTTAATAACCAGGGTTCTAAACATTTTATTTAAAATTATATTTTTTAGCTTTAAAACCTGTTACTGATTCTTTAACGATAGAAAACGAATATTTTATTTCAACACTTTTGCAAAAATCGCTTATTGCAGTTCTGATTTCATCTTTATTCTTTTTCTTTTCAATATCACGTCCCAAGTCAAGAAATTTTCCTTGATTTGAAACATCGCTTTTTAATAATATTTTTATGAATGCCACTAATAATTCAATTTGTTTAAAAAAATCAAGTTCACTAAATTTAGATAAATACGTAGTTAAATTAAAATTATTATCTAACAATAGTCTTTGTTGGACTGTTGTGGCAACTTTTTTGTTTTCAAATAATTTTTGAACAGTTTCGTAAATTTCTTTCATTAGTTTTAAGTTGTTTTCTTTTGATAAAATAATTGCTTTTTCAGGATTATCTTTTGGAAAATAACTGTACTTTTTAAAGATGTCAACTAAGTCAGAATTCTCGCCTTTCTTAATTTTTTCTGCATTTTTTTCTTTTTCAATAAAAATATTTTCAAATTGTTTGTCAAGCCAACGATAATATAAATAATTATCCTTTTGTTTTAGTGTTAAATTGCAAGTATTGTGATAAATGCAGTTTTCATTTGTTTTTCCAGCAAGTCTAACCTTAACTCCATCAATTTCACAAAGTGTACCTACTGGGATAATAGGTTTTTTAGCAATTTTTGAAGAAATACATGCAATTGTGTTTTCAGTTGTGAAACGTTCTGAAATATACTTTCTAAACTTTTCTGAGCTAAAAACTTTACCGTCTTGATTTATTTTTTCATCATAAAATTGAGAGCAATGATAAATCGGCACAGGAACTATTTTTAAACTAGATTTTTCTTTGCCTTTTTTATCTTTTGTTTTAAGTTCAACTATGGTAAAAAAAGCAATGGCTGGTTTATTGTAATGAGCTATTCTTTCTTTAAATATACGTTTAACCGGAACACTACCTTCATCTTTGCCATAAATTGTCTCATCCCAAAAAGCACCGCTACTTTTAATTTTAGTCATTTTAGTCATTAATTGATCGCCTGAATTAAAAATATTTTCAAAATATTCAAGGAAACTAATTTCTTTACCATTAACCTTTAAAGTCTTTTTAGGTATTGCTCTCTCTAAAATAGTAGGTGCTTTTTTGTCTTTAAACTCAGCAGTTCCATCATTGTAATATTTATGTCTTGATTTAAAAATTTTGGCAAGCACATCATTTAAATAAGCGTCGTGTGCGTGGTGGAATTTATTTAAGTTTCTAAACTTTAAGAAATCAAAAGTTTTCCTAAACTCATCTACATAACTTGATTTTGAGTAAACTGGCTCAAATTCTTTGTTGTCTTTGAATTTATAGTCTTTTAGAAAAACAATAAGTTCTTTGTTAACCCAATCTAAAACATTTTTTTGTCTGTTTTCAAACTCAGTAATTTCATCTTGTTTAAGTTCAGTTGTTCTAATTAAGCGAGTATATTTTTCTTGAGTGATTAGTTTGTGTTCTTTTAAATAATTCCAATGCTTAGTCATTCTTTTCTGCACTTCAAAGGTAAGCGGATATTTATCTGATTTTTTGCGGTTTTCGTCTTTAGAAGTTAGTACCTTGTTGTTGTGAATAGACTCATCTGTAATTTTTGCCTGCGGATAAATATGGTCAATGTCATAATCTTCTAAGTTTCTGATATCAATTGCTTTACCTGTATACATGTCTATGCCAAGTTGTGAAAAGTAAAGATATAGTTTATCACTCTTTAAATCAGGGTCTTTGTCTTGACTTTCAAGTTCACCGATAAGCTTTTCTCTAAGCACATAGTCCTTTAAACTATTGATTTGTTTCTTAATTTGTTCGCTTCTAGAAGTAGTGCGTTTATTTTTATCTTTAGGGTTATTAGTGCGAGTAAACTCAAGAGTGACATGGGAAGGCAATTGACCGTTCATGATTTGAATAATTTCGTCAATAAGTTTATTGACCTGAATTATTGGTCTTCTTGAAAGTGGCGGAACGAAGCGTTCTGCCAGATATTGATTTAAGTAATTTGGATCATTTAAGTCAAGTTCACGCTTAGTATTTTCAGCAGCAATAGTTTCAAGGTTAACAGATTCATCGCCAATAACTACGTAGATTAGTTCTTGTAAATTTAAATTAGACTCACGTAAATGAGAAATCACTGGTTGCCAAAGACCTTCGTTGTTTGCAAGCAAAATTTCTGCTAAGAACTTGTGAGAAAGTTTACCTGCTTTATTTGATTTAACTTGCATAAGCTTGTTTAAAGTATCTATATCGATATTAGAATTTACAAAGTTTTCTTTAGTAAGTTCTTGCGTTAATTTAACATTTTTATTGATTTCAATTTCTTTAAACTCAGGTATATTGTAAGCATGCGTCAGTTCTTTAATGATTTCTAATTTTGCTTCGATGTTATTTTTGTCAGCGTAGCTGAAATTATTGATTATTTCGTCAAAAAAAGCCACTTTTTTTGAATCTAAATAATCAGCAGGTATTTCATTATCCAAACCAAATATTGACCTAAATTTTCTTTGAGCAGATAAAGAAAGTGGTAGAGTTGGTTTATCTGCGTTTAAATCCATACCTTTAGTAACTTTCTTTTCAAGTAGTTTTTCAATTGTTTTTAAAGTTAATTAAAGAATTCCCAGCCACATCCACTATATAAAAGTTAATAAAAATTAGACTAA
>CAUUDV010000030.1:0-5004 GCA_963544075.1 uncultured Acholeplasmataceae bacterium | reverse complement strand
AAAAAAAAACGCCTTGTTAGGTGATTTATTCAAATTATTGTTTATTATTTTGAAGAAAATTAACTAATAATCAATCATCTTTTTTGGTTAAAATGATATATTAAAACTTGAAAAAAATAAATAAATTATAGGATTACTTGTTGTACTTTAGCAATGAAATAGCAATTGAGTTTTCTTTTAGCGGCAGGCTTGACTTCTTGTTTGGCGAAAACAAAACAGTTTTCAAAACATATTTTCTTTTAGAGTGATAACAGCCAAAATACTTACTCACTAACACACTATAGTAAATATGTGCACTCCTGTTTTAAAAAAGAAAAGGCCCTTTCGGGCCTATTTTTCTTTGGATTGGTCTTCTTTTTTCTTAGGTTCAAGAACAAGTTGACCTTTGTAGTATCCGCATTCTGGTGTTACACGATGTTGTAGTGTAAACTCACCTGTTTGTGGGCAAACTGTAATCGCAGGACGTTGAAGTTTGAAATGAGTTCTTCTTTTACGTTTAGCAGTTTTTCCAGTTCTTCTAAATGGAACAGCCATATAGATACCTCCAACGACAAATATTATAGCAAAATCTCTCAGTTTCACCAAGTAAAAAGTAAGTTATTTTAGTTTTTTAACGAACTTGATCTTACCAGTTTTAATTGATTTTAAATTAAGTAAAATTAAACGATTTTGTTTTAAATTGACTAAAAAATTTATTTGGTTTTCATCAACACATATGTATTTACCAGGAAGAGGTGAAACCTTTTTTGAGTCTAAAAGAAAGTAATGTTTTTCAGAGGTTACTTCATAGTAAACATAACTGCCAAGTAGTCTATTAACTACCTTAAAATCTCCTACTTTTTGTGCAAGTTTAGCACTGGTGCTAGAAATTATTATGCCTTTTTCACGAACTAACTCTTGTACAAAAACATTAAAATCAACCTTTAAAGTATCAATACCGCCTGCTCTGTTTTTACCATAACAAAAGTTTTGGCCAACTATCGCAGTGTCAACATTGATTTGCTTTAAAAACTTATTAAACTCAAGGTAAGTTTTATTGACGATTTTTGAATTTAAACGCAAAAAAGAAACTTCGGCTGTAGGTACAATTTCTTTAATTTTTTGAAGAATTTCTAAGCGAGTAAACAAAAAAACTCTAGCCAACGGTTTTTCTACGCAAATTACATGTGGGTCTAAATGTGGGTATTTAAGTAAATTAGTAATTAAAGCGCTATGTCCTTTGTGAACTCCGTCAAAAGAACCAAGCGCAACCACTTTAGGTTTAGCATTAGAGACAACCTTTGCTTCACCATATTCGTTTTCTAAATTAAATAACTCTGGGTTTATATTCATTTTTTTCACTAATGTATTTAACTAAGGCAATAGGTGTGCCTAATTTAGTTGCAATAAAATCTTTTTTAACATTAATATGTTTAAAAGAAATAGTTGCACCGTTTTCAATTAGTTTAATTGAAAACTTAGATAACTCAATAAAATCATATTTAGTTTTTAGCCAGTCAAATAACTCTATTTTAATAAACTCGCCTGACTGAATTTCTGGTAAAGTAAACTCACCAACTGCTACGCGATTTAATTTAGTTAATGTAGCCAAGGTTGAGTTTTCTTTACATAAAGCAGAAATTAGCGAACGCACATAAGTGCCTGCTTCTACCTTACAAATAAATGTAAATTTAGAAGGACTAGCTTGTTTAAGTTCAAGAGAATAAATTTTTTTAAGTTCTGATTTAAGTAGAGGTGATTCGCCTTGTCTGGCTAAATCACAGGCTTTTTTACCGTTGATTTTTTTAGCTGAATAAATTGGCGGAGTTTGCAAAAAACCAGACTTTAGGTATTTATCTATTGTTTGATTTGCTTTTTTAAGTTCAAGTGTTTTGTTGGTTTTATCAATAACTTTACCGGTTAAATCAAGAGTATCAGTTTCATATCCAACTTCAAACTCGCCTGTATAGACTTTTGCAAAATCAAAATCTTGAACAAAACGAGTTGCGCGACCTGTTAGCACTAAAAGTAGACCAGTTGCGAAAGGATCTAGAGTTCCCGTGTGTCCGACTTTGGTGGTTTTATCTAATTCTTTTTTAATACCAAAAAGGGCAGCAAACGATGTGATGCCCTTTGGTTTATTTAAAAGATAAATATAGTTTTGGTTTTTCAATTATTTAAAACTAGTTACCCAGCCAACTAACTCATCGCGAGAAAGTAGACCAACTTTACGGTCAATTTCCTTACCGTCTTTAAATAAAACTAGTGTTGGAATTGAACGAACTGCAGAAAGTAAGGCAAGTTCGCGGTAGTCGTCAATAGAAACTGCATAAACTTTTGCAACTCCTTTAAGTTCTGAGTCTGCAACTTCAGTTACAACTGGAAGCAGCGCTTGGCAAGGTCCACACCATGGAGCAAAGAAATCTACTAAAACTAGTTTATCGCTATTAATAACATCGTTGAAAAGTTCACCTTTATAAATATTCATATTCATCACCTCTTCATAAAATATAGCACACCGAAAACAAAATAATTATTTTAAAGTCTTGTGTATTTTTCTAAATTAAAAGAAAAATATACTGTAAATCACCAAATAATTATTTGGATAATTTTGCGTTTCAAATTGTTTTATTTGGTATAATTTAGATATTATGAGGTATATTTATGCGCCGCTTTTTTAAAACAATATTGCTACTCTTTTTAGTGCTAATTATTAGTATTTTGGCAGTTGCAGGTACTTTATTTGCTCTACACTTTAATACAGTTAAAACACCTGAACACGCCAAGAATTATCAGTTTGTAGATAATTTACGCGAAAAAGTAGAAAAGCATATATTTCTAGAATCTGCAACTGGCAAAAAGTTTGAGTTTGACTTAAACGCCGAGACTTTAACACAAGTTCTAAATCATTTAATTGTCTCTAAAAAAATCATAGATAAGTCATATTTTGAAAATAATTCAAATGACAAAACACTTTATAAAACAAATCCAGACTACCTAAGAATTAAAAGTGTGTTTTTTACAAAAGACAACGACTTTTTTTATCTAAATGTTAACTTCGCATACAAGGCTTTAGGTGAGTTTCACAGTAGCTTAAGTGCTCGTGTTCAGTTGAGCGAAGATAAAAAAACTGGTGAAATTAAACTAACTTTAGATAAACTATGGTTAGGCAAAATCGGAGTTAGTTGGTCCTTTGGCAAGAAAATTGCCGATACTTTTGCCAAAAAAACAGTAGACAGCGCTTTGAATAGTTTAAGACAAATGATTGCTAAAAATGCACCATACGTGTCTTTAGATATCACTAAAGAAAATGCAGTTTTAAAAATCAATAAAGCCGGAATGTGGAGTTATGTTTCTAAGTCAATTGACAAAGACTACGAAGTTGAGGAGACTAATCCAAACGGTACAACTAAAAATAAGAGTTTGCTTAAAACTGTTAAAGAGTTTATGGACGAAAACTCACTTTACGATTTCACTGTTTCTAAAAACTCAGTTAAGTTAACGCTAGATACCAGCAAAATTTATGCAAAAGACGAAGTTACTCAAACAGAACGTCCAGCGATTAAAAGTGAAGATGAGTTAAAAGACTACTTTAAACAAAAAACTACCGATATTTTCATGAGTGCGCTAAACAAAACAAACAACAGGGCAAACGAACTTTACATGACAATATCAATGGAAGAAATTAATCAACTATATCGCTACTTTTTGGAAAAAAACGGTTTTAAAAAAGACGAGGCGATGCGTACTTTTAAAATTGGTTCAACTGAAATTAAAGTCAAATATAAAATAGACATCAAACCGTTTATCAAAAAAGTAGACGGCAAACCTATGCTGACTATCCGTTTAATTTTAACTGTTACAAACGTAAGTGGTAAACCTGGTCTTGACGGCAAATTTTTCCAAACAGTGGTAGACACTGTAGTTAAACCAAAAATTGAAGGTAAAAACATTTCTTTAAACATCCTTGATGAAAATAAAAAAACTAACATCACAGTTGGCAAAGACATCAAACTTTCTCACAACCGTGCAATTAACTTACTGTATTTGTTTTCAAAAAGTGTAGATTACTTAGATAAAAACCCAACTTTTAACAATATTTTAAGTTCACTTTCTCCAGAAACCACAATTAGTCCAGACCTTGAGTTTGATGAAGAAAACCAGTTAATTCGCGTTAAATGTCTGCTTAACGAGGCTAACTCTGACTTAATTGAAACTTTAAAGAAAACCAAAGATAACTTAATTCAAGCGCTTGATAAACACACAGACACAATTCCAAATGAAAACATTAAAAACGAAGTTAAAAAACTAAAAGAAAAAATAAATAAAGGGCAAACCATTAACTCTGCGGACACTAAAAAACTCTACGACACAGTGGCAAGTGAACTTAAATCTACTGGCGAAATTGAAAAATTTAAGTCAGGGGTTTACGGTGAACTTAAAAAAAGTGGAGTGGATTTGGATATGCTTAAATCTATTTTCTCACCAAAAATCAGTTAAATTAGTTTATGATTTTAAAAAAGCACTAACGTCAGTTAGTGCTTTTTTAATTCTGCTTGTCTTAATTAATTCCTATGCATAAAAGATATTTATTGTATAAACGAACAGTAGATAATTTTCAATATTTTCAAATTTTGTAATAATTTAAAACTGTTGTTTTTTGTGTATTTTTCAAAAAATATCCGTTCTATTTTGTTCATTTTTTAAATTGTCTCACGAATAATTTAGGTGGAAATACACCTTTTTATTACGAGTTTATTTAAGTAGATTATCAGATATTGAATTAAGACAAAAAAATAAAGGTGGATTTCCACCTTTATTTTTCAAGTTTTTTTTATATTTTGACTACGCTTTATTGGTCTCACTGATGATAAATTTAGCAGAATTACTGTATTTATCAGCAAACTCATCTTGAGAAATGAAAGAAGAGTTTGGGATATTAAAAAACTGTTTGGACTTTAATTTTAAAATAAAGAATTCCCAATTTCTACCACTATATACCTAAAACATTAGCTAGTTCTTCGG
>CAUUDV010000029.1:0-5428 GCA_963544075.1 uncultured Acholeplasmataceae bacterium | reverse complement strand
GCTTAACAGAGCCAATAATTCCGTTTTAAATTTCATATCTCCGAAACTCAGGTTATATATTATATTTTTGCTTTTTAAAAGGATTTTTTTGAAAATAAAAAAGCCTGGTTAAAACAATTTAGCAGAAAGGAGAAGAATGAACTACTAAATTATTTTGTCCTCGGCTTTTTTAAACTAAAATAAAGGAAAGTTATTCGGGTTTTTGAATTTCTGACTCAAGTTCAGCCATAATTTTGGGGTTTTTAAGTAAATATTGTTCAACTTGTGCTTTACCTTGGCCGATTTTTTCTTCTTTTAAAGAAAACCAAGAACCTGCTCGTTGAATTAGATTTTTTTCAACCGCTAAATTGATAACTTCCGAAACTCTTGAAAAACCAGTTCCATATCTGAGTTCTATTGAACAAGACTTGAAAGGAGAGGCAACTTTATTTTTAACTACTTTAATGTTAACTAAATTACCGTAAAGTGTACCATCTGATTGTTTTAAACTTTCGCCTTTTCTCACTTCTATGCGCTGAGTTGCATAGAACTTAAGAGCACGACCGCCTGTTGTAGTTTCAGGACTGCCAAAAAGTACGCCAACTTTTTCTCTGATTTGGTTAATAAAAATCAAAGTAGTGTTAGATTTTGCAACTATACCTGAAAGTTTTCGCATGGCCTGACTCATTAGTCTAGCGTGTAGACCAACATGGCTGTCTCCCATATCGCCAGCAAGTTCTGCTTCTGGAACTAATGCAGCAACGCTGTCTACAATCACTAGACCGATTTTGCCACTTTTAATTAGTTCTTCAGTGATTTCAAGTGCTTGCTCACCACTATCGGGTTGCGAAATTAAAACATTTTTGCAGTCTACACCAAGCGCTTTTGCGTAGTTGACGTCAAGAGCGTGTTCGGCGTCTATAAAAGCACAAACTAGACCTTGTTTTTGGGCTTCTTTAATTGCGTGTAGAGTCAAAGTAGTTTTGCCACTAGACTCAGGTCCGTAGATCTCAACAATTCGTCCGCGCGCGTATCCACCAACTCCAAGTGCTTTGTCTAAAGCCAGCGAACCGCTTGGAATAGTTGCGATTTTTTCAAACGCTTCGTCTCCGTCTAAAACCATCACAGAACCTTTGCCAAATTGTTTTTCAATATTTTCAAATATTTTTTGAAAATCTGCATTATCAGTTGTTTTATTTGCCATTTAAGTTACCTCGTATATATATTTAGTAGAGGCTTGAAAAATTACTTAAAAATAATTTATTTTTTTACTAATTTATTTATAAAATGAGTGGAAAAACGCCTAAAGAAGCAAAAAAAATAATAAGCAAATAAGACTAATACTGGAGTATTATTTGTGATTTTTATTAGTTTATAACCTAAACTGATTTAAAAATTTCTGCTCTAAGTTGCCAAATGTACTGAAGACCTGACCAGATAGTTAAGATGACTGAAATTAAAATTAAAGAGAAAGAAATTATTGGAAAGTAAGGAAATAGCATATTGTCTAAGCCAAAGCCATTGAAAAGTAACCAAATAAGTGCAACAAGAGTAAAGGCGGTTTTGACTTTGCCAAGCCAAGCGGCGGCAACCACTTTGTTTTCGCCAACTGCAACTAGCCTAGCGGCTGTAACTAAAAATTCACGAGTTAAAATTAAAAGAACAGAAACTAAATAAAGCAACAAAAATAAGTGAATTCCTGCGATTTTGACGCTAAACTGTTCTTGCCAAAACGGAAAAACTGGCAAAAAAATTAGCGCCGTAAACACTAAAATCTTGTCGGCAATTGGGTCTAGAAACTTACCAAAAGTTGTAACTTCGCCGCGTTTTCTGGCAAGATACCCATCTAAAAAATCAGTAAAAGAAGCGAGGCAAAACAGCAGAAGAAAAACCAGTTGAGCAATCGTGATTTGAAAAAACCCACGAATTTCTGCTTGCAGTGATGGTATAAAAAGCAAAATCAAGGAAACCGGAATTAAAGCAATTCTGCTTAAAGTAATTTTGTTGGCAATTGTCATTTAAAATCTCCTTTTTTTCTTTTAAAAAAATACGAAATAATGTATAATTGATAGCGTTGGAGGAATTATGGCTAACATCAAACAACAGATTAAAAGAAACAAAACAAACGAAAAGGCTCGTTTGCGCAACAAGTCTTTTAAATCAGCTTGCAAAACTGCAATGAAGAAAGTCAACTTAGCCGTTGAACAAGGTGATAAGACTCAAGCAATTTTAGCATTAAACGCAGCATACAAGAAATTAGACATGGGCCAAAGCAAGGGAATTTATCATAAAAACTTCGTTGCTCGCCATAAATCTAATTTAGCGCTTAAAGTTAATCAACTATAAGAAAGGAGTTTTTAAAGAAACTCCTTTTCTTTTTTTTCAAAAAACTTTTTTTAAAACCAAATAAACTGACCTTAAAAAATGCGAGTTATCGCATTTTTTTGTCTAGTTTAAAGGTAAGAATATCTTTTAGACCACCGCGTTGTGGCAGATACAAAATTTGTGAGAATCTTAAGTTTTCAGGCACAGGATAGGCAGCAGGATATCCCAATGTATTGACATAGTGAGTTAAAAGCATACCGTTTTCAGCGTGCTCTTCAAACATTTTAAGCATTACTTCGTAAGTTGCCAAAATATCATCGCACGCTCGGTGGGTGTTTTCAGTAGTAACGCCGTATTTAGCAATAGCATTCTTTAATTTCCAAGGAAAGCCATTGAAGTCGCGGTAAAGCGCAATTACATCTAAAACATCGTTTTCAAGGCGGTAATCTGGTTCAAACAGACAAATAAAGCGATGTAAGAAATTCAGGTCAAAGTTTACGTTGTAGCCAATTAAAATCGGCTCGTCTTTAAGCAGTTCTTTAATTTCTTGGTAAGCCTCGGCTTTAGTTACTCCGTTTTCGTTTATCATTTCTTGGGTGATATGAGTAAGTTCCGTAATAATTTCTGGAATTGGTTCTTTGTTTTGAATTAAAAGATCAACTCTTTTAACTTCTTTATAGTCTTTGCCAGATTTTTCAAGCAAAATCGCCCCAAACTCAATAATTTCGTTTTTAAATGAGTCAAGGCCAGTGGTCTCCAAGTCAAACAATAATATTTTTTTGTGTTTTAAATCCATTTTTTCAATCCTCCATAATAAAAAAATTAAAAACATCTTGCATATTTCTAGTGTCGTATTTAAATAAATAGTCAAAATCTGCGAGTTTCTGCATTTTATTTAAAAGGTAAGTTTCAGGAAAAACTTTGGCTTCTTTTAAGATAAGCGCAGCTCTTGTGTTTGACACAAAAGCAGAGGCACTTAATGCTTCAACTGGGTTTGGAGAAGAACTTGCTTGCTTTGCTAAGTATAGGTTTAAATAGGCTAAATATATTAACTTATTTAAGTGAGTCAAAGAAACGCCGGCACTTACAAACTCATTAAACAAAGCAATGGCTTGTTTCTTTTCTTTGTTTAAAATTAGTTTAATTAAAGTAAAAACATCTTTAGTTTCTGTTTTTAAGTTAAGCGCTTGAATTATTTGGGTTTCTGCTAAATTAGCGCTTATTGCTAATCTAACTTTGTTTAGTTCAGATAAAAATAAGTCGTAATCAGTTAAAAAAATAGTTTTAAGGCTTTCAACTAAATTAACAAATTTACCAGGTTCTTTAATTTCTTTTTTGATAATTTCTGTAAACTCGCTTAAAGGAATTTCAGAGAAATCAAAGTACTCGGCAACCAACATAATTTTATTTAAATTAGGATTAGTAAAATCAACTTTATCTAAAATCAAGTACAAATTAACTTTAGTGCTTTCTTTAACTAAGTTTAGGCATTTTACAAGGTCTGCTGTGTTTTTTTCACTTCTAAGCAGCTGCTCTAAATTAGTTAAAACTAGGTTTTTTTGACTCAAAATTAAGCCGACTGTTAGACATTCGTTGGTGATTTCAGATATAGTACAATCTGCTAAATCAAGAAAAATAAAATCAGATTCTATTGATTTTTTAACCTCTTTAATTCTTTTTAAAGAATAGGTAAGAGACTGGTTTTTAATGGCGTAATTCACATATAAAGTATAGCATTTAAGCGCTAGTTTGAGATAGACTTAATTTAAATTTAAGTTGATTTTGTATCGCTAAAAACACTTTACTTTAAGTCCTTTTCAAGACTTAAATTTTAATATACTTAGTTGAACGTCCACTGCCAATTTGTTTTATTTTCAGGTTGTCCTGCAATTCTTTTAACGCTCTTTCAACTGTTCGTTGTGATAGCGCTGGCAAAAGAATTAAAATATCGCTTTTAGACAAGGGTTCTAATGTTTTTTTAAAAACTTGCAAAACTCTTTCGTGCGACGTTAATCTGTTTTGGGTGATCAGTTTAAATCTATCTTCACACTCCTCGTAGGCTTTTAAAATAATTCCAAGCATATATTTAATAAAAGGAAGTTCGTTGTTTTTACCAGTATGCCAGTTTTCGCTGGATTTTTGCAAAGTCTCGTAATAGGTGACTTTGCTTTCTTCAATTAAC
Organism: uncultured Acholeplasmataceae bacterium; assembly: GCA_963544075.1. Taxonomy (GTDB): domain Bacteria; phylum Bacillota_I; class Bacilli_A; order Acholeplasmatales; family Acholeplasmataceae; genus CALISC01. Next base: position 942 of record CAUUDV010000029.1, on the reverse strand, counting down.
ATCTCAATACTGATATATTTACCAACAAAATAATCAGCTTTATATAGCAAAAGTAGTGTTAAAATTCTACTCATTCTACCGTTTCCATCATCAAACTGGTGAATACACAGAAAATCAAGTATAACAGTTGGTATTATCAGTAGTGGTGGAACTCCTTCTCTTATGGCTTCGCTGTATGCTTTTATCATTTTGTCAAAATATCTTTCTGTTTCAAAGGAACTCACTGGCTGAAAACGGACTTTTTTATTTCCGTTTGAGTCTACTTCTACAATTGAGTTATCCGCTGTTTTAAAATTTCCTTTATGTCTGCTAAAGGAATATGAATACAGTTGATTGTGTAAAGTTAAAATATTACTTTTATTAAACTCAATATGCAAATAATTGTCATGAACTAAATCAAGCACGCGTCTATATCCCGCTATTTCTTCTTCATCTCTTTTTCTTGGCTCTGCTTTATTGTTCATCAATTCTTTTAATCTGGTTTCGTTTGTATAAATTCCTTCAATAGCGTTTGAAGATCTGGTACTTTGTATTTTTGCCACAGCAGTCATTTTTGTCAAAACATCTGGGTGGTTTTCGGCGTATATTTCTTGTTTACCTTTGTATTCATGAATTTTTGCAATAATGGAGTGAACTTTAGCAGGTAAAGATAATTCAATCAGTTTTAGATAGTTAAACTTTCTCATCGTGTACCTCTTTTTTCATAGCCATTTTACCATATTTGGCTTATATAAGTCAATTATGGCGAGATTATTCTCGCCAATAATAGTAATTTGTCGTATTAAATTTTCATTTGGCAAGAAAAGATTAAATTGTGTTTAATACTGTTGGTTTGACATATGTACCAAACATTTTAAGCAAGTTTTAATAGCAAAATATTAAATTAAATATGACTTAATCGGTTTAAAAAACTTTTATTTTATTTATAAATTAACTATAATA
>CAUUDV010000028.1:0-5832 GCA_963544075.1 uncultured Acholeplasmataceae bacterium | reverse complement strand
TAAAAAATAGCAGAATTTACTCCAAAAAAATCTTGTATAACCCCGAAACACGGGAAGTTATCAATTTAGCGGTTGAAAAAAATCTAATTCAACGAGCAGGTTCTTGGTTTTCTTTAAAAGAAGAAAAAATCGGCCAAGGTAAAGCACAAGTTGAACAATATTTACTTAAAAACCCCAAAATTATGGCTGAACTTGAGTCAGAAATTCAAAAACCCGAATAACTTTCCTTTATTTTAGTTTAAAAAAGCCGAGGACAAAATAATTTAGTAGTTCATTCTTCTCCTTTCTGCTAAATTGTTTTAACCAGGCTTTTTTATTTTCAAAAAAATCCTTTTAAAAAGCAAAAATATAATATATAATTAACTCTATGAAAGAAACAAAAAAAGGTCTGTTAATTGTGATGTCTGGCCCTTCAGGGGTTGGAAAATCTTCAATTAGAAAGGCGCTGTTTGAAAAAGTTAATAATTTTGTTTTCTCAGTTTCAGCAACAACTCGTGCACCTAGAAACGGAGAAAAACATGGAATTGACTATTACTTTATTTCCGAAAAAGATTTTAAAGCAAAACTAGAAAATAATGAGTTTTTAGAATGGAATTATTTTGTTGGTAATTACTACGGCACACTTTTTGAAGAAGTTGAAAGACTAAGAAGAACTGGTAAAAACGTGATGGTAGAAATTGATGTCAATGGTGCTTTAATGGCTAGAAGTACATTAACTGATGCAATTTATATATTTATTGCCCCGCCTACTAAAGCAGATTTAATTTCAAGACTAAAACAACGCGGAACTGAAACTGACGAAAGAATTTCTGAGCGCATTGAAAAAGCGAAAAACGAGTTTAAATGTGCAGATAAATATGATTATATAGTTATCAACTCAGAAATCTCTAAAACTGTAGAAACTCTGCAGGCTATAGTTTTAGCCGAAGAATGTAGAGCTGAACGTAGATTTTTAAGTTATATAGAAGCAATTCAAAAGGAGAAATAATTTATGAACAAACAAAAAGACGGAATGCGCTATCCTTCAATTGATGAACTAACTAAAATTATCAACTCAAAATATAAGTTAGCATATACTTCTGCTAAAGTTGCTAAACTTATCCAAAGTAAAAAAGTTCAAGTTGAAAACTCACTTTGTGACAAAGAAGTTGGCAAAGCGCTTGAAGAAATTCTAGCTGGAAACGTGCAAATTGAGTTTTAATTTCTAGTAAAAATAACTTAGTTTAAAACTAAGAGATGAAATTAACACTTGAAGAAAATTTAAAAAACTTACCTCAAAATTCAGGGGTATATATTATGCGCGACTTAGATAGTCGCGTTATTTATGTTGGCAAAGCAAAAAACTTAAAGAATCGAGTGCTTTCTTATTTTAAAGCCAAAGTTTTTGGCAAAACCGCACTTTTAGTTAAAGAAATTGAAAATCTTGAGTATGTGGTTTGCAACACTGAGCAAGATGCACTTATATTAGAGCAAAACTTAATTAAAGAATACAGACCAAAATACAACATCAGACTAATTGACGACAAGACGTATCCTTACATTGTGGTCACAGATAAACCCTACACCAAACTTTTGGTCAAAAGAGTGCGCAAATTTAACTTCAACGGTTTTGGACCATTTCCAAATACTTTTCAGGCAAGAGAAACTTGTGAGGTTTTGAATAGAATTTTTCCCAAAAGAGTCGGAAAAATTTCTAAAACAGATCAGGATATCTTAACAGGTCTTGCAAATAACTTAGGCATATCTGATTTAGAAAAAGAGTTTACAGCAAAAGAACTAACTAAAGCAGTAAAGCGTGTTTTTCAAACTAAAGCCAAAGACATTTTAAAAACTTTGACTGTCAAAATGAAAGAGTGCGCAGAAAACTCAGACTTTGAGTTAGCACTAGATTTTAAAAATCTAATTGAAGCAATTAAAGCAACAATAGTAGACCAAACTGTTAACAGCAACGATTTGCAAAACAGAGATATTATTGGTCTGGCGTTTGATGAAAAATACGTTTCTATTTCTATTTTGATTCAAAGGTTTGGCAAAACCGTTGACCAGAAAAGAAATATTTTTGAATATGTTGGTGATCCTAAAGAGTATGCACTTCAGTATTTAGACCAAATATATGAATCCAGAATTTATTCAGATGAACTGTTGTTCTCTGATAACTTCCAAGAAGAAGATTTAAACACTAGATTTGGGAAACTTGCCAAAATTCCTAAAAAAGGCCAAAAACACGACCTTACTAAACTTGCTCAAAAAAACGCAGAAAGTATCTTGACTAAGTTCAGTGCTGTGTATTTAGAAATGTCTTTAATTTTAGAAAAAGGACTTGAAGAACTAAAAACTAAAATTGGTTTTATGCCTGAGACCATTGAGGCTTACGACAACGCCCAAATTCAAGGGCAAGCACAAGTATCTGGCTGTATAGTTTTGAAAAACGGACAGTTTTTAAAGTCGCTTTACCGTAAATTTAACTTAAAAAATACACCTAAAAATGACGATTTAGCTGGGATTAAAGAAGTTATTTCTAGACGTATTCAAGACCAAGAAATCGCTTATCTACCCGATTTAATTGCAGTAGACGGCGCTGAAAATCAAGTTAAGGCAGCCGAAGAGCAAATCAGCATTTTAGATAAAAAAATTCCTGTAATTGGGCTTAAGAAAAACGACCACCACAGATTAACTGCTTTAGTTTGGAACAACTCTTCATACGAACTTGATAAACACAGTTATCTATATAAGTTCTTAATTAGAATTTCTGAAGAGGTCCATAGGTTCTCATATCAAACCCACAAAGCGAAACTCTTAAAAACTGCTTTTAAAACTAAGTTAGATAATTTAACCGGAATTTCAGATGCAAAAAAACGTGAGCTAGTTCGTCATTTTGGTTCAGTTGCTAAACTAAAGGCTGCCAGCATTGAGGAACTAAAAACTTTTAAATTAAGGTTAAATCAAATCAGACAAATCAAGGAGTTAAAAGAATGAACCGTGCAACTATCGTCGTTAAAAAAACTTCTAAACTCAAAAGAGAAATCGAAGCACTTGAAAGCAATAAAGTACTTCGTTTTAGGCTACCTAAAAACTTAAATTATTTCCTTGAAATCATTAAAGCCGGCTACTTAGTTGAACTTGAGTTTCAAGAAAACGCAGTGGTTTCCAAAAAAGACCACGATAAGTTTTTCCAAGTTGCTGGAATTTTAAAAATATCTGCACTCAACCCCAAAAGACTAATTTTTGATTTAAGCAAAATCAGAAGTGAAATGTATCAAACTTTGCTGAGTTTTGATAAGCTTTGCTTTATTGACTTTGAAATGACTCTGCTTCCTTTAAGAAAAATTAAGTCACCTCAGCAAATCATTCAGTTTGGCTATGTCTTGACAGATCAAAGCAAAAAAGTTTTGGCTAAAAAAACTGAGTTTGTAAAATCTAGTTTAGAAATTGACAAAAAAACTACAGAGTTTTTAACACTTGACTTAGAGCAGTATAAAAAAACCGCAATTACCTTTAAAAACTTTTACAATCAACTAAAAAAACTCAAAGAAACTGGCACGAAGTTTGTAGTTTGGGGCAATTTTGACTACCCTTGTTTAGTTGCAAATATTAAGTTTCACCAACTTCCAAATATCTTTGAAAAAACTGATTTCGTTGACCTTTCTCGCTTGCATAAAGACTACTTTGTGTTAAAAAACGACGTATCACTTTTTAACGCTTACAAAACTTATTTTGAAAAAGAACCTGGCAAAAAAACCCATGATGCGTTAATAGATTCGGTAGTTTTAATGGAAGTTTACTTTAAATTTTTCAATTATATTTCTATTCAATCAAATAATTTGTAATATTTTCGTGATGTGATAAAATAATTTTGTTAAGTGAATAGAGACGTAGACGTAATATAACGGTTATTATACGGCCTTGCCAAGGCTGAAATGGGGGTTCGATTCCCCTCGTCTGCTCCATTTGATTATAAACTCTGATGTTAATCAGAGTTTTATTTTTAAATAGACGAGATTATTAAAAAAATATAAAGGAAGGAGGGTTAAAATGGATAAAAACGAAATTTATATCGGCGATAATTTGGCAATTATGCGAAGCGCTGAATTTAAAAAGTTTAAATCATCGATAGACTTTATTTACATTGACCCGCCTTACAATACTAAAAACTCTAAATTTGCATATAGCGACAATAACTCAAAATGGTCTCTAGACATTAAACTAAGACTAATTGAGGCAAAAGAATTACTAAAAGAAACAGGAGTAATTTTTATTTCAATTGACGACAACGAGTTTGCAAGTCTTCTGCAGACTTGTGATGAAGTTTTTGGCAAGGAAAACAAAGCAGGAATTTTTATCACAAAGCAATCTCAAAGAAGCAACGCTAAACACATAAATGTGGTACATGAGTATGTTGTTGCCTATGCTAAGTCAAAAACTAATTTACCTAGATTTTATATCAACAGAATAGAGTCTCCTTTAGAAGGTAAAAAAATAAAGCAAATTATTCAAAAAGTTAAAACTGCATATAAAAAATCATCTACTCTTGCAAACGAGATACTTAAAAAAAGTATTAGTGATTATGTTTTAGAAACTGGTGAGACTTGGATAGTAAACTATTCAAATATTGATGAAAACGGCGAGATATACTTTGCTAAAGACTTATCTACACCAGGTGAACCCAATTATTTAAAAATTGATGAAATCAACCTAACTTTAGAACCACTTAAGACACGCGGTTGGTCAAGCAAACAAAAATTTATTAAGTTGCATAAAGAAAACAAACTTTGTTTTAAAAACGAAAGACCTTATGAAATTGAATACTTAAAAGATGCTGTTAACAATGTATCTTCAGTTTTGGATTTTTATTCAAGACAAGGCACAAATGATTTAAAAAAATTAGGTTTAAATGGGATATTTGATACCCCAAAACCAGTTGAGTTAATTAAATTTTTAATTAGATGTTCACAACACGAAAACGCTTTGATTTTAGATTTTTACGCTGGCAGTGGCACGACTGCTCAAGCGGTTTACGAAATCAATCAGGAAGATAAAAAACAACATAAATATATTTTGATTCAGTTGCCAGAACCTATTAACAATAAAAATAAGGCATTTGAAATTTTAACTGCTTTAAATTACAAAGAACCTAAAATTAGCGATGCGATGATTTTGCGGATTAATAAGTTTGCTGAATTGAACAAAATTGACACAAATTATCAGGAGGTTGTTTTTAGTGGCAGACTTGCTTAAAAAAGGTAATTTCAAACCAATTGATAATGAGTTTTTATTAGAAGGTTTTTTGGCATTACAAGAAGTTGCTAAAGTCCAAGAAAAATGGCATAAAGGTGATACTGACAGTTTTATCAACGAAATTAGAGATTCAATGGTAGGACACTATTTAGGATACGAACTAATTAACACAGATAAGCATGGCTTTGACTGCAAGTTAAGCAATGATAAAGATGTGTTTCTAGAAGTAAAAGCAGCGAGTTATGACGCAAAAACTTGGGGCGCTACCTTTAATGACACCACAATAGAAAAGGCTAGATATTTCCAAGGCAACCAAGTTTATCTATGTCTTGCTGTATGGAGAAAAGCGAGCGATTTGCTTTTTATGGTTTATGGAAAAAACGCTAAATTAGGCCATTTTCTTGAAGAAAAAGTCAGTAGTTTTTTAAAAGGAGAAGCAGGAGTCCGTTCTACTCAAACTGTATCTTTAGGACAACTGATTTTTGAATATGGATTTGATATAGTTTGCATAAAACCTAAAGATGAAGTTAAAACTATTTTAATAAAGAATTCCCAGCCACATCCACTATATAAAAGTTAATAAAAATTAGACTAACA
>CAUUDV010000027.1:0-6202 GCA_963544075.1 uncultured Acholeplasmataceae bacterium | reverse complement strand
AATTGCCGTATTTTTAATTTTGCTTTTTATCCGTCCAACTGTTTATCTTTCAAAAGAAAGTGGTTTTCCAAAAAACGAAGCTGTTGCTTACGAGAATGGTAAGATCAGATTTATCGTGCCGGAAAGTGCTGACATCATCAACCACACACAAATCCCTATCAAGATGAATTGGTTTACAACTAACCGTCTAGGTTCGGTTGTCAGTGTTCAACCAAAAAAAGGAAAAACACTTGCTATAGATTTCACTAATCTTAAGTACGACGAAATTATTTTTGAGATAACTGTTAAAAACCTTTTTGGAATCAAAACCAAATACGACGTTATTATTGACTACTCAAATTACCTTCGCATCTTTTTTGAAAAGAACCATTTAGGTCAAACCAGAAAACCAATAGTTCTACCTTACTATAAACTAGACCATGAGTTTAGACATATCAAAGAAGAACTTTATAAACTAGAGAGTTTTTATCGTTTTGACAAAGATGGAAAAACAGAAAAAGACACAGTTTCAAAAAGTTTAGTATTTTCTAAAAACGAGGCGAAAGGCCATGCTTTCTTAGTTAACACTACAAACGAAATTATTGTTAACTACGACTTTGTACTACCTGGTATTTTTGAAAACAATATCCAAAAAACTTTTATTTTAGAAAGAATTTCTCGCACTCAAAAAACTCTTAAAACTCTAAATCCAAAAGACAAAGGCTTGAAACTTAAGTTCAATCAAGCACCTTTCTATGTTACTGAGTTTTTAGGTTGGTATTACTACGACGAGACTGGCAACCGTGTTAACGTCGGAATTGGTGAAGAAATTACAATTCCTAGTTGGGTTAAGTCAGAGTTTAAGTTAACCGCTAGGTATAAATACGAAATTTCAAACCAAGCAGGCGTCGATATCAATAAAATGGGATATGTTGCGATTTCTTATTTTGACGGTCCAGAAAGAGTTTACTTCGCAATTATTAAAAAAGGCTCACCGGTTGAAAATTTCAAACCAAACAAACCAGGCTACGAATTTTTAGGTTGGTATGTTGATGAGGCTTTAACTCAAAGATATGACTTTACACCTGGCAACAACATAGCCGATAAAAACATGTCTCTATACCTTAAATCAAGAAGAACATCTGCGGTTTCACATGACCACAAGATAACTTTTATTACCCCCGCTTACGCCAATCAGCTCGTGCCCGTTTACACAATGCACGGTGATAAGTTAGATTTAAACTACTCGCTACCTTCAATGGTGACAGGATATGAAAACGGTCAATTTACAGAACTTGACTACTGGACTGTAGTAGATCCGGTTTCTGGCAGAGACACAGGTAAACGTTTTGACTTCAATACCCCTATCACTAGCGACTTAACGCTAAAGGCTCACATGCGTGAACTTAAACTGCCAACTCCAGACAGAGATGTTAAGTTTAGAGTAATTGACAGTATTGACGGAAAAGTAGTATACGAAAAAACACTTACCTTAAAAGACAACAAAATTCAAGATAAAGACAAAGCCGAAATTAACGCAGTACTTGCTCAAAAACTTGCTGAAAAAAACCATCTTTTGGGTAAATTTACCTTCAGAGACTGGTATTTAAACGCAGATATAAATAAGAAATTTAATATTAACGGCGTTGTTGAGCCAGGAATTTCTGAACTTAACGTTTTTGGACTATATAACTTCACTGCTTCTAATGACATTCCAGATCCTAATAACCCAAGTCAACCAAAACCGCTTGACCCAAGTTTAATTAAAGTTACTTTCCTTTCAGACACCACTTCTGTCTTGTCTGTTCAAACTAGTCCAAAAAACCAAACATTTAAAGGAACTTTACCTGAAGTTTCAAAAGCGGGTTACCGCTTTAAATACTGGGCTTACTTTAAAGACAACGAAATTAAAGGTCAATTCGGCCTAAACGATGTGTTGACTGAAAACACAACACTTTACCCAATTTTTGAAAAAGACCCGAATAATCCAATTCCAGATACCACGGTTGTGGCAACTATTGTCAATAAATTACTTGGCACTAAAGAAGTAAGACTTGTTAAAAAAGGCGAACTTCTTGACTTAAACCCACAACAATACACAACTCACCTTACTCCTTATTTATACGAATTCAGTCGTTTTGCAAACGAAAACGGCACAACTTTCAATTACTTAACCGAACGTATTTTTAGCAATAAAACTATCTACGTTGAACACACCAAAGTTGCAAAAGACCAAGTTAATTACGAAATTAAACACGTATTTGAAGGAAAAGAAGGAGAAACAGACCGAGTTGAAACTGCCACTAAACAAGCCCTTGTAGACAGTTTAGTAACAGTATCTCCTCAAGATAAGTTGACAGGCTACGAACATGGTTTTGAACTAGAAACCGCGCAAAGCGAGACAAAACAAGTAAGTAGCGAGTTTACTACTCAGTTCACGCTAAAATACCGCCGTCGCCGTTTTGATGTAAACTTTGAAACTAACTTTAATAACCATTTTGACGGAGACGTTTCTCTGAGTTCAAAACAAACCGTCAAATACGAAGGAACAGCCACTGAACCTACAAACCCAACAGCCACTAAACCTGGCTATAAATATACATTTGTTCAATGGCAATTAAAATCATCAATGAACGGTGAGTACATTAAAACCCAGGCTTATGACTTTAGTCAACCAGTTACTCATGATGTTGACCTGGTTGCTTACTTTAAAGAAGAGAAAACTACATCTACTTTTCAAATTAAACACGTAATTGAAGGTGTTGACGATATTCAAGAAGAAACCAGAGCTGTTTCCAAAACAGCAAATGTGGGTTCTACTTTCACAGTAACTTATGAACACAGACTACCCGAGTTTGATGAACACTTTACAATCAATGGTTTAAATCAAACCAAGACCATCAACGCAGATGGTACAACCGTCTTTACTTTGAACTACATCCGCAAGTCATACGATGTCTTTTATGCTGCTCACAGAGGCTATTTAGTTGATTCACCTTTTACTAATGCTGTACATGTTGGAGATGAACCTGAGCCTTATAAGGCGAAATACCAAGCAAAAGTTAATAAACCAGCATATACACCAGGTTTAAAACAACCTGGATACTCCTACCGTTTTGTTCACTGGCAAGATGAATCTAAAATGAACGGAACTTATCAAGAAATTACAGGTTTTGACTTTGAAAATGACCGAGTAAACGGCACTATGTACTTACTTGCTTACTTTGTTCAAACTGTTGAAAAAGTTAACTATACTATCAACCACGTCTTTGAAGGGGTTGACGACATCGCGCAAAGAACTGACTCAAAAGTTCACCAAGCGCTAGCAGATTCATCTGTAACCGTATCTAGAGCAAATCGTTTAACTGAGTTTGATGAGCACTTTACAGTTGTAGACCAAACTCAAACTCAAACTATCAAGCCAGACGGCACCACAGTCTTTACTTTAAACTACGTTCGCAAGTCTTACACAGTAAACTTTGAGGCTAACTTTAACGGAAACCATTTTGAAATGGTCAGTGTTGAAAAAGAACCTATAGCAATTCGCGCTAAATATGAGTCTAGAATCCAAACTCCAGAAACTCCTGTTTTAAAAAGAAAAGGACGCACATATAACTTTGTTCAATGGCAAGATAAAGCCGAAATGAACAATACCTACGCAAAAGTATCTGAGTTTAACTTCAACACTCAAAGAATTGTTAAAGATATCACCTTAGTTGCTTACTTTGAAGAAGTCATTGAAAGAGTTAACTACGAAGTACGACACTATTTAGAAAAACAAGGCGAAGATTATTTCCTAAACGGCCGATATGATACAGTATCTGAAACTAAGTACAACCAAAAAGTAGAAGATGGTGCAACTTACGCTCCATATGCTAATCTTGACACTAACTTATATGAAATTGACCCACAATGGGAACCAAAACTAAGAGCAGACTTACAACCTGGCGACAACTCAACTGTGGTATATCAGCATTACCGCTTAAAATCCATTAAGGTTAATTTCATTAAGGCTGAAGGTATGAAAACCATTGATTATGAAGAAAAAATAGTTAAAAAAACAAGAAGTATTGAAACACCTGGATATAGCATGGAAAACACACATCACTTCGTTGGTTGGGCTCTATCTCCAAATGGACCTGTTCAAGATAAGTTTATTGCAGAGCCAAATATAGATAGTTTAAATATTTACGCAAAAACTGATTATAGAGAAGCAGAAATTAGATATGTCGTCTTAAAAGAAAACGCACAAGGTACCTTTACTCAAGGTGTAGAAATAGACAGAGCGCGAGTTGGCTCTACCCACACAGTTACTTACACAATTCCAGATACAAATGTTTATGAAAGATGGGAAGCTGATAAAATGAGTTTAGTTGTTTCTGTACATGAACACTTAAACATAGTCAGAATTACTATTTATAGAAAAAAATTCAAAGTAACTTTTAATGTTATAAACTCTACTGCTCAAATCACTGAAAGAACTCGCAGATACGGCGAGCAAATTGGCGAAATAAATCGCAATTATTTTAATCAAAACGACTTTTTAAAATTTAAGTTAGATGGTGTTGAAAAGACCAAACAAGAAGTTGAAACACATGAAGTTAAAAGCAATTTAGTAGTTGAAATCAAGGTTTTAAATGACCGCAAGGCAAATCACTATCCTCAAACTGAAGTTGTGCTTCAGCAATCTAGTATTTGGCAGCAAGCTGAATATCCATCTTTAGAACTAAAAGTTCAATTTAACGGAGAGGTATTGAGAACTTCTTACACACGCAAAGTTGTTTTTGATAAAAACGAGGAACAATATGAAGTTATTGCAGGCAAATACTATAAATATGAACCAATTGAGTTTGTTCAAATCCCTGGAAACACTGGATACTTTACTAAAAAAATTATTGATGCTATGCCTTTTTCTCTTTATGAAAAAGACAAAGATGCTAAATTTTCTGCCTCAATATATGAAGGACAACTTAGAAATATTGGATATATTTCTAAGATAAAAGATTTAAGTGTACCTACTGTATCTTTTACTGACAATCCAATGGGTTTAGATAATGCTCTGCTCGATCCTAATCTAAAACCGCTACTTAAAAAAGAGTCGACAGATTACGCTAAGGCTATTTTTAGGCAATATACTGGAATTTCTAAGTTTTGGCGTGGCATTGATTTCACTGCTCTACCACACGGATATGCAGAAAACGACTTAAGTTATCTTCCAATTTACGAACAAAGTGAGATGCAAAGTTATTGGTCTTCCGTAATTGGCAAAAAAGACCAAAACTCAGTTTTTTATAAACCATTGTATATATCTCCAGATCTTGAGGTTAAATATTCAAATCCAAATATAGTTCGCGGAGTAGTACTGGCTAAAAAAAATATGTAGCAGATATATTTAGGCAAAACAATTTTTCTAAAATTCAACCTACGCTAAAGCGCAAAATGGTGTACAGCAATGTACACCTTTTTTAATTAAATCAAAAATAATTGCTAATTTTTAAACAAATGTGGTTCCACACTGAAAAATAAAACCGCTTTGTTAAAGGGTTATATTGTGTAAAAAACCGTTTTTTTTTTTTTTTTTGATGCCTTATTTAGATATCATTTTCATATCATTTTAAGGTTTAAATTCATTTTAAGATACAAAAAAACAAGGAAAATATCTCTTTTAATTGCTTTGTTGAGCCATTTTAAATATTTTAATTTTTGCAGAGATTTATTTTTAAAAATTATTATTAACTAATATAAGATAAATATGCATCCCCTTACATTTATTTTGAAAATAATCACATAGGAGAACAATTATGGCAAAGAAAAAAAGAAAAATTAGTTATTCGTTAGCCGCTTTACTTATTTTATTTTTAACTATTTTAACTTTACTATTAGTTTTTTTACTATTGCATCCAACTGTCTATTTTTCTAAAGACAGTGATTTTCCTAAGCACGCAACCTTGTCTTCAGCAAATGGAAAACTTCGCTTTGTTGTTCCCGAAAACATTGATGCAACCAAAAACAGCTACATAAATAAAGAATTCCCAATTACAGACACTATAAAAATAAGCAAAAATCGCTTGTTTTGATCAAGAACTTAAAATTCATCTCAAAAACAGCAAATTTAGCCCTAAAATTGCTGTTTTTTTATTGTCTATTGTTGATTTTTTGTATCAAATAATATTAAAGAATTCCCAATTACAGACACTATAAAAATAAGCAAAAATCGCTTGTT
>CAUUDV010000026.1:0-8077 GCA_963544075.1 uncultured Acholeplasmataceae bacterium | reverse complement strand
CGGTTTTACAATTTAGCAAAACCGTTTTTTTTTTTTTTTGAGGCTTTTTTGTATATCAATGTATATATAATGATACAGCAATTAACATTTTTTGCATATATAAAATATAAACTTTTTTATGCAAAATACCCTAACTAGCGCATTATTTAAGAAATCCATATTGAAAGCGTAGTATACAAAAAAGATAAAGCTATAATATATCTGTATAAGACTAATTCAAATTTAGTCTTTACCTTAACCAAAAAAGGAGAGAAACATATGCATATCAAGAAAAGAAACGGATACATAATATCTGGTGTAATGCTACTTGTGTTGACTTTAATCACTCTGTTTTTAATCTTTTTGTTTATGCACCCTACAGTTTATTTTTCTAAAGCCAGTGGCTTTTCTCAACACGATGGTGTTAGAGCAGGTAAAAATAAACTGCGCCTTGTGGTGCCAGAAACTGTAGATACCACTAAGTCTACCTATATTTCTGTAAAACAAGAATGGTTTGAAACTAGCAGAATGGGTAGAATTACTGGAATTAAAGCCAAGCAAGGAAAACACGCGGCAATAGATTTTACAGACCGTGAGTACAACTCAGAAGTTTTTACAATCTACACTAAAAACTGGTTTGGAATTAAAAGAGAACACGACGTTATTGTTGATTACTCTAACTTTCTTCGTATCTTTTTCCCAGAATCACACGACGGTGTTGCTCCGCGCAAACCTGTAATTTTGCCATACTCAAAACTACAAACCGAATATAAACACATCTACGAAGAACTATACAAAATGAAAGGTTTTGTGGCGTTTGACGAAAAGGGACAAGCAAATGGTCAACCTGTAAGTAAAGAAGAAGTCTTTGTAAAAGAAAACGCGCGCGGCCGTGCGTTTATTGTTAACAACAATACACACATTTCCTTAGTTTATGATTTTGTCTTACCTGGTATTTTTAAAAATCAAGCCCAAAAAACCCAAGTGTATGACCTAGTTGAAAAAGTCATGGGCAAGGCCAGAACTCTTGACCCTGAAAGTCAAGGTTTAGAAATTAAGTTAAATACACCACCTTTCTATATTTCTAAGTTTCTTGGTTGGTACTACATTGACCCAGTTGGCAACAGAGTTGATCTAAATCCAGGCGAAGAGTTTTTAATTCCACAATGGGTGAAATCTGAACTTAGACTAATTGCAAAATATGACATCACTACCGATGGCGACAAAATAGGTCCAGAACTAGACAAACAAGGTTTGGTCGCAGTTTCTTATTTTGACGGCGCTGAAAGAGTATTTTTTGACATTGTCAAAAAAGGCAGTCCGCTAAAAGAACATGTTTATCAAAAACCAGGATATACATATGAAGGCTGGTATAGAGACAGTTCGCTAACCGAAAAAGTAAATTTTGCTTATGAAGTTGCAAGTGCTCACACTGTACTTTATTTAAAATCTATTAAGCAAAATCAACCACAACCCGAAAAACCAGTTAAGTATCACACTGTAAACTTTATTACACCAAGTGGTGCAAACCAATTACTTTCAACTAGACGTGTACACGGCGAGAAACTAGAGACTAACTACTTAACTCCATCACTTGTCTCTAAAATAGACGAACACGGCAATCTTTGGGAACTAGACCACTGGAATTTAGTAGATCCAATTACTGGCACTAGAACAAGATTTGATTTCAACACCCCAATTACCGAAGACATCACACTTGAAGCCGTGATGCGAAAAAGTATACTGCCTACTTCTAAATATACAATTAAGAGATACTTTGAGTCTGTAGATCAAGCAGGTAACTTCATTGAAGATAAATCAAAAGAAGAGGTAGTTGAAAACCAAACTCCAGGGCAAGAAGTTCAGTTGAGCCCAACTCAAACTAATGCACCTACTGGTTTTAAATTGGCTGATGGTACTATAACTAATAAAAAAATCAATAAAGATGGCACCACCGTATTTGAACTAAAATACACCCGCAATCGCTATAAAGTTAACTTTGAAGTCAACTACAATGGCAATCACTTTAAAGATGTTAATGCTTCTTCAACACCTGAACAAACTATTCCATACGAAGGTAAGTTAACTAAACCCGCAAACCCAACAATTACTAAAGCAGGATATACCTACACCTTTAAACATTGGCAACTTAAGGACGAGATGGGCAATGTTTATAAAGAGGTTAATGAGTTTGATTTTAATAATAAAATCACTAAAAACTTAACTTTAGTTGCTTATTTTGAAGAGAAAAAAGACACAGCAACTTATACTGTTAAGCATATTTTTCAAGGCATTCAAAATCAAATTGACGAGCGAGTAGAAGAAAGAAAATTCACAGAACAAGTCGGCAAATCAGTTACTGTTACTCAAGAAAACAGAGATAAAGGATACGATCAACACTTTGAAGTTGCAGATTTTTCTGAAACTAAAAAAGTAGAAGCCGATGGTTCTACTGTTTTTGAAATCAGATATGCTCGTAAAAAATACAAAGTTAATTTCGTGGTTAACTACAACAATCACTTTCAAGGTGCTACGGCATCAGTTGAAGCAGAGCAAGAGATTCCTTATGAAGGAAAGGTAAAAAAACCTGAGTTTTCGCCTTCTCTTGCCAAGGACGGATACACTTACACCTTTAAACATTGGCAACTTAAAGACCAAATGGGTGGAACTTATAAAGAAACTACACCATATGATTTCAATACCCCAATTACTAAAAACACCACACTAGTTGCTTACTTTGAAGAAAACGGCAAAACCGCAAACTACACCATTAAACATATTTTTGAAGGTGTTGACACAATTCCTCAAAAAATAGAAAAAGAAGTTAAAACTGCACAGGTTGGCACACAAATTACTGTCAACCAAACAAACGGGTTTACTAGACCTGGTTTTGAGTTAGAACAACAAAGTGAGACTAAAACTATTGAGGCTTCTGGCTTAACTGAGTTTACTTTAAGATATATAAGAAAAACTTATACAGTTGACTTTAACTACAACTCAGGTCAACTAAACGGACAAAGCTCGCACAGAGATACTTATAAGTTTGAACAAATTCTAAAAGACACGCCACATCCTGAAAAACTAGATCCAACAAATCAAAAAACTTATACTTTCATTGGATGGGAAAACGAAGAGACTGGCGAAATTTTTGATTTTAGTAAAAACGTACCTGCCACTAAAAACCTTAAACTTAAAGCCAAATGGCAAGAAGCAACTGCCACTAGATTAGTTTACTTAAAACTAGTTTGGGAAAGTTTGGATGACACCACACAAGATACAGAAACTGAGTTAGTTGCATCCAAGCCAAGAGCAATTGGCGAAACCGCAAGAGTTAATGATCAAGATATTCAAGAAGTAATAAACCGTTTTAAAACAAATTCACCACATCCTAATCACTTAGATAATTTTGACGACGGTGAGTCTACTACTCAACTTACTGTAACTTCTGCTACTTCAAAACAATACTTAAAGCTTTACTTTAAAGCCAAAACTTACACAGTAACTTTTGACTACTCAGGTCTTGAGTTGACATCTGTAGCAGATGAACTAAAAACACCAATTACTCTTAAGTACACACAAAAACTAAGTCAAACAATTGTTGCTAAAATGAATGCAGTTTTAAAACCTCATACTCCAGAAAAAGACTTTGAGTTAGTTAAATGGACAGACCAATCTGGCCAAGATTTTGACCCTGCGATTGCTTACAACAGAGACTTAACATTAAAACCAGTTTTTAAAGAAAAAGATGTGTTTGTAGATATCACTCCAAAAGTAGCAGATATTGACCAAGATAAAGTAGAAAACCCAACTTGGTCAAAACAAACCACTAAAGTTGGAACTAAGTTTGACTTCCAACCAACTGGTGTAAAACCAGGCTGGAAGTTCCTTGGTTGGACAAAAACTCCAGGTGGTCAAGCTGAAGACATAATAGTTTCCAGAGATACCCGCGAGGTTTACGCTGTGTTTGCGCCAGGTGAAACTACCTACACCATCAAACACGTATTTGAAGGAGTTGACGACATCGCACAACGTGAAGAGATTGTTACAAAGTCAACCAAAACAAACAGTCAAGTGACTGTATCTAGTTCAGATAGATTAACTCAATATGACCACGGTTTTGAAGTTAAAACCCCAGCACAAACTCAGACAGTCAGCGCAGACGGTTCTACTACTTTTACCCTAAACTACACTCGCCGCGTGTTTGACGTCACTTTCAATGTTAACTTCAAAGGTCAACTTGAAGGTCAAGCTTCTCAAAATCCAGATACTCAAAAAGTTAAATACGAAGGTAAAGCAATAATGCCAATCACTCCTTCTATTACTAAACACGGTCGTACTTATGATTTCATCCACTGGCAAACTGAAACTTCTATGAACGGAGTCTACTCACAACAGTCTGCCTATGATTTTTCTGGTAAAGTAACCCAAAACCTTTCTTTAGTTGCTTACTTTACCGAAACTAGACACAAAGTTAACTACAAGATTATTCATAAACTAGAAAAGAAAGGTCCAGATAGCTCCCTAAACGGAACTTACGACGAGGTTGTTGAAGAACAAAAAGATCAATTGGTTGAAAATGGCGCGACTTATAAGCCATATAACAACTTAGACAATAACCTATATGAAAAAGATAACAATCAAACTAATGTTTTAAACCAACCATTAACTGTTGGCAATAATAACACAGTAGTCTATCAGCACTATAAGTTAAAAGAAATCACTGTTGAGTATAAGAAAACCGCTGGTATTCAAAGTTTAGCATACGAGCAAAAGAACGTTAAAAAAACCAGAAAAGTGCCACTTCCAACTTATACTTTAAAAAATACTCACAACTTCCTTGGATGGAGTTTAACTCAAACTGGTGGTACAACTCAAACTGACTTTATCGCAGGCAATACAAACATTACAATATACGCGCAAACAGACTTTCAAGACAGAAAAATCACATACACTATTAAAACTCAAAAAGTAGACGGCAATTATGTTGAAAAAACTGAAATTAAGAACCAAAAAATTGGTACTGTTCACACAGTCAGCTACTCAAACCCAGATAACACTGTTTACCAAAATCCTAAATTTGATAAGTCTACTTTAACCGTAAACCAAGATGAATCTCAAAATAAGGTAGTTGTCACAATCGATCGCAAAACTTACACTGTAACTTACGAAGTTGTGGGTCATTCTTATCAAATTCCAAGTAAAACATTTAGACATGGCCAGACACATGGTGAAATTGATGAAAGTAAGTTTAAGCAAGATGGTGTGGAAATTAACAAGTTAGAACTAGACGGAAATCAAAAAACTAAAGAAGAAATTAAGAAACTAGAAGTTAAAAACAATCACAAAATAAAAGTTTATGTTGGCGAACCGGTTAGACTTGTTAGTAAATACCCACAAACTAAAGTAGACAATCCAGAAGGTATTTCACATTTTAAAGACGAAGAACGTGAACTTAAGTTTAACTCAAAAGCCAAAGACTATACACTTAAGTTTACTCGCAGTTTTTGGAAAGATACTGCTGGTAACACATACGAAAAATACGACGGTCAGTACTTCAAGTTTGAAGATGTTGAGTTTGTCAAAATTCCAAAGCAAAATACTTGGTTCACTAAAAAAATTATTGATTTTACGCCTTACAATATTTATTACAGCAATTATTTAGATAACGCTAAACCACAGAACTCTATTTTAAAATCAATTGTTGGCATGATTGGCACATATGTTAATCAAGACACATTTATGCCGACATATGACGATAGTGAGTTTAGTGTTAAACCTGCTTTGGATGCAAGATTACATACTAAACTAATAAAAGAATCTACTGATTATGCGAAGGCTATTTTGACACAATATAACGGTACAGTGTCTTCATATCGTGGTAATAGCATATCATCGTTTATTGAATCTGACGGTGTTGCGCCTTATTACAACAGTGGCAACCATCAGAACTGGTGGCTTGGTACGCAGTATCCTAACTCTAACCCGAACGCGCGCAACATCAACTCCAACGGCAACCTGAACAACAACAACGTGAACAACGTTTTCGGTGTGGTAGTTTGCATTAGGTAGTCTCTTGACCGCTTGCCGTAGGTACTCTCTTTCATTTTTCTTTAAGAGATTTTACCACTGCGTGGCTTTCTCACATGGAACAATCCGTTAATTTAGGCAATCAGCTTTTTGAAAACCTAAAAGGTTTCCAAAAAGCCATCTTCCGATTTTTGGAGTACTCATTAGCAATTTAAGGTAATTCTAGTTAGGGGTACTTCGCTGCACTTCGCTGTTGCGAAGTGCAGCGAAGTTGAATTTTAAAATGTGGATAACTTTTTTAAAAAAAGAAGGAGAAAAATGAACAACAGCAAACTAAATCAAGATAAAGATGAATTTGACTTAGCCGATGAATTAACTGAAATAATTAAATCAGTAAATACCGCTCAACTAGGCGATAAAGAAATAAATGAAATTAGTGCAAACATTTCTTTTGACTACCACAATACCAGACGTGCTAAGTTTTTAGGCGAACGCCTTATTTATGCAAACCACAAAGCACTTAACTTCCATTCCTTTGACTACAAAGCCTACGATGGCACAATTTACAGACTTGAGCGCAACCTAAGAGCGATAGTATCTGCGCTGATTTTTGAACCCATGGCAGTATCTCCAACTAATTTATATGCTCTTACTAAGTATGAACTTAGTCAAATTGGCAAATTTGTTCACAAAAACATCCAAATCAGCACAATCCCTGCGATAACTCTGCTGATTAACTCCTTATTTAAAAGAGATACTGACCGTTTAATGCCTGTATTTGCAATGCCTTTCATCTTGCCTTCGCCAATTAAAGGCAAAATGAACGAATATATTTTGCTAGTTCCTATTCTTGGCTATGACCTGGCGATTGTCAATCTATACTCTGCATTCATTTCAGATACAAAACAAATCAACTCAATTAAACAAAAACTCATCAAACTATCACTCACTTTTCAAAACTTTAAGTTGCTTGCAACTGATTTTGAAAAAAGTATTCTTGACCTTAACAAAGAAAGTGGAATAATCGTTTACACTCCAAAAAACTTTAATACCGCTAAATTAGAGGTTTTACTAATCAAAGACACAAAAATTGAAACAATTTTTAGGCAAAAACAAGAACTTGTAATGTTTTTTCAACAATTTATGCCAATATTTAGCAAAACTATCTCGCAAACCAATTTTAAAAATTTCTTACCATTGATTTCATTGACCTTCAACGAAATCAATGAAATTAAGAAAACTGGTAAGTTCTTTTCAATTTTTGAAACTTGGGAAGCACTTAAACACACAAAAATGTTTTCAGCAGGCAACTACTTCGTAATGGAACATATAGACAAAAGACTATACGAAGTTGCTACCCTTAAAAACACTGAACTCCCTTGTTTTGCCTACATACTTAAATCTGAGTTTTCTTTTACACCAAAAGCAAAACAAACTAAGAAAGCATAAAAAAATGAATCAAGATAACAGCAAAACCCCAAAAACCACGCAAGAATCATTTCAAGAAACATACGAAAATGTCCTTGACAGTGACTGTCCACCAAACGCAGAATTTCCAACTCAAACTCACGAAGAAGTTCTTGCATTATTTGAGTTTTCAAATCCAAAACTAGAAGTTCTTGAAAACGCAAAACAACTTTTTAGACAGTTTAAAATGTACTATCACAAAAAGGACAAAAATACGAGAAGTTCGCTACTTGCTGAGACACGTCGTGAACTGCTTATTTTAATAAAACAAATCACTCTAGCAAATGCCGTGAATTTGTATTCACGGCCTAAGAAAAGGCGAAGTTATCAGGAAAACGCCCTTGAAATTCTGATGGTTCAAGCAGTAACTTTTGGAATTTATTTAGAAGAAAATGCCCTTAGTCCACATGAGTTTTCTGTACTTTCAACCATACATCTAAAAACTCTAAACTCACTTAAAGGTTGGATAATTTCTGACCACGACAGATACCTTAAATACATTTCAAAAAAATAAGTAAAAAATGGCTCGGATGTGTTAAGAAAGTCAATGCCTTATTACAACAGTGGCAACCATCAGAACTGGTGGCTTGGTACGCAGTATCCT
>CAUUDV010000025.1:0-8750 GCA_963544075.1 uncultured Acholeplasmataceae bacterium | reverse complement strand
TTAGTCTAATTTTTATTAACTTTTATATAGTGGATGTGGCTGGGAATTCTTTAAAAAATATATGTTTTTTATTATAAAAACAGCGATATTGCTTCAAATAAAAATACCCTTTTAGGTTTTTCACCAAAAGGGCTAAATTTATTGCCAGTTACAACTCAAGTTTATTTATTAGTTGCTTGGTTTTCATTAACTTTTTTTAATTTAGATGTTTTTGCTTTAGTTTTAGACTTTGTTTTTAAACCAGGTTTTTTGGTTCGTTCGTTTTCAGTTAAAATAGCAAGGCCAATCTCTCTGATTAACTTACGCAGTGCTACTATTTCTATATAGGTTTTTCTATTTTCGCAAATCACTTCGCCATCTTTAAAAAAGCGACCATGTCTATACTCAATTTTCTGATAAATTCGCTTTATTGTGTTAAAGATATAAAAAGTTGGCATAAAAATAGTTCTAAAATCGTAAATACGCTCAACTAAATATTGCTCTGGCAAAAGTTTTTCAAAATAACTGATTTTAATGTGCACAGGGTCATCTACAAACTCAAGTACTTCCATGACTTTTTTGTATTCAAGACAAAACTTATAGATGTGTAAAATAAAGTCAAATTTATTGAAAATCTGGTCAAGGACAATTACCGGTAAAGTCTCTGCCTTTTTGGGTTCTCTTAAATATTTAGCAAAAAACTGTCCATCTTTTGCTAAAATTGGGTCCGCGAGTTCCTCGATTACTCTGGTGTCTGTCAGTTTTTGAATTTCTTCGCCACTTTCTTTATTTGAAATAAATGTGTAGTCAAAAGTATATTTGCGTTTTAAAATGTGAGGGATAAAGTCCAGGGCTTTTTTGATTTGCATTGTGTCTTGTGCAGTTAAGTTGCGCTTGGCTTTAAACTCATAGAAATGCAGATGTTTTTTGGCTTGATTTAAAGCAATTAAATCAAACTCACAAAGCGGATACGTTAAAGTGCGACCATTGAAATCAAACTTATAAATGTAGTAAAAGGCGTTGTTGGTGATATTAAAGTTTTCAAATTGGTTTGCCTCTATATGTTTAGACCTATCAAAATGTGGAGTGATAAACCTAACCGCAGGGTCTTTATTTTCTTTAATTAACTCGCTAATACAAAAAACCTCATAAGCCTCACCGCGAGCGGCGTTGTATGCCAGGTCTTGGTCTTGTTTAAGTGAATTTCTTTTAAGCGGTTTAAGAAGCACTTGTTCTTTTGGTGGGTTAGTTTTGCTTTTAGGATTTTTTTTCATTATTCAAGTCCTTTCAGCTCAGCGATGGCGTCTCTGAAGTTAATCGCAGTTTCAAAGTCAAACTCAGCAGCAGCCCTTTCCATAAGTTTAGTTAACTCTTTAATTAACTCAGGTACGTCTTTATCGGATTTTGCAATGAAGTCAATCGCAGGATTGACTTTTTGGCCAAACTCTATGTTTTCAATATTTTGTTTTTCAATAACTATTGGCGAAACTCCGTTTTCGCGGTTAAACCTAAGTTGAATTTCTCGGCGACGGTAAGTTTCGTCAATTGCTTCCTGCATTTGTTTAGTCACCTGGTCTGCGTACATTATAACTTTTGCTTCCTTGTTTCGACACGCTCGGCCAATTATTTGGATAAGTGAATTTTTAGACCTAAAAAGTCCAGGAATGTCTGCGTCTAAAATTGCGACTAGACTAACTTCTGGAATGTCAAGTCCTTCTCTAAGTAAGTTAATACCGACCAGTGCATCGTACTTACCTGCTCTTAGGTCCTTAATAATTTTTAAGCGCTCAATACTCTTTACTTTAGAGTGCAAGTAAGCGACTTTTAGTCCGTTTTCTTTGAAGTACTTAGTTAAAAGTTCAGCAGTATGGATTGTTAAGCAAGTAACTAAAGTTCGTTCATTTTTTTGGGCTCTTACTTTAATTTCTACAAACAAATCGTCAATTTGACCAAGTTTTTCTCTGACTTCAATTTCCGGATCCACAATATAAGTCGGGCGAATAACTTGCTCAATTATTGGTAAATTGCGAGCCATTTCGTATTCCCCTGGAGTTGCAGACATATAAATGACTTTATCTAACTTAGAAGTAAACTCACTAAAATAAAGTGGGCGGTTATCAAAAGTAGAAGGCAGGCGAAAACCGTATTCAACTAAGTTAGCCTTGCGCGCTGAGTTGCCAGCAGACATACCTTTAACTTGCGGCATAGTGATGTGAGACTCGTCTACTACCGTAATAAAGTCAGATCCAAAAAATTCAAGTAAAGTAGAAGGAGTGGCATCGGGTTCCTTTAACTGCATGTGTCTTTGGTAGTTTTCAATACCTGTACAGGTTCCAGTTAGTTCTATCATTTCAATGTCGTAGTTAGTAATTTGCTGAAGACGTTGGGCTTCAAGCAGTTTATTTTGAAAATTAAGTTCAGCAAGTCTGTCTTCAAGTTCTGCCTTAATTCGCTCAATTGCCAAGCGTTGTTTGGCTTCGTTGACTAAGAAAAAAGTCGCAGGATAAATTGTGATAAACTCAATTCGTTTTTGTGGACGCAAGTTTAGTTTATCTACAAAGACAAGGTCAGAAATCAAGTCATCTTCAAACTCCACGCGAATTGCCAGGTCATGAGTGTTTGCCGGGTATATGTAGACCGTATCTCCTTTGACCTGGAAAGTTCCGCGTTTTTTGTCAAAGTC
Organism: uncultured Acholeplasmataceae bacterium; assembly: GCA_963544075.1. Classification (GTDB taxonomy): domain Bacteria; phylum Bacillota_I; class Bacilli_A; order Acholeplasmatales; family Acholeplasmataceae; genus CALISC01. The sequence goes on along the minus strand of CAUUDV010000025.1, from coordinate 6,088 downwards.
GTTTCTGGTGTATTTAATTTTAACTAACATAGCGGTAAAGTCAGCAATACTTATTTTAGCGTTTTTGCGCACAAACAAGGTTTGCGCTTTAAACTCCTCAAAATCGCCAATGTCGTAAATTGCTGAAACTGATGCTACCACTATCGTGTTTTTAGACTCCATTAGCGAAGATATAGTTTTGTTTCTAAGTTGGTCAATATCGTCGTTGATTGCCGCGTCTTTAGCAATATAGGTATCAGTCGCTACATTGTAGGCCTCTGGTTGGTAGTAGTCGTAGTAAGATATGTAGTACTCTACGTTGTTTTTCGGAAAAATTTGTTTTAGTTCTGAGTAAATTTGACCTGCTAAAGTTTTATTTGGCTCCAAAATTAGTGCAGGTTTATCTAAGTTGGCAATAATATTGGCAATAGTAAAAGTTTTGCCGGTTCCAGTTGCTCCTAGCAAAATTTGTTCTTTAACTCCGGCTTGAAAGTTTTTAGTAATTTGTTTAATTGCGTTAATTTGATCGCCTTTTGGCGAAAGGTTAGAAATTAGTTTATAAATTTTAAGATACCAACCTTAAAATATTAAACAACTGTTCGTGGTCTCTTTTTTCAAGTAATGCTTTCTCTAAAGTTGTATAAACTGCTTCTGAGTTTTTAAGACCCACAGCCAGGCCACCAACTAGGCCTGATTTTATAAGTTCGACTGCTTTAACGCCAAGTGAAGTTGCCAAAAAGCGGTCATATTGAGAAGGAGAACCTCCGCGTTGTACGTAGCCAAGTACTGTGGCTCTGGAGTTAAAACCAGTTTCTTTAGATATTTCTTCAGCAAGCTCGTGTACATTTAGTAGTTTTTCTGAAACTACTACGATTGCATGTTTGCGGTTTTGGCGTTTGTATTCTTTAAACTTAGCCATTAAGTCAGCTTTGTCAAAAGGTTTGTCGTGAGTAATTACGTACTCAGCCCCTCCGCAAATCGCTGAGTAAATTGCGAGTTCTGAAGAACCTCTGCCCATGGTTTCAATAACTGAGCAGCGATGATGTGAAGAAGATGTGTCTCTTAGTTTATCAACTGCGTCCATAATGGTGTTTAGGGCAGTTGAAAAACCAATTGTGCTGTCAGTTCCACCAAGATCATTATCAATAGTTGCAGGAATACCAATTGTGTTGACACCCAGTTTAGACAAAGCTAAGGCTCCTTGGTAAGTTCCGTTTCCGCCGATTGTAATTAAGTAGTCAACTCCGGCTTTTTTTAAGTTGTTTTGAGCGATTTTTTGGACTTTTACTTCCACAAATTCTTTAAGTCGGTTAGTTCCCAAAAAGGTTCCGCCCATTTGCAAAAACCCACTAACATCAGTTGACTTTAGTTCAACAAAATCGTTTTCAACCAAACCAGCGTAACCGTTTCTAATACCTAGAACTTCAATTCCTGCCTGATCGGCTGTGCGAACAACCGCCCTAATAGCGGCGTTCATTCCTGGTGCGTCGCCACCTGAAGTTAAAATTGCTATTTTCATAAATTATCTCCTAAATCGGGCATAAAATGCCTCTTTTATTTTAACACGAAAGCCGTGCTTTGCCTAAGTTTTGGGCTTTTTTGCTGAGTAAAAACTTAGGTAATTTAGGTAAAAAAGTAAGGTAAAATAAGGTAAGTTTTTCGTTCTTAAAATCCTTTGAAACTACCTAGTAAGCCGATTATTGAAGTTTCAAAATCACCTGTTAATTAAAGACTTTTAAACTTATATAGGTGTGTTATAATTGAATGAGAGGTAAAAACATGGCATTAAGAGGATCTGTATTAATTGGACAATCTGGTGGACCTACCAGTGTTATCAATTCTTCACTTCTAGGAATATATGAAGAATGTGCAAAATACGAATTTATTGAAAATATTTACGGAGCGGAAAACGGGATAGTTGGCGCTATTAACGGTTGGCTAATTAACATTCGTGCTCAAGATAAACAACAGCTTGAACTTCTAAAAAGCACCCCCGCTTCAGCGCTAGGCAGTTGCAGATACAAACTAGACAAAGACCTACAACACCCAGACTATCAAAAAATCCTTGAGACTTTTTTGAAATACAACATTCGCTACTTTTTCTACATTGGTGGCAACGATTCAATGGACAGTGCTTACAAGATTTCTCAATATTTGCAAGCCAAGAAGTATGAATGCAGGGTAATCGGTATTCCTAAAACTATAGACAACGATTTAGATTTAACTGACCACACCCCAGGCTACGGCTCTGCGGCTAAATACATAGCAACTACTTTAATGGAATTAAAACAAGATGCCAATGTATATAGCACCCCTTCTATCAATATTGTAGAAATTATGGGCAGAAACGCAGGTTGGCTGACAGCCAGCGCTATGCTTGCCAAAAAGGCAGGACTAGGCCCTGATCTTTTCTATTTGCCTGAACAAACTTTTTCAATTCAAGAGTTTATCGCGGACGTTCAAAACGTATTAAAAAAACAACCGCATGTTTTTGTAGTAGTTTCAGAAGGCATTAAAGACGCAGAAGGCAACTATATTGCCGAACTTTACAAACAAGCCACAAAAGATGCATTTGCTCACACTCAACTAGGTGGAGTTGGCCAAATTTTGGCAAACGAACTTAAGAAAGTTTGTGATGTTAAATCCAGAGCCATTGAACTTTCTACAATGCAGCGTTCAAGCGCTCACTTGCAAAGTAAAACTGATGTCCAAGAGGCTTACAACTCAGGTGTGTTTGGTGCAACTGCGGCCATTATGGGACACACTGATAAAATGATTGCAGTTAAACGAGTACCAGGTCCAATTTACAAACTAGAATACGGTGTAGTTTCCCTTTCTCGCATTAAAAACAGTGAAAAGAGAGTACCACTTGAGTGGATTAAAAAAGACCACACAGGTTTGACAGATGACTTCGTTGAATACGCCGAACCACTAATTCAGGGTGAAATGAAAACACCTTTTGAAAACGGACTACCTAAATATTTTCAATTCAAAAAATAGATAATTATTGCTATTTTTTAACTAATTTACGTTTTAAAAACGAGGGCGACCTCGTTTTTTTAAAAATTTTTTTTAAGCACTTATAATAAACAAAAAGGGAGCGTGAGTAATTTGCGAAAACTAAAATCCTTTAATTTAATCATTTTAACTTTCCTTTCTTTCTTGCTTTTTGGCTTAGTTTTTTTAAAAACCACTGCCAAAGCCGAAGTTAAAGACATCAACTACTACAAAACAGAGATAAGTAAAAAGACTTACCTTGAAAAACTAAATACCTTAAAAGAAAAAAACTTAATTTTTAAACCAAGTGAATCTATAGATAAATACAGCCAAACTTCTAAATTAAATCAAGATCAAAAGGCTAAATCCAAAGAAATTGAAAACAAAATGTTTGAACTTTTAGCAACAGAAGGGTTAACGGATTCTGGTAGTTTAGAACTTGACCTAGATGGTATGGAAATTGTAGATCGTGATAATAACCTAACTAAAATAGTCTATAGTTTTTTAAATAAACCCGAATACTTTTGGCTGACTGGTTCTATAAACAAACAAGTGTATACCGCAACTCAAAAAGTTAAAACTCTGAGGCTTGAGTCATATTTTCAAAACCATGTAAGTTTCAAAAAAGCACTAGATGAGTTTTTAGCCTACTCTGAGTACTCAACTTGGCAAGAGGCTTACCAAGACCAAAATAAAGACGGCGTGATTACCAGAGCGGAGATTGCCAAAAACTTACACGACTCAATACTTAAACGCAAACCCTACAACAAGGCTGCTGCTGAAAACCTAGGCTCAAGTGAGTTTAGTTTTAAAATTGCTCATAGCGCTTTTTCTGTTTTTTCCAAAGAAAACTTACCGGTTTGCGACGGATACGCCAAGGCTTATGCTTATGTGCTAAATAAACTCGGAATTCCGACATTAGTAGCAGGTGGCAATGCGAACGGACCTCACGCTTGGAATTACGTTTATCTAAACCAAAATTGGTATTTTACAGACCTGACTTGGGACCAAAATTTAGATGGTGGTGAGATTTTTCAAAAGTACCTTTTAAAAACTCAGCCAAGTAGCCACCAAAACTACGTAGATAGTTTTGTAAGTAACTCAATTGTTTTTGAACCGAAAAAACCAAAACTTGCAGACTTTGATTTCGGTGGGCTAAAACAAGAAGATGTATCTAGTTTAACCAACGACGCTCTTCCTCAATTTGAACAAGGTGAGTTTACCGAAGGCCTGAACCCAGAGCAAGCAAATCAGTTAATTGAACTGATTTTAAAACATTTAAATATTAGTGGTGATAGACCGCTTTACTTAAACTGGCGTTTAAGTAAAGCGGGTGTCAATAAAAAACAAATTGAAGGCTATGGCGAGTATCTACTAGAAATTGTTGCCGCTTTAGAGACTAAAATAGTCAAAAAAACAATTAAGATTAAAACTACTTACAGTGGCACTACGTTAGTTAAAGTAAATACGCCAAGTGGACAAACAGAGCTAAGCGCTGACCTTGGCTCAAGACTTAACTTCTATCCAAGTAAAACTTATCAAGACAAAACTTTTGTAGGTTTTGACAAAGATGTAAGTAAAGTTACTAAAGACTTGAAAGAAGTTGTGGCTAAATACGAAAAAAACCGAAGTTTAATTAACTTTTTAGTAAAAAGTCAAGACGGTTCTCTGCTTTACTCAGGTCAGATGCTAAAAGGTCAAAGTGTGTTTGAAGCAATTAAAAACAACTTTTTAAAGCCATTTTTCCCACATCTTTCACTTGGTTCTAAGTTTTCGCATTTAGAGTTAAATAACCAAGTTTTTAACGCTCGCACACCGTTGTACCAAGACACCGAAGTTACAGCAGTTTATAGACACCAAGAGCCCAAAACAGCCCAAAAAGAAATAACTGTTTTCCAAGTTTTAAAACACAGTGAGTTTGAAAAAACAATTGGCGAAACTAAGTTAACTAACCCAAATGCATTGTTTGATTTACCTGATTTAACTAAATACGGCTGGGAACTGGATTTAATTAACTCAGATATAATCCAAGTGGCGGGTAAATTTAAATTAAAAGACCCTTTTTTAAATGCTCCAAAAATTTACTATAAACCTATTTCTGACAGACTAAAAGAAATAACTATAGACACCACTGCGCACGAAGCAGCTTTTAAAAAACCAGGCAAGTTTAAGTTTAAATATATTACTAACTTGCCATTTAACTCCAAATATCAGTTATTTGATTTAAATAACTTAAATCAAGACTGTAAACCTGGCTACTCGCTTATTGAGTGGCAAATAAAAGGTTTAGCGGAAGGTTTTGACGTCAGTCAAAGCAAATACACAAGTGACCTTGAACTAATTCCCAAAGTTATAAAGGCTAAAGTTGAACTTCTCTATAAAGAAGGCGATAAAACTGTTGACTTTAATAAAGAAGGTATCGCTAACGCTGCGCAAATTGCTAAGTTAATTCCGCCGGTTAACAAAGACACTCTGTTTGTAGGTTGGCTGGCTGAAGACAGGCACTTTATATACACTGGCTACAATGTAGATAAAGACACCAAGGCTTATGCTCAGTTTATTTCAAAAAAAGAGCTGATTGCTAAATTAAATTGGGAAGTTTTTAAAAACGGGAAGTTTATTTTAAACTCAACTGAACTTAAAAACCAAGATTTCAGCAAAACTATTAGTTTAATTAAAAAGCGATTTCCAACAGTAGACATTAAAAAAATCACGCTCAACGGTCAAAAAGTTACTTTAACACTAGGTTCAAATTACTCAAAACACTTAGTTGAATGGGAGTTTGATTTTGTCAAAGACCCAATAATCTACTGGGATTTCTTTAAAGATCCGCTAATGTTTTTCAAAAAATTCCCAAAGCAAGCCGCAATCATTGGAGGCATGACCTTGGCGCTGGCCGCTTTTTCTTTAATAATCCTGATATCGGTAATTAAAGTATTTAAAAGAAGCGTTAAAAATAAAGACTAAATAACTTTGGCAAAGCAGTTTGAAAAACAGCGTAAGTTATTTTTCAAACTGCTTTATTTTTGACTTAAAATGCCTTTTTTGGTATGATTTTAACCTGAGTTTCGGAGATATGAAATTTAAAACGGAATTATTGGCTCTGTTAAGC
>CAUUDV010000024.1:0-10557 GCA_963544075.1 uncultured Acholeplasmataceae bacterium | reverse complement strand
ACTCACGAGAAATAAACAAATACCTGTCAAAGGTATCTAGAGTTTTTTGAAAGTAAGACTTAATTTCGTCAAGGTATCTGCGTTTAGTTTCAACTAGTTTTCGAATGGCAATTTTATTTTTTAAAACACTAGCATCGCGTTTTTGTTCAATTTTTGCTTTAGTTTCTGTAGCCTGTTCTTTAATTTTAGTAATTTTTTCGTTAACTACCGCCACTTTTTGACTAAAGTTTTTTAAGTATTGTGCAATTTGCTTGTTGTAGTTGTCCTTTATTTTAGCGACTTTTTGATTTTGTATACTTTCCGGATACTCTTTAATATAGACTGAGTTAAGGTCTTCAAAGTAAACTTTTTCAAAACTTTTTAACTCAGTTTTTTTAATTTCGGCAAAGTTATCTAACTCAAGAGCAGGTTTTGTAAGTTTACCCTGATACTCAAGTTCAGTCTCTTTTAAAATATGAGCGTAATTGTTTTCAATGGTTTCAATTATTTTTTGTTGTCTAGCTATTTTTTCGTTAAAAAAAGCGTCAATAGTTTTAATGCTTTGTTCTTTTTCTTGGTTAATTTTTTTAACTTTAGCGTTATAAAAATTAACCAAAGTTTTAAACCAAATTGTGTCATCTGGTTGCTCGCTAATTGGTTCAAAGTAAATTTTTTCGCTTGTTTTTGGATATGTTGCTAGCAGGTTTTTAGACTTTGTTTCAAAGTTAGCGTTGATAAAGTTTAGCCGTAATTTCAAATTTTGGTCAGTTAATTTTATCTGGTCTCTTGCAGACTTTAAAATAATATTTTCATCTTTTAGTTTTTTGTCGGTAAAAGAAATGATTTGTTCGTCAAACTCTAAATTATTTTTTTTATTTTCTTCTCTTAAGATATTTTTCTTACTCACCAATCTAAAGTTAGCGCTGTCTACAAACTTTTCCATTTCGGTTTCTTTATCAATAAGTTTTTGACTAAACTCTGCTTGTTTTTCTGAAACCTCTTTAAAAATATCTTTAATTTTTAATTTATATTCGTGAATTTTGTTGTCAATAAACAAAAAATTAGCCTGAATCTGGCTATTGATTTTCTCTTCAAGACTGCGAATTTCTTTGGTTGAAATTGCAAGTTCTTTGATAATTTTGTCAAAAACGCTTTCGTACTTTTTGAAGTCTAGAGTTGACTTAAAAATGTTTTGAAATGTTTTTATCAGGTCTTCTTTGTTTAACATATTCCTTAAAAATTATACCACAGCAAACAGCACAATTTTTGGCTTTATTTAGGCTTTTTAGTTTAATTTGCAAATCATTCGCAAATTACTTTACAAGGGTATATAATTACCAAAGAAAGGAACAAAAAATGAAAAAAATCTTTTCTTTTATAATTACACTTTTTTTAATTTTTACACTATTTGGTTGCGTTGCACTACACGAATATAGTTTAAATGACTTTAACAAACCAGGTAAGTTAGTTAAAGCAGTTTACGATAAGTACGGCGAAGAAATTAAAACAAAAAACGGCAGGTTTTCAGCAAAAGGAAACAGCTTTGTTTTAAAGTACGATAAGCTAGATAAAGAAAAAGTTAACTTTGATTATTTTAAGACTTATCAAAAAGACTCGACACTTGAACTAAATATCACTAATTTTTCGTATCCAGGCGAGTTTGTTTTTAAGTATTTAGTTAAAAAAACAACAGACGAAAACTATAGATTAGCGTATTCAGGCACTTTAAAAACACCAAAGAGCGATATAGTTTTGACTCACGAGTATGACCACGCTTTGGTGATTGCTGAAGTATATTCTCAAGACGGAAAGACTTTATTTTTCCAAACTTACCCAGAAATTATTACTTTTAGTAAAGAAAAAGAAAACAACTTTTCGGTTAGAGACTTAAACGCTGTACAATACAATTATTTAAAAACAGGCTTCACTCAAAAAAACATACCTGTCAGTTTGCTTGCACAAAATGCCGATTTAATTTATTTTTCAGAAACTCCTAAAATAGATAAATTTGAGATATCTGAGTTTTTAACTAAGGTAAATTATCTAAACCTAAGCGCCAGTTATTTTGATAAAAAAACTACCAAAGAAGACTATCTATTCATTACACAGTTTACTAATTTAAAAACATTAGTAGCACCCAAAAATATAAACAACGCAGAACTTATTAAACTACTTAAAATACATTCAAGGATTACTAGTTTGGTACTAAAAAATAACTCAAAAATCACTAATCTTAATTTACTAAATACAGTAAGTTTAGATGAACTTGAGTTGAACTACGAAGACGCAAATCCAGTTGTTTCTGAGTTAAATGCTTTAAAAAACAACAACTTAAAATCGCTTAAAATTGAGGGTAATTTTGATTTATCAAATGTAGATTTTGGAAATAAACTCACTAAGTTAGAACTGAACAAAGTTACTCTAAACTCTCTTAATAATATCTCAAAACTAATAAATTTATCTGACTTGAGGATAAGTAAAGTTAAAGGACTAAATAACGATAATTTCGCTTTACTGGGCAATTTAAGTAAACTTAAATATCTGGAAATTACTTACTCAGATACGTTATCTAATCTATCTTTTTTAGATAAACTAACCCACCTTTCTGAATTAAATTTAAGTAATTCAACAAACTTCACTACTTTTGATTTTCAAAATAATTTAAGTAAAACCACAATTAAAAAACTTAATTTAAATAACACTAAGTTCGGTAGTTTAAGTGAATACACTTACTTAAACAGAGCGCTTTCGTTTACTTTAAACAACACTCATTTTTTAAGTAAGTATCCAGAAATTTTTGATGCAAAAGAAATTACTTATTTTGACGGTAAAAACTACATAATTGACCACGTAGATCACATCCACGCCGAGCAGTTTAGCGACCTTTCTCAAGATGAGCAAAGTAAGTTTTTTAAAAAAACAAAAGAAACTTTTTTTGGCAAAGGCGAAGTTATCGGCTTTGACAAAAAAGGTTATTTTATAAAGGTAAAAATACTAAATAAAGCAGGTCAAATAGTTGAGCAAATTTACTATTTTCTAGGTTTTCCCGATTTTGAATTTGAGTTTCCGGATTGGCGAGTTGATGAGTTTGAACCAAGTGCTGAAATTAAAGAAAGTGTTTTGAGCAGGCTAATTCAGAGAAAACTTAAAAAACACCCAGAATTCAAAGCAGAAATTAACAAAATCGCGAAAAACTCAACACTAACTATTTTTGAAAAAGTTAGTCAAATCAATTTACTTTAAAGCACTAATTAGTTGCTATAATTTTTACTATGAAAGTTGACGAATTTAATTTTAATTTAGACCCAAAAAGAATAGCGCAAACTCCTTATCAAAAAAGAGACGACGCTAAACTTTTGGTCTGCAACAAAGAAAACGGTAGTTTAACTGATCTTAATTTTTCAGACATTCTTAATTATTTTCAATCAGGTGATGTTCTCGTTTTAAACAACTCCAAAGTTGTGCCTTTTCGCCTACACGGCCAAAAAGAAACTGGTGGTGCGGTAGAAGTGCTTTTACTCAAACCCACTGAAAAGAGCGTATTTGAAGCGCTTGCAAAACCACAAAAGAAATTAAGAATTGGCACTATTATTACTTTTTCTGCCAAATTAACAGCAGAAGTCATTGAGTTAAAAGAAGAAGGCATAACCTCGCTTAAATTAAACTACACAGGTAATTTATACGAAATTTTAGATGAAATCGGTGAAATGCCGCTGCCTCCATACATTAAAACTAAATGCGAAAACAAAGCAGACTACCAAACGGTATACGCAAAAATTGATGGGTCTGCCGCGGCACCTACCGCTGGCTTTCACTTTACACCAGAGTTGCTTACCGCACTTAAAAACAAAGGTGTTGAGATTGCTGAAGTTACTTTGCACGTTGGCCTTGGCACCTTTCGCCCGCCTACTGTTGAAAATGTGCTTGATCATAAAATGCATAAGGAAACTTACTTTATCACTAAAGAAACCGCAGATATTTTAAACAAAGCACTTTTAGAAAAAAGAAGAATTGTGGCTTGTGGCACTACTTCTGTTCGGGTTCTTGAGTCGGCTTACCGCGAAAACTTTAGTTTTGTGGAAACTAGCGCCGAGACTGACATTTTTATCTATCCAGGCTACCGCTTTAGAGTGGTATCTGGTTTAATCACTAATTTTCATTTGCCGAAATCAACGTTAATTATGCTTGTATCTGCTTTTTGGACTAAAGCGGATACTCTTCGTGCTTATCAACACGCAATTGAAAACGACTATCTGTTTTTTTCATTTGGCGATGCGATGTTTATCTACTAAAAAGAAAGAACTTGTTAAATGAATTTAAAAAATAAAAAAAGATTGATATACGCCTCTATTTTTGCGGTGTTTGCCGCACTTATTGTCTTGTTTTCTTGGGTTCCGCAAATCGGTTTTATTCAAATCCCCCCAGTTTCTCTAACTATAATTTCGGTGTTTGTGCTGCTTTCTTTAGGTGTTTTGCCGTGGTACTACACAGTTTTACTTGCAAGTATTTTCGGACTAAACTCCTGGCTTTACGCCCTGGCTTTTGCAACTTCGCCAATAGACCTGGCGTTTCAAAACTTTTTAGTCGCAGTTCCCGCCCGAGTTTTCTTCGGTTTTGTTGCTGTTTTTATCTACGCTATATTTAGAAAAATCGGTGAAGATAGAATTTGGAAAAAAGCAGTTTTGTTTACGCTTTATCTTATTTTCTTTGGAGTTGTTTATTTTGCGTTAGCCCAACTTACTAAAACCTACAGTCTTGGAATGAAAATATTTGTATTTACTCTAGCTTCTGTTTTATTTATAGGTTCTCTTATTTTGTTTGTCTTGACCTTTAAAAAACAAACTTTAGTTATTGCCAATACCGTAATTTTAAGTCAAATAATTTATTCAACAATGGTGTTAGGAGCTCTATTTTTATATTTGTATATCAAAAAACTCTATCCGCCAAATGCTGGTAAGTTGTTTTTATCAATAATTTCTTTTAACACAGTTTTAGAAACTCTGCTTTCGCTATTAATTTGTGTGCCAATTTACACCGTAGTTCAATTTACTTACAAAGAACACTTTTTAAATAAGGCTGAAAATCTAGATGAGGCAATTACTGATGACGAGTGAAATTTTTTTAATAGACATTGGCAACACCAGAGTAAAAACCGCAGTTTTTTCAAAAAATAAAATAAAAGCAATAACCTCAGTTTTAACTAAAGATTTTGATAAAAAACTTGCTGATACTTTAATTAAAGACCACGTAATTAAAAAAACACAAATTTACTTTATTTCGGTTGTGCCAAAAGCAACAAAAATTTTAACCGCAGTTTTAAAAGAACAAGAATGCGAGTTTACAGAACTAACTTATTTGAAATTACCAGTAGAAATTAAAGAAAATTTCCCAAGCGATATTGGTGCTGACATCTTGGCTTTAGTTTTTTCGGTATCAGAAAATGAACGCACTTTGATTGTCGATATTGGTACTTTTAATAAATATCTACTGATATATAAAAATCAAATAGAAAGTGCTGCAATTTCGCCTGGCTACAATTTAAAATACAGCCTGATTTCCAAAGGTGCTTTGCTTTCCGAACACGCTCCAAAAATTCCGAAAAGTTTGCTTGGAAAAAACACCAAAGACTGCCTTGATAGTGGGATTTACTTCTCGTCGTGTTTTGAAATTTCTGAATTTTTGCGTATAATATATAAAGATAATCCAACCATAAAATCAGTTTATTTAACTGGTGGTTCTGCTCAGTTTTTTTTAAAAAAACTAAAAGGAAATCTACCTTTAAAATATGACGATACTTTAGTTTTTAAAGGCATGATTAAACTGGCTAATTTAATTTTAGGAGGAAAAAATGGCTGATAAAAAATTAAGTTTAGAAATGGAAGTCTATACACAGTGGTTAAACCAAGAAAAACTTCCTCAATACCTACAAGACGAATTAAAGAAATTTGGCAAAAAAGAAATCAAAGAGTCTTTTTACAAGGACTTGGAATTTGGAACAGGTGGTCTGCGCGGACTAATTGGACCTGGTACTAACCGTATGAACATCTTTACAGTTAGACGTTGCTCAAAAGGTTTGGCTGACTATATTTTAGCGACTAAAACTTACAAAAACCAAGGTGTGGTGATTTGTTATGATAACCGCCACCACTCTAAAGACTTTGCAGAAGAGGCCGCTAGTGTACTTGCTCACGCTGGCATCAAGGTTTACTTATTTAAAGAACTTCGCCCTACCCCTATGGTTTCGTTTGCAGTTCGTTATCTAAACGCTGGATTTGGTGTAATGGTCACTGCTTCTCACAATCCAAAAGAATACAACGGATATAAAGTTTACAACCACACAGGTGCACAACTAGAAGTTGACGAGGCAAATGCTGTAGTTGAGAAAATCAACGCTATTAAAGACATGTTTTCAATAGAAACAGAGCACGATCCTAAACTAATTGAGTATGTGCTTGAAGACGTTGAAAAAGCATTCTTTAAGGCTTGCGATAAAATCCAGTTAAATAAACCAAAAGACCCAGTATCTGTCTTGTTTTCGCCAGTTCACGGAACAGGTGCAACTATTATTCCGCGTTACTTGGAACAAAAAGGTTTTAACGTTGTTAAATATCTGCCACACATGACAATTGACCCAGATTTCCCAAATGTTAAAGTTGTCAACCCTGAGTTTATCAAAGCCTGGGATGGGCTTTATCCTTATGCTCAAAAAGAAAACTGCGAACTGATTTTAATGTCAGACCCAGATGCAGACCGCATAGGTGTGGCCGTTAAACACAACAAAGACTTTGTGTTTTTAAACGGAAACCAAATGGCGCATGCTCTGCTTTACTACACACTTTCTCAAAGAAAAGAAAAAGGAACTTTACCTAAAGACGGAGTTGTGATTTCAACTGTAGTTACCACTGACTTACTTCGTGTGATGACCGAAGACTTTGGACTTAAGTTTGTCTACACTTTAACCGGCTTTAAGTTTATTGCAGGTGAAATGAATAAACTAAAAGAAGGACAATACGTATTTGGCTGCGAGGAGTCTATCGGCTTTATTTTAGGTGAACACACCAGAGATAAAGACGCACTGCAAGCCGCTTACATGTTTTCAGAATTAGCGTCTTGGCTAAAGGGTCGCAATCAAACAATTGTGGATTACTTGGATGAAATTTATGAAAAATATGGATATTATCTTGAGTACACTGAAAACATTGTCTTAAAAGGTTTTGAAGGTGCCGAAAGAATCCAAAGAATCGTGCAAAACTTTAGAGAAACTGGACTTGAATTAAAAGGACACACTATTGTTAAAGTAGAAGACTACAAAGCACAAACTAGAACTTATCAAGAAGGCAAAGTTGAAAAAATTACTTTGCCTAAACAAAACTTCTTAAAATACTACCTAGAAGACGGCTCTTGGGTAACAGTGCGTCCTTCTGGTACTGAGCCAAAAATTAAAATCTACTTCTCTGTACATACTTCTTCAAAAGCAAAATCAGTTGAAGAACTTGAGTCAATTAAGAGCCAAGTTCTGAAAAAAATTAAGAAAATTAAATAAGAAAGGTTGATTTTGTGGACTTTCAAAAAAGACGAACTAATTTATTTAATTTGCTGCCAGCGGGTTCTATTACCTTGGTGTTTTCTGGCTTTGAGTTAAAGTACTCAGCAGACCAAACTTTTCCGTTTGAAGTAAACCGTGATTTTTATTATTTAACCGGAGTTAACGAAGACAACTGCGTACTTTGCTTAGTCAAAGGCCAAAGTCAAACTCAAACAATTTTGTTTAAAGCAGAAACTGACCCAACAATTGCCCTATGGGTAGGCGAACGCTTGACTTTAAAAGCAGCCGGAGAAATCGCGAAAATTGACATGGTTTTAAATATCTCTAAATTAAAGGGATATGTTCAAGGTTTAACCGAGGCTACTCGCTCTGCTGTATTTGGAGAAATTAGCACTCTTTACTTAAACCTAGAAACTGACTTTTTGTATTCAGATAGTTATAAGTTTGCAGACTTCGTTAAACAAACTCTGCCACAACTAACAATTCAAAATGTGCATCAGAAAATCGCGAGTCTCAGAATGATTAAAGACAACGCAGAAATTAAGTGCTTGCAAAAAGCAGTTGACGTCACAGCAGACGCGCTTGCTGCCATTCGCAAAAACATTAAGTCCGGAATTTATGAATACGACATTGAAGCAGAATACAACTATGTACTTAAGAAAAATAATACTAGAACTTCGTTTGCTTCAATTATTGGAAGTGGCAAAAACTCAACTACCTTGCACTACGTGGTCAACTCAGACAAGGTAGAGCCAAATACTTTGTGTGTTTGCGATGTGGGTGTGAACTTCCAAAATTACGCTTCAGATATCACCAGAACTTACCCAGTTGATGGTAAGTTTACCGCAAGACAAAAACAAATTTACAATATTGTGCTAAAAGCCCAAACTAAAGCAATGGCAGCACTTAAACCAGGCTTGACTTGGCCTGAGTATAACAAAATTGCTCGTGATGTCTTAATTGAAGAGTGTTTAAAAATTGGTTTAATTAATAAACCTGAAGAAATTGGCAAATACTACTACCACTCGGTTGGACATTTTTTGGGTTTAGATGTTCACGACACCGGCGACTACACTAAACCCATGGAAGCAGGAATGTATTTAACTTGTGAACCAGGTCTTTATATAGCAGATGAAAAAATCGGAGTTAGAATAGAAGACGATATTTTAATTACTAAAGACGGACATGTTTGCTTATCTTCAGGAATTGAAAAAGACCCAGATAAAATTGAAAAGCTGCTAGCCTGTAAAAAATAAATAAGTATTTTTTTTCAAAAACGCCTGATTAGGCGTTTTTTACTATTTTAGGTAAATTAAGGAATTCCCAACTACATCTACTATATTAAATCTGACTTAAATTTTATTTGTCAGATTTACAAATTGCGTAAATTTTTAGGCTATAAATCATATTTAGCACAAGAATTTAAAAAAATTTCTGAACTCAGGTTAGCTATATTTTTGTGAAAAGTTCAGGTATTTTTCGTGTAAATGTCGGTGTAAATGTCGGTGTAAATGTCGGTGTAAATGTCGGTGTAAATGTCGCATTTTAATTGAAATTTGTCGCTAGATATGATATTTTAAATTTAAGGAGGTAGTTATGCTGGTTGAGTCAAATAAAGTTGAATTAAAGGTAAAATACACTAATCAAATTGTAAAGGAAATTGTCGCATTTTTGAATGCAGAGGGCGGAAAAATATACATAGGTGTCGAAAATGACGGAAAAGTTGTCGGTGTTTCTAATATTGACCAAATTTTAAGGTCAATTTGCGACATTATCACTACACAAATAGAACCAAGCGCACAAGACATGGTAAAAACAGAACTAGAAAGCATAAATGGCATTCTTGTCGTAGTGGTAATTGTAAAAAAAGGTATATCTCCTTTGTATTGTATAAAAAAGTATGGTTTTTCAACAAGCGGATGTGCAATTAGGGTAGGTTCTTCTTCAAGAGAAATGGATGCAGAACAAATTAGAATAAGATATAAACAAAAATTTTTTGACGACGATGTTTTAGCCTCTTCTACTACTAACTTACCAATTTTATCGTTTCAAACTTTGAAAAACTCCTATTTAGAATTTGGCTATAAATTAAATGAAGAAACTTTTGAAACTAATCTAACATTAATAAACGGTAGCGGTAAATATAACAAAATGGCCGAACTGCTTTCTGATAATAATCGATTTTCTTTAATATTTGTAAAATTTAGTGGAAAAACTAAAGCTGCTTTATCACAAAGAAGTAATTACGGGAACAAATCGATAATTTTTGGATATCGCCAACTTATGAATAGAATCGCTGCGGAAAACATATGCCTTTCTGATACTTCAGTTAGACCAAGAAAAGACACATTTTTATTTCATTACGACAGTGTAAATGAAGCTATTGTTAACGCAATAGTTCACAATGATTGGTCTATTTCAGAGCCGCAAGTTTCATTTTTTAGCGATAGAATTGAAATTTTATCGCACGGAGGTCTTCCATATAACTTAAAATTAAAAGATTTTTTTCTAGGTATTAGTAAACCTAGAAATGCTAGGCTAATGAAGATATTTTCAGATCTAGATATAGTAGACCACACAGGACATGGTATTCCAATTATTATTCAAAACTATGGCAAAGGTGTTTTTGAAATTAGCGATAATTATATTATTGTATCTATACCTTTTAACGAAAAAGTTGCTAAAGAAATTAAAACTGGTATTAATGTTTCTCTAGAAACAGACTTAAAATTAAATAAGTTTGAACATAAAATAATTTTATTACTTTTAAAAGAACCAACATTAACCACCGATAAAATCGCAAAATTGCTACATAAAACAAAGAGAACTGCGGAACGATATTTAAAAGGACTAAAAGAAAAAGGTTATATTAAAAGAGAAGGTACAGACAAAAAAGGAAATTGGATTGTTTTAAAATAGCCAAACTTAATTAAGTAGTAAAGTTATATGGGTTATAACTTCGCTATTATAAAGTAATACCCGAGTTCAGAAAATTTTTTTAAATTCTTGTGCTAAATATAGGTTTATAGCCT
>CAUUDV010000023.1:0-12035 GCA_963544075.1 uncultured Acholeplasmataceae bacterium | reverse complement strand
ATTTAAACACTGAAAAGCGTTGTAAGTATTTTTATTTTTGTCAAATGCTATAATCAAGGTATGGATTTAAAGGCAAAAAAAGACAGAATTGACAATTTAATTAAGCAGATTAACGAGGCTGCAAAACAATACTATACCTTAGATAAACCTTTGATTTCTGACTTTGAATATGACATGCTAGTCAAGGAACTTGAACAACTTGAACATGATTTTCCTGAACTTAAAAGACCAGATTCTCCAACTTTAAAAGTGGGCGGAGAAATTCTTTTAGGATTTGAAAAAGTCGTGCATCCTGTTCCGATGAAGTCTTTAAATAACGTATACTCGCAAGACGAACTTTTTGCGTTTTTTGCTAAAGTTAACGAAAAATATCCCAACACTAAATTTGTCTCTGAACTCAAAATCGATGGTCTTGCAATTAACTTAGATTATGAAAACGGATATTTCAAAAAAGCATCTACCCGCGGTGATGGGCAAGTTGGCGAAGATGTAACTAAAACCGTAATTAAAACAAATTCTTTGCCACTTAAGTTAACTGAGCCTGTCACCTTGACTGTGCGTGGCGAGATATTTATGCCAAACTCTCAATTTAAAAAAATCAATAAAGAACGCTTAAAAACTGGTGAGAACTTATTTGCGAATCCTCGTAACGCCACAGCTGGAACTATTCGTCAACTTAACACAGAAATTGTCAGAAAACGAGGACTAGACATTTTTATCTATACTTTAGTGGACGCCGAAAAGTACAATGTTAACAGCCAAATCGAGGCTCTTTTATACCTTGGAAAACTAGGGTTTAAAGTTAATCCTAACTACAAAACTTTAACACTAAACGAACTTACAGAAAGCGTTGTTTATTACGATAACTTAAGAAAAAATCTAGACTACGCAACTGACGGAATTGTTTTTAAAGTCAACGATTTTAAAGTGCAGGCTAGTTTAGGATTTACTGTAAAATCGCCTAGATGGGCTATTGCCTACAAATTTGAACCTGAAAAAGTAGAAACTAAAATTAACAAAATTGTCTACCAAGTCGGCAGAACTGGTGCTGTTACTCCAGTCGCTGAGTTTGACCGCGTGTTTGTTTCAGGAACTTACGTACAAAGAGCAACACTACATAATGAAGCATTTGTTAAAGAAAAAGACATTAGAGTTGGGGACTATGTTTTAGTCTATAAAGCAGCCGAAATCATTCCAGAAATTACCGAAGTAATTAAAGAAAAAAGACAAGCAACCGCTAAGCCTTTTGAAATGATTAAAACTTGTCCTGCATGCAACAGTAAACTAATAAAAAAACAGGCATTTTGGGTATGTGAGAACTTAGAATGTGACTCCAGAGTTATTAACAGTTTAATTCATTTTTGTGCAAGAACTTGCATGAATATCCAAGACTTGGGTGAAAAAACTATTGAGACTTTATTTAACCAAGGTTTCATTAAAAACATTCAAGATATTTACGACCTTCATAACTTTAGAAGTCAGTTAATCGCCTTAGAAGGCTTTAAAGACCGTTCAGTTGATAAAATTTTAACAGAAATAGAAGCGTCTAAACGAGCACCTTTTAGAACTCTGCTTTTTGCACTTGGCATTCCAAATGTCGGAAAAAAAGTAGCAGGTTTAATTACAAAACACTTTAAAAACATTGATTCTCTGCTTTTGGCAACTGAAGAAGAAATCGCTGAAATTAATGAAATCGGCCCTAGTATTGCAAGTTCTTTAGTTAGTTACTTTAACAGCCAAAAAGGTAAAGCATTAGTTGAGTTTTTAAAAACTAATGGTTTTGTTTTAACAGAAGAAGAACTTGCAGTTCAAGACAGTTATTTTAGTGGCAAAAAAGTGTTAATTACTGGTACTCTTCAAAACTACAAGAGAGCTGAATTACAGGACATTTTGGCCAAACTAGGCGCTAATCTAGTATCTTATATTAGTAAAGAAACAGATGTGTTGATAGTTGGCGAAAACGCAGGTTCTAAGTTAAGCAAAGCCAAACAATTTAACACAACCTTAGTTTACGAAAAAGACCTAGAGGAATTGTTGAAATGAAAAGCGATATCACTAAATATATTAACGTCTATGGCGCTAAAGAAAACAACTTAAAAAACATCAATGTATCTATTCCTAAAAACAAGTTAGTGATAGTAACAGGGGTCTCTGGTTCTGGTAAGTCTACACTGGCCTTTGATACCCTTTATCAAGAAGGACAGCGTAGATATATCGAATCACTTTCTTCATATGCTCGTCAGTTTCTTGGCAACTTTGAAAAACCAAATGTTGACAAGATTGAAGGACTTTCGCCAAGTATCGCAATTGACCAAAAAAGTTCTGTTTTTAATCCACGCTCAACGGTAGGTACACAAACCGAGATTTATGATTACATCAGACTGCTGTTTGCTTCAATTGGCAAACCCTTTACTTTAGACAACAAACCTTTAGCAAGAGAAACTATTCAAGAAATCACTGCGTTTGCAATGAAGCTACTTGATACTAAAATCCAAATTTTAATTAAAGAAACTAAATTACCAAATGAAGATAATCTAGATTTTCTCAATCGTATTCAAAAGAAAGGTTATAACCGTGTTTTAGTAGATGGTCAGGTCATTAGAATTGACGAAGAAAAAATAGAAACTAACCAGGATTTTCTCTATGTCATAATTTCAACAATTACTGTTTCAGATGACAAAGTTTCAAGAATTTTTGAAACTATAGAAACTGCATTTAAAGAAAACGCCAAAGTTATCTACATTAGTAACACAGAGACAAACGAACTTACTCCTTTTTCTGAACACTATCACTATCAAGACGAAATTTTTGAAATTCCAAAAATTGAACCGCGTTTATTTTCGTTTAATGTACCAATTGGCGCTTGTCCAAGCTGCAAAGGCTTAGGCAGCATTATGACAATTGAGCCTGAACTGGTTTTTGACCCAGAACTTTCAATTAAGGAAGGCGCAATAATTCCTGCTCAAAATAATAATGAAGATAATTTGCAGTCGCAAGTTTTTGAAATTGCTGCTAACTTTTTTCAAATTGACACAAACATTCCACTTAAACTACTTGAAAAAGAAAAACTCCAAAAACTGTATTTTGGCAGTCCTGAGTTAATTGAGTTTAATTTAATTTCAAAAAGCGGACGTATTACAAAAAAAATAGAGTCATTTGAAGGAGTTGTTAATCACTATCAAAGACGCTTTGACACTACAACTGCTGAGTGGTTCCGCGAGTGGCTTGGTAAGTTTGCAAAAGAATCTGTATGCAAACAATGTGAAGGCAAACGTTTAAATCAATCTGCGCTTTCGGTTAAAATAAACGATTTAAATATTTTTGAACTTTCTGATTTATCGGTTAAAAAACTACTTGAGTTTTTAAATAATTTAACTTTAACTGAAGAAGAAAATGCAATTTCTTTAAGTATTTTAAAAGAAATTAAAGACCGCCTAAATTTCCTTAACGACGTTGGGCTTTCTTACCTTAATTTAAATCGTTCCGCTGCTACTTTGTCAGGCGGTGAACTGCAGCGAATTAGACTAGCCACACAAATTGGCGCAAAACTTTCTGGAGTTCTCTATGTGCTTGACGAGCCTTCAATCGGTCTGCATCAGGCTGACAACGCTAAGTTAATCAATACTCTTTGTAAAATGCGAGACCTTGGAAATACCTTGGTGGTGGTAGAACATGACACTGAGACCATGGAAGCCGCTGACTGGATTATTGACATTGGTCCAAAAGCCGGAGATTTTGGTGGTGAGTTGGTGGCGGAAGGTACACCAAAAGACTTTATTGAAAAACCAAAATCACTAACTGGCTATTATTTGTCTGGTCAAACAGAAGTGCCAATTCCAGCAAAACGCCGAGCAATCAGTGATTTTGACTATATAGAAATTAGTAAAGCACATGAAAACAACTTAAAAAACATTGACACTAGATTTTACTTAAATGTTTTAACTGTAGTTACAGGAGTTTCTGGCTCTGGTAAATCTAGTTTAGTGCAAGATGTTTTGTTAAAATCTCTGCAAATTAAATTAGGTGACACTAAACAAACTAAACCTAAAGTTGAGTGGGTACAAGATTTTTCAAAGATAAAAAAAATCATTGAAATCTCGCAAGCCCCAATTGGTAGAACCCCGCGTTCTAATCCCGCAACTTACATCGGTGTGTTTGACTATATTCGTGGGCTTTTTTCAGAACTTCCTTTAGCAAAACAAAGAGGTTATCAAAAAGGTAGGTTTTCTTTCAACATCAAAGGTGGGCGTTGTGAGGAATGCAAGGGTGACGGACTTAAAAAAATCTCAATGCACTTCTTGCCAGATGTTTATGTTAAGTGTAGTTTATGTAACGGAACTAGATTCAACTCAGAAACCCTGCAAGTTAAATACAAAGACTTTAACATCGCAGATGTTCTTGAGATGCGAGTGGAAGAAGCAGTTTCTGTTTTTAAAAACTTCCCACAAATCCACAAACGTTTAAGCGTGATGCAGGAAGTTGGACTTGGCTACATTAAATTAGGTCAAGCCTCAGATACCTTGTCTGGTGGCGAGGCTCAACGCGTTAAGTTAGCCTCTGAATTACACAAGGAAATCAGACCTGGAACTATCTTTATTTTAGACGAGCCAACCACTGGACTTCACCAAGAAGACGTTAAAAAACTTTGTCAGGTTCTTCATAAACTAGTAGACAAAGGAACCACTATGGTGGTAATTGAACATAACCTAGATGTCATTAAACAAGCTGACTGGATAATTGACTTGGGACCACATGGCGGTGATGAGGGTGGCGAAATTGTTGCGAAAGGTACAGTTCAAGATATTTGTGAAAATCCGCTTTCCTTGACTGGAAAATATTTAAGAAAGGTATTAAAAATATGATTAGAAAATTACAAAAACTCACAGCAAGATACCACGAAACTAAGTTTTTTAAGTTTACAAACAAATACTGGGAAACTTTAACTTTTCCGCTGCTAACCTTGATTTTTATTGCTTTGTTAGCGCTTGCAACAAACGGTTTTACTACACCAGACCGTGCAATTGGTTTTAGTAAAACGGCTTTTTCTATTTTTGGCCAAGACGTTAGATGGTATGCTGTCTTTATTTCTTTTGGAATATTTGCCGCAGTCTACACATCACTAAAAGAAGTCAAGAAATCAAATATTTCGGTATCCCACGCCACAGACGGAGTTTTAATAATTATCCCGCTTTCAATTCTGGGCTCTAGACTTTACTACCTACTGTTTGACCCAAACGCTTCGCTTTCTTCATTTTTTGATTTCAGAAGTGGGGGACTTGCAATTCACGGCGCAATAATTGTCGCGATGATTTCAGCAGCCATTTACTGCTGGGTCAGAAAAATCAATATGCTCTTGATTCTAGACATTGTAGCAATTGGTTTCTTAATCGGCCAAATTGCTGGCCGTTGGGGTAATTTTATCAACCGTGAGGCTCACGGCACAATGGCCGGAAGTCTGAATTTCTTGCCAGGTTTTATACGCGAGCAAATGCATTTTAGCGGAAACAATTCAACTCAACTTGGCTACTGGCACCCAACCTTCTTATATGAGTCACTTGCTAACTTATTTATTTTAGTTTTACTTCTTGTAGTTCGTCGTTTTAAACTACTTAAAGTTGGCGATATGTTTGGAATCTACACAATAGCCTACGGTTTAATTCGTGGCTTTTTAATTGAACCTTTTCGCCAAGACCCACTTTGGATTGGCAAGATTAAACAAAATGTGTTGATTTCTGTACTCTTTGTAATAGGTGGTTTGATTTACTTTGGCATTAAGTATATTTACTTCACACACATTCCATACTACGTAGACGCTACTCCTAATCACTACGAAACTTACCTAGACCCTGGTAAAAAAGGTCGTTATATAGTTAACGAAAAAGGCGAAAAAGTTGGTTCTGTTGCCTACTTTTTATTAGACGCAGATCTTACTTTAAAACTGGGTTATAAGGCTATTTTGAGGTTTAAACTATATAACTCTATATTTGGAATTAAAACAGTTGTTTTCTCTAAACTTAACTTAAAACAAACTTTGGCTGAAAGCGCTTTATATTGTTCATTTAAAAATTCGTATCTGCAAGACGAAGTCAATCCGTTTTTAGCAAACGAATTGATGAGAAAAGAGAGAGCTTGCGTAATTTCAGAAAACGAAGAGATGCTAAAACTAGCGGATGCTCTTGAAATAAAAACAGTTTTCTATGGTTCAGAAACTACTGAAAACGGCTCCACAACCGCACTTTACAAGATTAACGATTTAAAGGATTTAAAGGATTTATTTAACTAATTATGAAAGATTTAATTATTATTGGCGCAGGCCCTGCTGGCCTGAACGCAGCAATTTACGCAGCAAGACAAAATTTAGACACTCTGGTATTTGAACGAAAAGTACCAGGTGGCGCAATTATTAACACAAAAGAAATTGAAAACTACCTAGGTTTTAGCAAAATTGAGGGTAGCGCTTTGGCAAAATCTATGCATGAACACGCCAAGTCTTTAGGTGCAAAAATAATTGCTGAAAACGTTTTAAAAATTGAAAAAATTGAAAATGGTTTTAAGGTTTCAACAAACCAAAATACTTACGAAACTAAAACAGTGCTTTTGGCAACTGGCCAAAAACCAAGAACGCTAAACGTCGAAAACGAAGCCAAATACCTTGGCAATGGTATTTCTTTTTGTGCAACTTGCGATGGGTTTTTCTACAAAGACTTAGAAGTTGCAGTTGTAGGTGGTGGCAACGCTGCTGTTGATGAGGCTGCTTTTTTGGCAGATATTTGCAAAAAGGTCACAGTAATCACTCAAGACCCACACTTAACTGCTGACAAAAAGGGACAAGCAGAACTATTTAAAAAAACCAATGTTGAAGTTGTCTATAATGCAAAAATTAAGAAAATTTTAGATGAAAACAACACACTAAAAGGAATTAACTTTGATGTGTTTGATAAAAATCAGTCAGTTTTTGTAGACGGTATTTTTATTTTTATCGGCCAAGTCCCAGAGTCTTCGCTGCTTGACACAGAACTACAAAAAGAATGGGGATACTATTTAGTAAACGAGGACCTGTCTACTTCTATTCCTGGTATTTTTGTAGCAGGCGACGTTAGAAAAAAAGCAGTTAGACAAGTAATTACTGCCGCAGCCGACGGTGGTGTTGCAGTTTCTGCGATTGCCAAATACTTAAAAAACCATGGCTAATTCTAGCCAACTGTTGGCAGATGAATTAAAAAAACTAGGAATATCTTTTTCTAAGTACTGCAAGCAAGCAGTTTTTGCCTGCATTTTAAAACTGCCGTTCTTGGAGTTAAAACAGTTTTTAATGCTGGCGCTTTACTTTAAAAAACCAGCAAGTCAAGACAATGAGTTTTATGAGTTTAAAGTACCTTATGAACTACTTGAACTCTATGACACTGCTTTTAAAAAACTAAACATAAAAGCAGTTGTCAACTATGGTTCTAAAAAGGTAGTTTTTGTGCACTCTGATTTTTTGGCAATTGAGACAGAAATTAACTCAGTGGTTACAGAAATATCCAAATCCATGTTTTTTAAAACTCTATTTTTAATACTGGGCTCAATTAACTCACCAAGTTCTGCAAACTACCACCTAGAGTTTAAGTTCAAAAACACAGACTCTTGTTTTTTTGTCCAAAAAACCTTACTTAAATACAATTTAGATGCTAGAATTTCAAAACGCCTGGACCACCTTTTGCTATATATTAAGTCTTTTGACCAAATAGTTGATTTTTTAAATCACTCAGAATTAAATAAAATCGCAGAGCGCTACACTAACTGCAAGATAGACCGAGAAGTGGCGACTACTTTGCAACGCCGAGTGAATTGTGAAACTGCTAATATTAAAAAAACTTCTGAGGTTGCTGCTAAACAAATTAAGCAAATCAACTTTATTTTTGCAAACCTAGAAACTGAACTTGACCCAGAACTAGAGCGAGTTATGAAATTAAGATTAAAACACCCCTATAGTTCACTTTCTGAACTTCAGTCAATCTACATTTCTACCTTTAAAAAACAAATCAACCGGGCACACTTGAGCAACAAGTTTATCAAGGTCAAAAACCTTTACGATAGGCTAAAAAGGCACTAAATTATGCTAAAATGTCATTGGAGAATAAAATGAAAAAAGAACTACAAACTAGGCTTAATTTAATTAAATCTATCTATCTTTATAACTTAGGACTTGAAAATAATTTAGTGTTAACAGAAGAAGAAAAAGAGATTTTTTCACTATTTTTAACTAAGGTAAACGAAGTTGACGAAATAATTTCTAAGGCCTTGATCGGCTACAGTTTAGACAGACTTTCTAAATTAGATAAAGCAATTGTTGAGTACTCGGTTTTTGAAATGCAAGAACTAAAAACCCCTGTACCGGTTGCAATCAACGAAGCGGTTGAAATCACTAAGTTGTTTTCGGATTTAGATGACGAAAAACAACACAAGTTTACCAACAAGTTACTGCAAAACATCGTTGCTAATTTAAAATGAGTGGAGTAGAAATTCAAAATAATACAGAAAAAAACGTTATTGAAGTAGACTTTTTTAGCCAAAATGTTGCTGATTTAGTTAAACATAATTTTGGCTATAGTCACTTTTTTGTGTTGGGCGAAGTTAAAGCAACTTACTCAGAATACGAGGCTAAAAACCCCAAAAGCCATCTTTACTTTAACTTAGTTGGCAAAGAAAGTGCACTAAGATGTGCAATTTGGCAAAGTACTGCAAGTAAACTAGACTTCATTCCTTACACCGGTATGCAGGTGATAGTTGATATCACTATTTCTTATTACCAAAAAGGTGGTTCAATAACCGCGACAGTTTGGCAAGTTTATGACTACGGTGAGGGTAAAAAGAAACGCGATAAAGAAAAATTAATTAAAGAACTAAATTCCCTTGGGTATTTTGAAAAAGAAAGAAAAAGAAAGGTTCCCCAAAACCCAGCGGTAGTCGGAATAGTAACTTCGGCTACAGGCGCTGCACTCAGAGACATTAAAGAAAACGCATATAAACGTTTTCCTTTAATTGACTTTATTGTTTACAACACTTTAGTGCAAGGTGAAAATGCCGCTCGAGAAATTAAAAAAGCCATAGAACTCGCAAACTTGGAAAGCAAAGCAGAAGTTTTAATTGTTGGACGCGGAGGTGGTGCTAAAGAAGACCTTGAGGCGTTTGACACCAAAGAAGTAGCAGACGCTATCTATTTTTCTAAAATCCCTGTGATTTCTGCAGTTGGACATGAAAGAGATGTCTCAATTTCAGACTATGTTGCCGACCTTTCTGCATCTACTCCAACAGATGCCGCGGCACTAATTACTCAAATTACAACTGCTGATTTTCAAAATAAGTTAGCCGAATTTAACCACACAATTTTGACTAATTTAAAAAACAAAGTACACCAAGAAAACGCAGAACTGAGAACCTACGAAGCAGCACTAGAGCGAGTGTCTCCGCTTAGTAAGTTGACCAAACTTCAACAAGAACTAATGCTGCTTAAAAACCAAGCGAAGTTAATACTCGCTGCTCTTTACTCAAAAAAACAAGCAACGCTAGCGGTTGCTCTGCAAAGATGCCAAAACTCAGTTATCAACACTTACAATAAAAACGCAGAGTATTTAGACGAACTTGCCACTAAACTTCCAAACCTACACAAAACTTTAAGTGTTGCTCAAAGTCAAATTACTGACTTTAAACTAAAACTACCAAATATCCCTGAAATTATTAAAAATAAAGAGTTTCAGTTAGAACTTTTTAAAGAACAACTTAACAACTTTGACTTAAATAAGAAACTTGAACAAGGCTACGCGCTAATTTTTAAAAACCAGCAAATGGTTATAAGTGTAAAAGATGTTAACAGTAATGACAGCCTTGAAATTAAATTAAAAGATGGTACTTTAAAAGTAATTGTCACTAACATAAAAGGAGAGTAAAAATATGAACAATTCAGAAAAAAACTTAGAATTAAAAGCACTGTTTGCAAAAATAAAGGAAAACATTGATAAATTAAATCAAGAAAACGACATCATGATTTCAATTGAACTTTACAAGCAAACCAAAGACCTAATTCAAAAAGCCGACTCTATTTTAGAGGTTGCTAAAAAAGCAATCGAAAATGAGCAGTAATTTTAATTTACTAAACTTTTTACCTGCTGACTTAAAAAAACTCAAAGTCCAAGACCTGCCTAAACTTTGTGCAGAAATTAGGGAATTCATTAAAGAAAATATCTTAAAGTCCGGAGGACACCTTAGTTCTAATTTAGCAACAATTGAGCTAACTGTGGCTTTGGTTTATTTACTTGACTTAGATAAAGACAGACTGCTTTTTGACATTGGACACCAAGCATACACCTACAAAATTTTAACTGGTCGTGGCAGTGGTTTTCTTAATTTTAGTGAAAGAAAAATCTCTGGGTTTACCGCATACAGCGAATCTAAATACGATTTTTTTGAAGCAGGACACGCATCTCAGTCTCTGTCTGCTTTGGTGGGATTTGTCTTAACAAACCCATTAAACAAGAATATTGCGGTTATTGGAGACGGCGCTCTAAACGCAGGAATTGCGTTTGAAGGACTAAATACTTTAAGCGGATACAACCTACCAGGCACAGTTATTATTAACAACAACAAATGCTCAATTGTAGAAAACGTTGGCGCTTTTAGACATACTTTAAATGACCCAAGCAAAGCACGCGCATACTTTGAAGCACTTGGTTATCAGTTTTTTTACCTTAAAGAAGGCAATGATGTTATTGCTTTAATAGACACTCTGAAAACTGTTTTAAAAGTGCGTAAACCGGTTGTTTTTTTAATTGAAACAATTAAGGGAAAAGGGCTTGTTGAGGCGGTTTCAGACGTAAGCGGTAAGTATCATTCATACAGTAGTTCTACGTTCATTCAAACTCCTTACATTATGGGGAAAGTTATTTCTGAGTTTGCTAAACTACGCGATTTTTATTTAATTGAAAGTGGTATGGAACTTGGCAACTTCACCAAAGACTTTAAAGAAAAATACCCAGATAGATTTATAGACTCAGGCATAGCCGAGGGCAACTCTGCGATGTTGGCGGCTAGTTTAGCCTTAAATAAAAAGAAAGTAATTTTACCATATTACACAACTTTTATTCAGCGCTCGCTTGACTACTTACTTTCAGATATTGCCAGAGTTAACTTAGATGTAACTTTACTTTTAAACTCAGCCTTTTTAACAAATCGTGACCCTTCTACTCACCAAGGTACTTACTTTACTAAATTACTTAGTTGCTTTCCAAACACCAAAGTTTTTGCCTGTGGCCTAGACACCGACTACGCAACACTACTTTCTTCTACTTTTGATTTACCTGGGCTAAAGGCGATTGCTTATCCAAAACTACCACTTAACAAAGAACTAGACCTAGAAACTTTTTCAATTAAGTTTAAAAAAGAGCCTTTTTGGCAGACTCTTAAAACTGGTAAAGACACTTTGGTTTTAAGTTATGGGCCAATTTTAAAAGAAATTTATCAAAACTTAAACGAAAACTTTACACTAGTTAATACAAGACTGATTTCTCAGATAGAAGACGAAGTTAGTTTTTTAAAACAAGTTGAAAAACACACAAAAATAGTAGTAGTTGAAGAAGCAAGTTCCCTGCTTTACGATTTAGTTCTAGATTTCTTAAACCGCCATAATTTAAACAAAAAAGTAATTCCTTTTAACCTAAATAATTGTTTAATTTCAGAAAAAACTAGAGCAGAACTACTTAAAGACTTTAAATTAACGCTGGCTGATATCAAAGCAGCGATTGAAAATTAAAAAAAGGTTGAATAAATCAACCTTTTTTAAAAAATATTTAATTTAACTAAATAACTCCGTTTGCTTTTAAGATAATTGAAATAAAAGCAGCCACGAATGAAAGCGCCATCGCACCTAGAATTACCCAAATTACGATTTTACCCTTTAGCGTTTTACTTGGGTTTTTTAAAATAATTACTCCAGGTTCTTGGTTTTTTTCTTTTTTATCTTTAAGAGCCTTGCTGGCTTTATCAGTTTTCTTTTCTTT
>CAUUDV010000022.1:0-12318 GCA_963544075.1 uncultured Acholeplasmataceae bacterium | reverse complement strand
CCGAAGAACTAGCTAATGTATTAGGTATATAGTGGTAGAAATTGGGAATTCTTTAATCACTTATCAAAAATATCTAAACCTTGAACTTAACAAAGACAGAACAATTAAAAAAGTGACAATAAATAAAACAAAAATGCAGTCAGAAATTGACAAAGCAGGCTATTATTTTATGGTTTCATCTAAGGCTCTTTCTGAAAGTGAAATTCTTTCGATTTACAAAAAAAGAGACTTAGTTGAAAAGTTCTTTAAGAACTTAAAAACTGAACTGTCTCTTTCTAAAATGTATGCACAAAATAGCAATTCATATGTTGCCAAAATCTTTATTGGCTTTATTTCTCTTATTGTAAAATCCTACATAACTACAGCGCTTAAGGGCAGTAGTATTGGAGAAAATGAAACAATGAAAACCACATTCAACGAACTTGAAAAAATCCAATTGCTGTTAAGAAATGATTACTATTCTTTGATATTTCCATTTACACGAAAGCAAAAAGAAATTCTAAAAGCAATTGGAGTTTCAGAGAAGTTTATTGAAAAAGAAATTATTAGCGTAAATAAGCGTTACTTATAGTTAGTGTCATAAAAGGTTGAAAGTTTAGGTTACTTGACTATTTGCCTGTGTCATTATTATGACACGAAACCCACAGCAAAGAACGCAGATTTTTTTATCTTTAAGGTCTAGCCCATCTATCATTTTGTGTACGATATTTGCAGGAGTATAGTAAGAACCTGCAATATTTTTGTCACCTTCAAATTTAAGTAACTGGTAGATATATCCAAGTAAATCAACATCAGCATAAGCAGTAAAATCAAAGTTAATTTGATAGTAATCGTTGTCAATTGTGTTGATAAAACCGGCAATATATTTATTTTGAGAAGTAAAACCTTTGTTGGTTTTGCATATAAGTTTTAAGTCAAAAAGATATTTTAAAATTAGCGAGTTGATAGTTGTTTCAGTTGCTCTGTCAAAATCAATTTCATCAAGTATTAAATCAATTTCAGCACCCAGGTTCATATACTCTTTTGGTATTATTTTTTTCTTAGACTCAGTTTTATTTGCTCTTTTAAAAAAGCAAGATTCTTCTAGATTTTTATCCAATCTTTTCCAGTTTTGAACAGTTGCACCTGAAATTTTTAAGTTTTTCGCATCTTTTGCCATAACACAAAAATTATAGCATTCAGACTTGTGTTTTAGCGCTTATCCTTGAAGGAAAAACGCAACTTTTTAAAAATTATACACATTTATATAAGTTTAATTACACTGTTCAATAATTCATAAATCAATGAGCAGTTTTAAGTAATTTAATGTTCAAATGCTAAATATATACTAGATAAATAGGTGAAAAAAGATGCGAAAACTTGGAATGGAATTAGAAAGAGAAATCAATATAGCAAACGAATATTACCGCGATAATCAAATCGCTTTGATTTACAAAAAACCAACACCTGTGCAAATAGTTAGAGTAAATTATCCTAAAAGGTCACGAGCAAAAATTGTCGAGGCTTACTACAAAACTCCTTCAACAACCGATTATAACGGAATTTATAAAGGACACTACATAGACTTTGAAGCTAAAGAAACCAACTCAAAAACCTCGTTTCCGCTTGCCAATATTCAGCCACATCAAATCAAACATCTTAAACAAGTCTTTACACATAAAGGCACAGCCTTTATTATTTTTAAGTGGGTTTATTATCAAAAAACCTATGTTATGGATTTAAAGTATATCTTGCCTTGGTATACAAGCGGAAGAAAATCTATTCCTTACTCAGCTTTTTTAAAAGATGCCTACCAAATAAAAACAGGGGATATCCCCTGTTTAAATTATTTAAAATATGTAGATAAGATGATCGGTGAGCAAGAACTAGATGATTTTTTCTTTACTAATCAATGGTTTGAAGAAGGCGATTACTAGATAAATAGTAGTCAGAGATGTCAACCAAAGATATTTGGCGTTGTAGATTAGTGAAAACACTAGGTTTTGACTAAAAGTTTTTTTACTGCTACCAAAGTAAAGAGCACCTGATAAGGTGTGAAATAAAAATCGCTGCACGCATAAAATCAAAACTGCAAAAAACACGATTAAGTAAGATTTAAAAGAAATGTCTTGCACAACTTTTTTTAACAAAAACACAGAACCAAGTAGAGAAAAAGGTAGAATGTAGTCAAAAAAAACAGAGCCAATGTGCACAGGCGCGCCGTCTGAAAACATATTAAAGATGCTGTAGGTAAAAGAAACTAACAAAGAATAGACAGACCCTGTTCTAAAAGCAAACAAGATAAGCGGTAGCATTGAAAGTGAAATTTTAAAAGGTGCTGCGGTAAACTTACCTAGTATTGAAAAGACAACTGCTAAAGCAACAACTGCTGAACCTTCAACTAAAAGACGTGTTAATTTTAGTTTTTGGTTGCTTGTTTCGTTGTTTTGTTTTTGATTAGGTTCATCGCCTTGATTCATTTTTGACAATATTAACGAAGTACCTTTTCAATTAACACAGTGTCAGCTGGTTTAGTTTTAGAGATAGTCATTGAACCAAGTAGAGTATCAACGGCTTCTTTAAGGCCTTTTTCGTTGTGGTAAATTATGGCAATAGTTTCACCTTTTTCAACTTTAGCACCAATTTTTTTAATTAAGTCAATACCAACTGCCATGTCTAGCACGTCTTCTTTTGAAAGTCTACCGGCACCAAGTAAACGAGCAGCGTCGCCAATTTTGATTGTATCAAACTTAGCAATATAACCGCTTTCTGGGCTTTTTAGTTCAAATTTTTTAGCCTTTAGTAATTTAGTTAAATCACTAAAGGCAGAAATATCTCCGTGTTGGGCTTTAACAAAATCTAAAAATACTTGTTTAGCACGGCCACTTTCAACAGCGGATTTTAGTTCTGCTCTAGCCACAGATTCAGATACACTTTTGGCGTTTTGCAGTAAAATTGAGCCAATTGTCATGCAGACTTCCATTAAGTCAGGAGTAATTTTGCCGTTTAAGTTATCATATGCTTCCATAACTTCAAGTAAGTTACCGATTTTATGGCCAAGTGGCTCGTCCATATTAGTAATGACTGCCGCCATTTTACGACCTGCTAAATTACCAATTGAAATCATTTGACTAGCTAGTGCTTCGGCGTCTTTTTGGTTTTTCATAAAAGCGCCACTTCCGCATTTAACGTCAAGGCAAATACATTTAGCACCAGACGCTAGTTTTTTTGACATAATAGACGCAGCAATTAACGGAATTGAGTCAACTGTTGCAGTAACGTCGCGAAGAGCGTATAGTTTTTTGTCAGCAGGTGCGATATTGGCAGATTGCCCGATTATAGATACACCAATTTTGTTAACTTGGTCAATAAACTCACTTGGTGCAAGTTCTACTTGAAAACCAGGGATAGACTCAAGTTTATCAATGGTTCCACCTGTATGTCCAAGTCCGCGGCCAGACATTTTAGCCAACTTAACACCGCAGGCTGCTAGCATTGGTGCTAAAACTAAAGAAACCTTGTCACCAACTCCACCAGTTGAGTGTTTGTCAACTGTAACTCCGTTAATTTTAGAAAGGTCAAGTATTTCACCTGATTTTGCCATAATTAGGGCGAGAGAAGTTGCTTCTTCTGGAGTCATTCCGTTAAAGTAAATCGCCATAAGTAGTGCAGATATTTGGTAATCTGGCACACGACCGGCTGTGTATTCAGTAATTATATAAGTCAGTTCTTCGTCAGTTAAAATACCTTTGTTGCGTTTTTTTAAAATCAAATCATACATTGTCATGAGACATTTCCTCCTTATGTTGTTTAATCTTTAAGTTTATTTGGTCTTTTAATCTTAAAGCCAGGTCTTCAGTTGGCTCTAAACAATATGAATTATAAGAAATCGGCTCTAAAAAGTAAAGATAGACAGTCTTTCTAATTAAAGGAAAAAACTTGTTTTTTTGGACCATCCCGAATGAAGCCACTGGCATAATTTCGGCCTTTGCTTTGTAGGCAAGTTTCAAAGCTGCCGGTTTTACTTCTTCAATTTCTTCAAGTGTTCGGTTTTTAATCCCACCTTCTATATAGGTTAAAAAAGATTGACCTGCTTGTGCTTTTTGAATGCCAAT
Source organism: uncultured Acholeplasmataceae bacterium (assembly GCA_963544075.1). GTDB lineage: Bacteria > Bacillota_I > Bacilli_A > Acholeplasmatales > Acholeplasmataceae > CALISC01. The sequence goes on along the minus strand of CAUUDV010000022.1, from coordinate 8,224 downwards.
GTTCATTTCAACTAAAGTTTTTCTAATGTCTGCCCTGTAGATTTTGATGCAGTTTAGCATTTTAAAAACTTTTCTTAAAATCAGGGATTTATAAAGTTCTGATTTTGGCGTAAAGGCTAGCGCTAATTTATCGTATATCTCTAAATAACCAAATGGGTCTAGTTCTGATTTGTGGTTAGAAACAAATAAGTAAGTTTTGTTTTTATCAATGTTTTCAATACCTTTAAAAACATATTTTTGTCTAAAAATATAGAGGTTTAAAAAATACACTGAATTAGTTAGTAGAAAGCCAAATATTTTTTTATTTGGTTGATTTGGTAGTAGAAATATCATGCTTAAAATCACAATAGCACCTTGTAAATAAATCAAAGCCAGCGCTGAAATAAAATAAATAGGAATTAGCCAAATTGGTCGAAAAAAGTAAGACATTAGCACTAAAAAAGCCAGTGCATTTAATTCAAAAATACGAGTTAAAATTGCTCTTTTCATCTTGCTACTCCACAGATTTTAGTGATTCAACCATTGGTACTTTTTTTACTCTAAAGGCCATATAAAACGAAAGTACAGCGTTTACAAACACAATTAAAACAATTGTAAAAACATAAGATATCCATTCAATGTTATACATGAAGTTAATATAAGAAACTTCGTTAATACTAAGGTAAAAATAAAGGAAAGGATAACCAAACGCCAGCCCTATTGTAAGTCCTATTAAAGAAAGCGTTAGCATTTCAATAAAGATAGAAATCGCGATTTCATGTTGAAAGAAACCAAGGACTTTTAAAGTAGCAATTTCTCTTAGCCTTTCTTCAAAGTTTAATCTAACTAAGTTGTAAAGTACAACAATTGCCAAAATTATCGCAAAACTTAAAAGAGTAATCGCAGATGAGTAAACTACATCTGTAACTTTAGAAATTATTCGTTGAATTTCTCTGCTTTCTATAACTTTGCCGATATAACCAAGTGCTTCTTGGTCTTTGATTTCGGCAAGTCCAAAGTTATTGTCGCTGCCGATAAAGTTGTGGTTCAGAACCTTAGTTATGTCTTTTTTAGTAATGCCTTCCGCAAGTTTTGCGTAGATTACATTAGTGCTGTCAAGCAGTTCGTTTGCGCAGTCTTCTCGGTTAAAGATAACTCCGTTTACAAAAAAGGTTTCTCTGATTTCAGCAACTTTAAAACGGTAAGTTTCACCAAGTATTGTAAACGACAAGTAGTCGCCAACTTTTAACCCCAAGGCTCTGGCGTCTCTTTTGGAAATAGATACCTCTTTTTCGCCAAGTCGGCGAACCCCGTTTTGAGGGTGATAAAACTTTGAGTTTTTAGAAATACCAAGCAGTGAAACTCGCTTTGTTTGGCCGTTTTCCGTTTGCACGAAGGAGTTTTCGTTGTAAAGCGGTTCCGCGTAGTAAACAGCCTTTTTACCTTTGATTTCAAGTTTTGAAAGACTACTCAAAACTTCTCTGGACTTTCCACGTAGGTGCAGCATTGCGGCGTCTACATTGTTGTAGTAACTGTAAAGGTCGTTGTCAATTCCCTTGTTAATGGTGTCAATAATTCCAAAAGAAGCAATAACTAGACCTGTACAGCCAGCGACTCCGACTATTGTTAGAAGCGATCTAAATAAATTGATTTTAATGTTTCTAAAAGCAATTGCAACCATAAAGTGTCGTTTTACGGATCTTGCTTTTTTCATACCGGAATTGGTTGTTGTTCCAAGCATTGACTCAACTGGGTTTTTCTTAAGTTCTGCTTTGATTACTAAAAAAAGAATTAAACTAGTAATTAAAATTACCAAAGCAGACGACAGCATAACTTCTAACCACGGAAAGATATAGTGATATTTGGGTAGATTGTAAAGCAAATTGTATTTGGTTTTCAGAACCAGGGGAACAATAAACGGAGAAATTATTAAAGCAACCGCAAGTGAACTAAATACCAAAAGCAAGTTAATTTTTAGGTAGTGGCAAAAAATTTGTTTTCTACTAATTCCAATTGCTTTCATTGTGCCTATTTCTTTACTTTCTCTAATAATTAACTGCGAAGATGTAGTTACAAAAATCAGTAGAGAAACTAAAAAGAAAACGAGTGGATAGATAAATGCTGAGTAGAAAGTCAGATTAACGTCTTCGTTTACTACATTGTTTGTAAATAGAGTTTGTCCAGTTTTAGCATATAAGAATCTGCTAGAGACGGTTTTGTCGCTTTTGGTGTCTTGTTTAAGTAAGCGTTCGTATTCTAAAATAAACTCTTTGGCTGTGTTTTCTGGGTTTTTAGAGTTTAAAAAACGCACATTTATTTGGTTTGGAAATTGTGGGATTTTAAGCAATTCAACTAAAAGTTTTTTGTTTTGTTGAACTTCCTTGCTAAGTAGTTTTTCTTTAACTCCAGGGAAACTGTATAGGCGCTCAACTTGCGCAAATAAGTCCTTGAAAAACTCGTCTTTGTAGTTTTGTCTAAGCAAAGCAAAGTAGTCGCCGTTGTAGTTAGGAGTTTCGTAGTCTTTTTTACTTTTAGTAAGAGGTTTAAAGTTTACTAAGTTATTTTCTTTAAATTCTTTTTTAAACTCAGCAGTTTGTTGGCAAACTATAAAGTCATTTAGCATCTGAATGCCGGCCAAGAGCCCAGTTAGTTTAGGTTTTTGAAGACCTAGTTCGTAAAACAAAGTTTCGGTATCTAAAAAAGCCTGAAGTTGAGAGACATTTTTTTGAATGGTTTCACCGGTATATACGTATCCTGCAATAGGCACAACAATTTTTAGTCTAGTTTTGTTTTCTGCAATTGACTTTAAAAAGCCACGTAGTGCTGTGTATGACAAAAATGTTTCGTTAAATTGATATGGTAGGTTTTGGCCAGTTTGGTCTTTTAGATACGAACGGTTAGTCAAAATACTTTCAAAATTACCGTCAAAGTACAGTCTTTCTATACCTTTAAACGCCAAGTCTCCGTTTTTATAAACGATTTCTCCTGTGTTGTGGTCAATTTTGTAGCCTTTTTCCGAAAGCAACAGTTCAAGGTATTTCTTTGGCACATCTATTTCAACAGGAGTTCCAACTCTAGGTAGTCTTTTAAACTCATCTACTTTCATAAAAAACCCGCGCTGCGGGTTTTTAATTTCTTTTCGTTCGTGGTTGTATACCACATAACTTTTTGAAATTCGCTCTTGCCAGATGGGTTTTTTAGTTAAAGTCACATCATATTCAGAAGCAATAAAACCAGAGTTTATGTATTTTTTGTATTTTTCAATGTCTGTCTTTAGTTTGCGAACTCTAGCACTGCTTTTGATTTCAGACTCAGTAAAGCCAGTTGCTAATTTTAAGTTAAGGAAAGCCGAGCCTCTGGTGTCCATCTCGTAGTCACTAGGCTTTAGCCCGATATTGTAAAGTGCTTTTTTTGCGCGTGCTTTGTCTTCTTCTTTTAGGTAAGTATTGGCAATCAAGGAGTGTGTTAAATTGCTTTCTCTGTAGACTTTTTCAACTCTGGTTTTAAGGTCGCGATAAGAGGCAACCAAGCCAAAAAAAAGCACGAAAAATAAAGTCAAAATTAAAAATAGCGCAACATACTGCTTAGCTGATTTGCGCAGAGTTCTTAATATTTTTTTATTTAAAATACTAAACATCACCACTTAAGTTCGTCAACTGCCAACGGAGTTTTATTTTTAAAATCTCTAAAAATCTGGCCGTCTTTTAGTTCAATTACATGGTCTGCAATTTTTGCAATCTCTGAGTTGTGAGTCACGATAATTATGGTTTTTTTGTGTTCTTTATTTAAATTTTGAATAATTTTTAAAACTTCAATTCCAGTTTTAATGTCAAGTGCTCCAGTTGGCTCGTCGCAAAGCAAAAGGTCTGGATTTTTAACAAGTGCACGAGCTATCGCAACTCTTTGCTGTTCTCCACCCGAAAGTTGTTTTGGAAAGTTCTTTAAGCGTTTATCTAGGCCTACGCTTTTAAGAATTTCTTTTGAGTTAAATGAGTTTTTACCAAAACGCGCAATTTCCACGTTTTCATACACATTTAAGTTAGAAATTAAATTATAAAACTGAAAAACGAAGCCAATTTCTTGGCGTCGGTGTTCAATTAGTTCGCGTTCTGAGTAAGTGCTGATGTTGTGAGTTTTAAAAAGTAGACTACCTGAAGTTGCGGTGTCCATACCGCCAAGGATATTTAGCAGTGTTGATTTACCTGCACCGGACCTTCCTAAAATACAAACAATTTCGCCATCTGCCACTGAAAAAGATATGCCTTTTAGGGCATCTACTTGTGTTTCTTTTTTACCGTAAATTTTTATTAAATTGTTTGCTTTAATTAAGTCCAAGTCTTGCTCCTTTTAGTTAGTTAATTATATAAAATAAAAAATACTTTTTCAATTTAGGCAAGTTAAGACTAAAGAAAAAAGGTAGTTTTTTGTTAAATTAGTGGTTAGACAGAGTGTAGATTTTAGAAACAGGAACCGTAAACATAAAGCCAATAATTTTCTTTTCAGTGTTAATTAAAATTTCTTTAATCGCACCGGCTACTCGGTCTGCCATTTCGTGGTCTTTGACAACTGTAAAAATGGTTTTGCTATTCGGATTGTAGCTTTTGCCAAGTTTAGCAAAATGTCCAGAAAGAAGTGAGTTCATACCAGGGTGCGAACGCACGATATAACCAGCCATCCCGTCACTATCTACCACGGTTGCACCTTTTACACCAAGTTCTAAGAACTTCTCCATAATATCTTCAAGGTGATCAGTGTCATTTAAAACAATAAATAATGCTTCCATAATTTACTCCTTTTTTAAAAAATAATTTTGAATTAAAAAGTAACTTCGTTAAACTTATCAAGTCCGTTAATCTCACCAGCTCTGGAAATCGCGAACTTAGAAAATAGCGGACCTGTAGTTTCAAAAAACAAGGTGGTAATTAAGATGATTGCCGCAATTGTGGCGCCAAACTCCCGCATGGAGTTGGCAACAATTACAATTAAACCGAGCGACACCCCGCCTTGTGGAAGTAGGGCAAAGCCAATGTATTTTTGTACCATCGGGTCAGCTTTAGCAGCCCGCGCTCCAACTGAAGCACCGACATACTTTCCAACAGAACGGCCAATAATGTAAAGAGCGATAATTGCAAAAAGCACAGGACTAGTTCGGCCAAACATTCTAAGGTCAAGTGAGGCTCCAGAAAGCGTGAAGAATAAAATATATAGTGGAGTTGAAAAGTCATTCATTGCGTTGTATGTCCTGTGTGGTTTTTTAACTAAATTAGCAACCGAGGCTCCAACTGCGATGTTTGCAAGTAGGGGCGAAATTTCCACAGCACCATTGCTTATTTTTTTAAGAAAGTAAGACAGACCTAGACAGATTACTACAGAAGCAAAGCCAAGTACTTGAATGTCATCTCGGTCTTTGTCGTACATATTTGCAAGAAAAGCCAGAGCAACTCCGACTAAAATACCTACAATTATTGAGCCAAAAACTTCAATAAATGGCTTGGCAACACCAAATGCCAAAGAAGTTGTGGCACCACCTGTGGTGTGAGGCAAGATAACTTTGGCAACAGCAAAGATTAAACCAAAGGCAATAATTCCAAAAATATCGTCAAGTGCAGCAATTGGCAAAACAGTTTTAGTAACAGGGCCGTGTGCTCTGTATTGCTTAATCACTAGCAAAGTAGCGGCAGGCGCAGTAGTTGCAGCCATTGCAGAGAGCAACATTGTAAATGCTAAATTGCTCTTTGAAAATGGTAGGTAGGCGTATTTACCTGCACTGTTTTGCATAATTTCTGCAGGTTTTGGAATAAATAAAATTAAGATAAAAACTAAAAGCACAGCACCTAGAACTTCAAGCAGAGTAATAATTGCTACTTTATTTCCAATTTTCTTTAAGTTTTTAAAGCCAAACTCAGAGCCAATTGAAAAAGCAATTATAGTTAAAGCAATCTCTTTAATGAAGTTTAAATTACTCATTTCAGATACAGTGATAAAACCTTCAAACGGTGTAAATAAAGCAATTGAAGGTCCAAGGAAAAGCCCAGCGATTAAGTAGCCAGAGACAGATGGCAGTTTAAATTTTTGTGCAATTTTACCACCAAAAAAACCCACCACTAAGGCAATTCCAACTTTTAATATAGCAATTCCAATAAAGTCCATTGTATTTAAATCCTTTCGGTTTATTTTAAATTTATTTTCAAAAATTAAAAAAGCCCATTAAGGGCTTTTTTAATGAGACAAGCTCTAATATGTGCGAAAAATCTTTGGCAAACCAAAGACCATCTTATTTGAACCTAGATGTGCAATTCCGCTGTAAATATGTTATCATACTTATGTATTAATTTCAATCAAAAAAACGTTTTTTTTTTTTTTTTTTTTTGATTTAAAAAATTTATAAAAAGAAAAAAAATAAAAAAGAAAAACAAAACTTAAATGATGCAGTTTCTGAAAATGATATTGCTAAAAAACAGCCTAACTACGGAATTTCGCTTGATATGGGCACAAACTCCATTGGTTGGGCAGTAGTCTGGGATTCTGGCGACAAAACAGACCAAATTGTGGTCAGAAAAGGCAAGCGCCTTTATGGTGCTAGACTTTTTGATGCAGCAGAAGACTCTGCAAAATATAGAAGTGCACGCTCTGCGAGAAGAACTTTAGGCAAAAAAATCTGGCGTTTAAATTTACTCAAAGGCCTGCTTAAAGACCATGTATTAAAAGAAGATAAGGATTTCTTTAAAAACCTGCATCTTACTCAAACCCACAAAGGCTCAAACATACTTTTTAAAGATATAAACTACCAGGATAAAGATTACTTCAAAGACTTTCCCACTATTTATCATTTAAGAGAAGCGCTTACTAATTCAGAAAAAATTGAATCTTTTAAAGCACATGGTTTATATTATCGCTTTTTATTTTTAGCAGCACACGACATGCTAAAAAACCGTGGGCACTTTTTAATTGCTTCTGACCTTGATTTTTCTAATCTGGCAAATGTTGATGAACAAAAAGCAACTTTGCTTAACGAAATCGTAGAAGAGGTTTTGGAATTTGCGAACGCAAATAGCGAAGACGAAAAAGAGATTCTTAAAAAAGAAGAGGTTATTGATGAAATTAACAAATACTTTGAAGATAAAAGCGCTAAAATAAAAAATAACATTCCTGGTTATATCTACAGAGCAATTATTGGAAATGTCATTAATTTCAAAGAGCTTTTTGGTGTAAGCGATAAAACTGGTCTAACATTTAAGAAAAATGAACTTAATGATTTAAATACAGAGGTAGATGAAGTAAACCACACTATTGAAAAAATGTTTTCATATTTTTCAATCATTCAAGCAGAAAAGATTTTGAGTGGAGACGCTAAGACTATTTATGTCTTTAAAATAAAACTTTTTGATAACCACAAACACACAACTTACCTTTTAAAAACACTTTTTAAAGGAACAGACATATATAAAAAAATCTTTAAAAAAGACGGAATTTACGAGAAATTTATTGGAAATGGCAAAGGATATAAATCAGGTAAAAAGCGTCCTTTAAAGGCTTATCAAGATGGTTTTATTAAAGAACTTAAAAAAATACTAACAGATTATTTTCAAAACGAAGAGATAAAGGTAAATTTCTTAACGGAAGCAGAAAGTAAAGGACCTGAATTTAAGGATTTTGCGAAATACTTACTTTCTGAAAATCCTAATTTTGAAGATGTTAACACAGGATATACACTCTACACTCCAACTAATTTTGAGTATAGCCGCGAAGTTATGAATCAACTACATTTAGCGGAATTGAGACAAATTCTTAAGTGTTCACCGTTAGATGAAGATACTAAGAAAAACATAGAAACTTTGCTTACCTTTAAGGCTGAGTATTTTCTTGGTCCGCTTTCTAAAAATGTCCCTGGCAAAAACCAATGGTTAGTTAAAAAACCAGGATTTGAAAATGAAAAAATAACTCCATTTAACTTAGATCAAGTTGTTGACAAAATTAAGACAAATAAAGAGTTTATTGCTAGAATGCAGAGAACTTGTAGTTATTTAGTTGGCGAAAAAACTATGCAGCAAGAAACCATAATTTATCAAGACTACATTTTTTTCAACACCATAAACAAACTCCGTTTTGGTGAAGCACTTACTCCGATTACCCAAGCAGATAAAGTAAAACTTTATCAATATTTACTTGATTACAGCGCAAATCAATTAACTAAAGAATTCCCAATTTCTACCACTATATACCTAAAACATTAGCTAGTTCTTCG
>CAUUDV010000021.1:0-12325 GCA_963544075.1 uncultured Acholeplasmataceae bacterium | reverse complement strand
AAAAATAGCAGAATTTACTCCAAAAAAATCTTGTATAACCCCGAAACACGGGTATTTAAAAGAAGCGTTAAAAATAAAGACTAAATAACTTTGGCAAAGCAGTTTGAAAAACAGCGTAAGTTATTTTTCAAACTGCTTTATTTTTGACTTAAAATGCCTTTTTTGGTATGATTTTAAAGGTACATTTAATTTCCGAGTTAGCCCTTTTTTAAAAAGTTAACTTAATTAAAAAAAGGAGATTCAATATTTTTTTATGAAAACACTAATGGCAAAACCAAATAACTCAAAAAAATGGTATTTAGTTGACGCAAGCGGTAAAACTCTTGGTCGCCTGGCTACTTTCGTTGCTTCTATTTTGAAAGGTAAAGGTAAAGTTGACTACACACCAAATGTAGACTGCGGAGACTACGTAGTAATTGTAAACTCTGCAAAAATTCAATTGACTGGCAAAAAATGGACAGATAAAATTTATTATCACCACACTGACTATCCAGGTGGACTTAAAGCCATCGCTGCTCGCGATGTGCATGCTAAAGACCAAACTAAATTAGTTGAAAAAGCAATTCTTGGAATGCTTCCAAAAACTAGACTAGGTCGCCAAATTGGCAAAAAACTTTTTGTCTACGCTGATCAAGATCACAGACACAGTGGACAAAAACCAACTGTCTTGGAGGTTAAATAATTATGCAATTAGTACAATTTAGAGGAACTGGTCGTCGCAAAAACTCAGTTGCAAGAGTTATCTTAACTAAAGGTACAGGTAAGTTTTTAGTAAATGGTCGCGAGTTTAGCAACTATATTGCCTCTGCGGCTGTTCGCCTTGACGTAATGCAACCGCTTGCTTTAACTAACTTAGAAAGTCAATACGACGTTTCTGCAAACGTAAATGGTGGTGGAATTTCTGGTCAAGCCGGAGCGATTCGCCTTGGAATTACCAGAGCCTTGCTTGAACTAAACCCTGAACTTAGACAAATTCTAAAACCAGCAGGACTGATTACGAGAGACCCACGCGTTAAAGAACGCAAAAAATACGGTCTTCGTAAAGCTCGCCGCGCACCTCAATTTTCAAAACGTTAGTTTTGAGCTTGAGTTTTTTCAAACCAACTTCATACAATAAAAAAAAGCCGATGTTTCCATCGGCTTTTTTTTATTAGACATTTTATTTAAGAATTCTCGATTTTACCACAATATCAAAGTAAAGAATTCTCAACCACATACACTATATGATAATTTATAAAACTAAGAATAATAAGCAAGACACAAATTTAACTCATTTAGTGATATGCTTTTTGTTGTAAACTTATAATTGCGTATTTTTTACAAATAGATTTAGCAAACTAATAGTAGTCAGATAAAGTTGTAGCAATAAAGTCTACTCACCTTAAACCAAAATAAGCAATTGTTCCACATGAGAAAGCCACGCAGTGGGAAAATATTTAAAACAGAAATGAAAGAAAGTACCAGCGTCAAGGGGTCAAGAGACTACCTAATGCAAACTACTACACCATAAACGGAGTAGGTATCGCTGTCGTTCAGTAGGCCACCGCGGCGGATATGGCGCGCGCTTGGGTTAGAGCGAGGATACTGAGTACCGAGCCACCATTGCCATCTGCTGCGCCAGTGGTAATTAGCAATTAAATTACCTGGTTCTGCAAAAGGATTTAAGTCAACACCACGATAATAGCTAGTTTGATGACCACCAAAATTACCTAAAATTGCTTTGGCATAATCAGTAGAATCACGTGCTAATTTGTCGTTTTGATTAGTAATACCCAAAGCAGGTTTAACACTAAAATCTTCATCATCATATGTGGGCATATAAGTAGTTACACCGATAATTTTTCCAATTTCTTCAACCATTGCCTTAAAAATAGAATGCTCAGGTTTGCCGTTATCAGAGTAACCATTGTAATAAATGTTGAATAGTGAAAAGTCAATAATGTGTTTAGTAAACCAAGTTCTTTGTTTAGGAATTTTTGCAAACTCAACATCTTCAAACTTATAGTAATTGCCATTGTACATTTCGTATCTATTGCCTGAACTGTCTTTATAGTATTTGCGAGTGAAATTTACTGTGTAGTTAACAGCCTTAGAATTAAATTTAAGCTCACGAACGTCGTCTCTCTCAAATTGTATTCCAGCAGGACTATCAACCTTAGTTTGCGGGTATTTACCTGCTATTTTTTTAGGTTCTCCTACATAAACCTTTATTATATGATTTTTTGTAACTAATAAGTTTTTGATTTCTTCTTTGGTCTTTTGAATATTGTCTAGTTCTAACTTAACAATGCCAAGTTCATCTGCTTCAAACTTACTTTCATTAATTTCGCCATGTTTTTCGCCATGTCTAAATGTTTTATTTGGAATAGTAGACGCGTGACCGTCAACTTGATAAGTCACTGTGTAAGTTTTGCGGTTGATAGTAACGGTTACTTTGTTTTGAGTTTCATCTGCGCTTACAGTCAAATTAGCCACACTGTATACTGGGTTTTGATACACAGTGTTGTCTGGGTTTGCATAAGCAACAGTGTGATTTGTGCCGATTTTTTCGCTCTTAGTCTCAGTGTTTATAGTGTAACTACCATCTGATTTTTGAGTTTTAACAGTGTAAGTGATTGCTCTGTTTTGAAGTTCGGTTTGTGCGTATATTTTAATGTTTTCATCGCCTGCTATAAACTTAGATTGAACTTGACCGTTTTCGCTTAAACTCCAGCCTAGAAAGTTATATGTGGCTTTTAAGTTAAACTCAGGTAAAGTAATTTTTCTGGTTTTTTTAACCATAATTGTTTCTGCTGTTTTAAAGCTGTCAATACCTTCAGTTTTTTCAAACTTGACGTTTATTTCTTTTAACTTATAGTATTGGCGAACTTCAGTTGTGTTGTCACCAGTTGAAAGTTGTGAGTTTAACAAATTATTCGGATGCGTTGTGTCTTTTTCATATAAGTTTGGGTCTAGTGCTGAGTAATCGTGATAAGCAGCACCATTTTCTACTTTTTGGTCTTGTTGAACTTCTTCTATTTTGTCGTATTGACCGTTTAGTGTACTGTCTTCACCAATTTTTTCAAGATAATGAACTACTTTATAGTTCACTTTATCAATTGTCTCTTCAAAGTAGGCAACTAAGTTTGTATTTTTAGTGATTTTGGTGTTAAAGTCAAAAGGAGTGGTTAAATTGTATGAATTGCCTGTCTCATCTTTTAACTGCCAGTGTTTAAATGTGTAAGTTCGTCCGTGTTTTGTAATTGTTGGCATAGGCGGCTGAGTAGCATTAGCCTCATACTCAACAGTTTCGGGATTTTGAACAGACGGAGTGCCTTCAAAGTGGTTCAGGTAGTTTACTTCGTAAGTTACTGTAAACCTGCGACGACGATAGTTAATAGTAAAAACAGTAGATCCGTCTGCTTCAATATTTTTAGTTTCACTACCTACAATCGGTTCAAAACCCGCAAGATAAGCAGGGTTTGCGTTAGTTTCACTAACAGTTAAACTAGTATCTGCAATTGCTCGTCTAATTTCTGACCTTGTTTCACCAACTGCACCATTAAAAACCAGGCAGTACATGATTTATTGTGTAATTAACTGAGTTTGCTTGTTCTTCAAAGTAAGCAACTAAAGTTGTATTTTTAGTGATTTTGGTGTTTTCAAAATCAAATTCAGCGGCTTGTTCATAAGCCTTTCCGTTTTTTAGTTGCCAGTGTTTAAATGTGTAAGTATAACCAATTCTAGTTAAAGTAGGGGTGCTTGGTTTAGTTGCAGTTGCTTCATACTCAACAGTTTCAGGGTCTTGTGATGATGGGGTTGCATTAAAATGGTTGCCATTGTAGTTTACTTCGTAAGTTACTGTAAACTTACGGCGACGGTAGTTAATAGTAAATACAGTAGATCCGTCTGCTTCAATATTTTTAGTTTCACTGTTTGCAATCGGCTCAAAACCCGCTAGATAAGCAGGGTTAGCATTGTTTTCATCAATAGTTAAACTAGTATCTACGGTAGCTTGTTTGATTTCTGGTTTTGTTTCTCCGGCTGCATTATTTAAACCAGGAAGTACATGGTTAATCGTGTAGTTAACTAAATTTGGTGTTTCTTCAAAATAAGCAACTAAAGTTGTATTTTTAGTGATTTTGGTGTTTTCAAAATCAAATTCAGTAGTTTCCTTGTAGGAATTGCCCATTTCATCTTTAAGTTGCCAGTGTTTAAATGTATATGTGTATCCTAGTTTAGTAAGTGAAGGGGTTGTTGGTTTAGTCGCTTTACCCTCGTATAGAACAGTCTGACTAGGTTGGTCAGAAGTAGTTACTCCGGTAAAGTGATTGCCGTTGTAATTAACCTCGTAAGTAACTGTATAGCGATTACGTAAGTATTTAAGTTCAAATGTTGTGGTTCCGTCTCTTTCAATTGTCTTTTTTAAAACAGTTGAATTAAGTAAATTAAATCCTTCTGTGGCTCTGTATTGATGCGGAAGTAATTCAACTTCTTGACCTGGAACCTGGCCAATGACCTCTTCTTGTTTAGATATGTCTTCAATAAACTCACCTGGATGTTCAAGTGACTCAAAGTATCGCTTTATTGTGTACTTAGAGTTTGGAATCAGTCTTTTCTTAAGTACAGCTTCAAGTGTAATGTCTTCAGTAATCGGAGTACTAAAATCAAATCTAGTCTTAGTGCCAGTAATTGGGTCAACTAGGCTCCAGTAATCAAGTTCATGTAAATCACCTTCGCTATCTAGATAAGACACAGTAGTTGGAAGTGAGTAGTTTGAGTCAAGTTTTTCACCGTGTTTAACGGTAAGTGGAAGTAATTGATTTGCGTGAATTTTAGTAATGAAGTTTACAGTGTGGGTTTGTGCATGAGTTTCTGGTCTTTCTTTAGATTTTAAGTAAAGCACAGTGTGAGTGTCTGCTGTGGCTTTGCTAAAATCTACTTTGTTAGTCAGTTCAGGGTCTGTGTACCAGCCTTGATAAGCATACCCTGGTTTTGCGTAAACTCGCTCTTTTAGTAGCGTGCCTTTTCTGACAATGTCAAAAAATACGCGCTCAGGTCCGTCAAAATAAGAAACCGAAACCAACCCTTGTTTATCTAATGCTGGTCCTAATTTACTTGTATCTGTAGTCATTTCGTATTTAGCAATCAGTCTAAGTTCAGATTTCACCCAGGCAGGAATTTGAAACTCTTGACCTGGTAGCAAGTCAACACGGTTGCCTGCAGGATCTGTGTAATACCAGCCTAGGAACTTAGTAATATAAAAAGGAGGGGTATTGAACTTAATTTCAAGACCTTGATTTGCAGGGTCATAAGTTTTGGCTTTACCAACTGCTTTTTCAACTTGCTCGTAAACTTGAGTTTTTTGTGATTGGTTTTTAAAAATACCAGGTAGCACAAAATCATAAACTAAAGAAATGCGGGTGTTGTTGTTAACAATAAATGCGCGACCTTGTGCGTTTTGTTTGTTGAAAACTTCTTCACTTCTAACAGCGTTAGGCTCAACTAAACCTTTTTTGTCGTAGGCAAAAAAAGAGTCGTATTTGCGAAGCTCTTCCAGTTTGTCTCTGTAGTCAGACTCTAATTTAGAATACGGAAGAATGATGGGTTTACGAGGAACTGCGCCATCGTAAGACTCTGGGAAAAACACACGCAAATAATTTGAGTAGTCTACAATTACGTCGTGTTGTTTTTTAACTCCAAACCAGTTTTTAGTGTAAATTGTAAAGACTTCAGAGTCGTATTGTCGGTCTGTAAAATCTAGTGCTAGGTATTTGCCAGGTTTGGCTTTAATTTCTGTAATTTTGCCAAGACCAGAACTCTCAAACCACTCTTTTTTAATTGAAATATAGGTAGTTTTAGTTGTGTCAATAGTATCTGGCACTACAAAGCGCAGTTTTTGCGACTGTTTTTTTAAGTCTTTTTGGCTAAAGCCACTGGCTTTAGTTAAATTGAGTGTGGGATGCATAAATGAAAGAATTAAAAATAAAGTAGTTAAAATTAAGGCAAAGATAAATAATGCCGAAATTATTAAACCTTTTCTTTTATTATTTTGCATAGTTAAGCCTCTCTTTTTTAAAATATGTAAGTTATGTAGTTCTCTTGTAATTAAAATATTTAAATTACCTTTATTTAAAGTTTAATTATGGATTTATTATAAAAATTAAATAAAAGTAATTTAAATATTTTCTGGTTTTATATTTCAATTTTTGAAAATTATTGAATTCTTACTCTACTTCGCTTCAATATGCAAAGTGAAGTAGAGTAAGAAATTAGTGTAGAAATATGTGCAAATAGAAATCAGTAACAGACTTTTTGATAAACCTATAAAGTTTTTTAAAAGCCAATTAAACAAATTTGAAGATTACTTTTTCTAAAAAGTAAAAGACATAACAACTTCAGGACAAAGCAGAAATAAATTGCTGTGGAAAGAAAAGAAGAAAACTACCTAATGCAAACTACTACACCAAAAACACTACCCATACCGCTACTGCCCAAGATATTGTCGGTTCTGACGAGATTAGCGAGAGCGGAAGGGTAATCTACCTTTGTACCGAGCCACCATAACTGATTGTTTCTTTTACGATAATAAAAACTATTGCCACCAGTATTAAGAGAGCTTACATCAAAACCACGATAATTGAAATTATCTGCATCAGGACCTAAAATTGCTTTGGCATAGTCAGTTGATTCTTTTATTAACCGAGACTGTATGCCTGCGTCATAAGCAGGTTTAACTTTAAAATCACCGGTATCATAAGTTGGCATATGGACTTCGCCACCTAAAACTTTTCCGATATCATTTACCAATGCTTTAAAGATGGAACGTTCAGGTATTGCATCATCAGGATAATTTGAGTTAGAGATGTTAAAAGGTGAAAAGTCAATGATTTTATCGGTATACCAAGTGTTTAGTTTAGGAATTTTAACAAAAATAACATCTTCTATTTTAAAGTATTGACCATTGTATTTTTCATATTTATTGCCGGCATTGTCTTGCCAGTAACTACGAGTAAACTGCATAGTGTAGTATTTGCCTTTTGCGTTAAAATTAAGACTATGATTTTTGTCCTCTAAATGACGAATTCCTGCAGGATTGTCAACTTTAGTTTGTGGGTATTTACCAAACTTCTTAATAAGTCTGCCGATATGCAAAGTTACTTTATGGTTTTTTTGAACTAAGAAACTTTCGATTTCTTCCTTAGTTTTTTCCATACCATCTAGTTCAGTTTTTATAATACCATTTCCATCTGCTGAAAACTGGCTTTCATCAATCGCTCCAATTGCAACGCCATGCCTAATCACTCTATTTAGAATAGTGCCAGAATGACCTATAACTTCAAAAGTAACTGTGTAGAGATTTCTGTCAATGGTTACAGTCACTTGGTTTTCATTTTCATTTGCGCTCACAGTAAATTGAGTAGGGTTGAATCGAGGGTCTTGGTAAATAGAACTGTTTGGATTTGCATAACTTGCTGTGTGAACTGAACCGATTAACGCATTTTTAGTTTCGTAAGTTGTATCGTATCCACCATCTGCCCTTTGAGTTAAAATAGTGTATTTAACTCTAGATTGAAGAATTTTAGTATTAGCGTAAATATCCATACTGTCGCCGCTTGCGATAAACTTAGCCTGACTTGGTCCGTTTTGACTTAAACTCCAACCTGTAAACTCGTAGTTTGCCTTTAAATTATAGTTAGGCAAGTCAATTTTGCGGGTTTTCTTAACCGATATAGTTTCGGCAGAACCGAAATTTTCAATACCTAGAGTTTTTCTAAAGTTAACAGTGGTTTCTTTTAACTTATAGTATTGGCGAACTTCGGTAGTGTTATCGCCAGTATTAAGCTGTGCGTTAAGCAGATTATCTGGGTGTGCTAAGTCTTTTTCGTATAAGTTATCGTCTAGTGCTGAGTAATCTCGGTAAGTAGCACCATCTTCTACTTTTTTATCTTGCTGAAGTTCTTCAATTCTGTCGTATTGTCCGTTAAGTGCACTGTCTTCGCCTTGTTTTTCCAGCATATGTACGATTTTGTAGTTAACTTTTTCAATTTTTTCTTCAAAGTAAGCAACTAAATCAACATTGCGGTTAACTCTGGTGTTGAAGTTATATGGACTTTGCTCTGTGTATACTCCGTTCATAGTAGACTCAAGTTGCCAGTGTTTAAAGGTATAAGTGCGGCCGTGTCGCTCTAGTTTTGGCGCAGGATCTGGTTCTTTAATTTTCTCTTGATACTTAACTTTGTGAGTTTGAGGTTCATTTGAAACCGTGGTTCCAGGGAATTGATTGTGGTAGTTTACTTGGTAAGTTACGGTAAACTCTTTTCGTTTGTAGTTTAAGATAAACTCAGTAGAACCATCTGCTTTGACGATTTTAGTTTCAGTTGAATCAACTAAATCAAAGCCGTGGTCAAGACCAGGTAGACCATCACTGCTGTCTACAGTGATCTCACTGCCAACAGTAGTTTCTTTTTCTACAGTTTGAGTGGTTTCAGGGATTTGTCCTTCTACCCCTTCAAATACGTGTTTAATAGTGTATTTAGCCTTTGGCTCAGTTTTTTCGTATTCTATTTTTAAAGTGATATCTTCAATAATTGGTTTAGTTTTATAGTCAAAAGTATTTCCGTTTTCGTCAACGAAACGTTTGAACTTATACAAGTATTTGTCAACTTTAGTATTAAATTGTTGCGGATCTAAATCTAGTTTTGTACCTTTTTTGACAAACCTATGTTCACTTTGTCCAAGCAATTCGCTTTGCATAGTGACTTTGGCTGTGTTTTTTGGCTCAGGTTCACTTGGGTCTTTTTCAAAGACAGGATACAGAACAGTGTTTTCAGTAAGTACGTCTTGTTCGTTGTAAATAGAGCCAACTACTCCTGCTTTAAAGTAAACCCAGTGTTTAAAGATGTAGCCACGTTTTTCAACATTTGGCAAGGTTCCATCAAAAACTTTTCCTTTTTTACTTGTTTGAACAGAGATAACTGAGTAGCTGTCTGAAAGGAAAGTAACTTTAATTAAAGTAGGGTCAAGTGGCTGAGGGTCACTAGGATTATCTGGATTTGGTACTTTATTGTTATCTTCAAAGTAGTAAACTGCCTTAACTGTTAAGTTAGTAGTATTTTGGTCTAAATTGTTGCCAACTGTAAACGGAGAGTTGATGTCTCCGTTTAAATACCAACCTTTAAAGCGGTATTTACCAAGTACAGTGTCAATGTCTGCACCAACTGTGTCAAAGATAGCCTGTAGTTTTACGCGGTCTGGTGCATATATTTGGTTGTCTTTAACACGCACTTTGCCGTCAAATAAAACTTTACCTTGAACAGGGTCAATAATTTTAATGTCAATTTGCCTAAAGCCAGCAAGCTCTTTTTCTTTTAAGTGAACAGTTAACTCAAGGTCTTTTGTAATCGCAGTTGTTAAGTGGTCAAAGTCAGAGCCGTCTTTGTTTGTAAACTTGTCAAACACGTATTCTTTGTCTTCAATAGTAGTGGTGTAGGCGTTTGTGTCTACTCCAAGTAGTTCACCTTTTTTAACTTTTAGGACTTGGGTTGATTTAAGCAGTGGATTGTAGATCTTAACTGTTTGCAGTTCTTCATTTTCAAGGTTTGCGTTTGGATCTTTTTCAAACACAGGGTATAACACCTTGTTTTCATTTAAAACAGCAGTGGTATCAAATTGGTCTTTAACTTCGTTGTTTTCAAAATAAGCCCAGTGTTTAAATACGTAGCCTAGTTTAGAAATAGTTGGTAGAGTTCCTGAGTAAGCCTTACCTTTTTCTTGAGTTTGAACTGCAAGTACAGTGCGTTCAGGTGTTAAGAAAGTTAGTTTAACTAAACTTGGGTCAAGTGGAAGTGGGTTGTCAGGGTCTTGAGGATTTGGTACTTTGTCATTTGGGACGAAGTTGTAAACCGCCTGAATATCTAGACGAGCAGTATTTTGATCAATTTGATCGTTAATTGTAAACGGAGAATTAATGTCTCCATCTAAATACCAGCCCTTAAATTGATGTTTACCCATAGGGCCGTCAATTTCTGCGCCAACTGTGTTTAAGATAGCCTGTAGTTTCGCGCGGTCTGGTGCGTAAATTTGGCCATCTTTGACGCGGATTTTGCCTTCATATAAAACTTTTCCTTGAACAGGATCGCTAATTTTTGTGTCAATTGACTTAAAGCCATCAAGTACTTTTTCTTTTAGATTAACAGTTAAGTTTAAGTCTTTAGTAATTTGCGTAGTTAAATGATCAAAAGTAGAACCATCTTCTTTAGTGAACTTATCAAAGACGTATTCTTTGTCTTCAATAGTAGTGGTGTAGGCGTTTGTGTCTACTCCAAGTAGTTCACCTTTTTTAACTTTTAAGACTTGAGTTGATTTAAGCAGTGGATTGTAGATTTTAACTGTGTGTAGTTCTTCATTTTCAAGGTTTGCGTTTGGATCTTTTTCAAACACAGGATATAGTACTTTGTTGTCATTTAAAACAGCAGTAGTATCAAATTGGTCTTTAACTTCGTTGTTTTCAAAGTAAGCCCAGTGTTTAAATACGTAGCCTAGTTTAGAAATAGTAGGCAGAGTTCCTGCGTAAGCCTTGCCTTTTTCTTGAGTTTGAACTGCAAGCACAGTGCGCTCAGGCGTTAAGAAAGTTAGTTTAACTAAAGTTGGGTCAAGAGGAAGCGGGTTGTCAGGATCTTGTGGGTTTGGTACTTTGTCATTCGGTTCAAAGTCATAAACTGCGTGAATTTCAAAACGTTTTGTGTTTTTTGGAAGTGCGTCATCAATATTAAATGGAGAGTTAATATCTCCGTTTAAATACCAACCTTTGAAGCGGTATGTACCCATTGGAGTTTCAACATCAGCGGGAGCATTTGCTAAAATTCTGTTAATTTCTGCTTTATCTGCGTCTTGAATTTTGTTGTTAACTGCAGTTAAGGTTTTGTCGTAAAGTGCTTGATTTTGAATATGGTCAAGTACTTTGAAATTTACTGGACGTTCTGTGTCTGGTGCTTTATATGGTCTTAAATGAGCATACAGTACAAGGTCGCTGGTAATTGGAGTATTAAAGTCAAACTTAACACCTGTGTCTTGGTTATTAACAGGATCCCAAATTGTCCAGTAGTCAAGCTCTTCGAGTTTGCCGTCTGGATAAACTTTTGAAACTCGGTTTGGAGCTGCGTAGTTTGTATCTAGTTTTTGGTCGCGAGCTACTTTTGCTGGAGAAAGTTGAGATGCGCCATCTGGAGTTTTAAAGGTAATTGTGTGGTATTTAGTTGGTTTTTCGGGTTGTGGTTGGTTTTGAGGAATTGACTTTAAGTAAAGCGAAATATGAGTAGTTGCAACTTCTTGACTAAAGTCTACTTTTTTTGTGAAAGCGCTGTCTTTATACCAGCCTTCATAAACATATCCGTCTTTATTGTAGATGTGTTCACGAAGTGGTGTGCCTCTCTTGACAATATCTAAAAATACTCTTTGCACGCCATCAAAGTAAGAAACCGCAACCAGACCTTGCTTGTCAAGGGCTGGAGCTAACTTATCTATATCAGCAGTGATGTCGTATTTAGCAATTAGTCTAAGTTCAGATTTTACCCAAGCAGGGATATTAAACTCTTCACCCGGTTTTAAGTCAACTCGGTTGCCAGTTGGGTCAATATAGTACCAACCAAGGAACTTAGAAATATAGAAAGGAGGAGTATTAAACTGAATTTCGTGTCCTTGTTTTTCAGGGTCTAGAGTTTTTGCTTTTCCAACAGTTTTGTCAACAAGGTCGTAAACTTGAGTTTTTTGTGCTTGGTTTTTAAAGATACCTGGCAGTAAGAAATCATAAACTAAAGAAATTTGTGTGCTGTTGTTAACAATAAATGCACGGCCCTGAGCGATGTCTTTAGAAAAAACATCTCTTCTGTGAATAGGTTCTGGAGCGATTTTTCCGTCTTTGTCATATGCATAGAAACTTTTGATTTTATAAAGTTCCTCGTATTTGTGTTTGTGTTCGGTTTGTAGTTTAGAATATGGAAGAATTTCTGGTTTGCGAGGAATCGCACCATCGTGTGACTCAGGGAAAAATATACGAAGGAAATTAGAGTAATCAACAATTACGTCATACTGCTTTTTAATTCCAAACCAGTTCTTAGTGTAGATTGTAAAAACTTCAGAGTCGTGTTGACGGTCTGTAAAGTCAAGGGCTAAGTATTTACCTGGTTTTGCCTTAATGTCAACAATTGTTCCTAGTCTGCTAGTTGTGAACCATTCTTTTCTAACAGAAATAAAAGTAGACTTAGTTGTATCTATAGTTTCTGGCACCACAAACCTGAGTTCAGAAATTTAGCACAAGATTTTTAAGACTAAAAAGTAATTTTTT
>CAUUDV010000020.1:0-12362 GCA_963544075.1 uncultured Acholeplasmataceae bacterium | reverse complement strand
AGAATTAGCCCAAACTTTGGGCATATAGTGTCCGCAATTGGGAATTCTTTAATAAATATCAAACCAAGTTGGTTTACAACTAATCGTCTTGGTAAAGTAACTGCGGTTAAAGCAAAACCTGGCAAAAATCTTGCAATTGACTTCAATAGTTTAGAATACGATACAGAAGTTTTTACTATTTACACAAAAAACCTTTTCGGTTTTGAAAAGAAACACGACGTCATTATTGATTTTTCTAATTTTTTGCGTGTATTTTTCCCAAAAAACCCAAATGGTTTAAACAGTCGTAAACCAATATTTTTACCATACGCTAAACTGCAGACAGAATACAGACATATTTACGAAGAACTTTACAAAATAGAGACTTTTAAAGTTTACAATGAACAAGGAGTTGCTGAAACAAACCCGGTTAATCGCGAAATTGTATTTACTAAAGAAAAAGCAAAAGGACGCCCTTTTATTGTCAATAATGATAAACATATTTCTCTTATCTATGATTTTCGTTTTCCTGGAATTTTTCAAAACCAAAGACAAAAAACTCAAGTCATTAAACAGGTTCTAAATACTAAAACAAAATTTACAACTTTAGACCCAAAAGCAAACGGTATTGACATTCTTTTCAAAACCCCTCCGTTTTATATTTCTGAATTTTTAGGTTGGTTATATATTGATCCAAACGGCAACCGTGTTGATTTAAAGGCAGGTCAAGAATACGACATCCCTAAGTTTGTCAAAAACCAACTTAATTTATTTGCAAACTTTAAAAGCGAAATAGACAATAAAAAAATTGGTGAAGAACTTAACAAAAAAGGCTATGTTGCAGTTTCTTATTTTGATGAACAACAACTTGTGTTTTTTGATATCTTAAAAAAAGGAGAACCGCTTAAAAACCACATTTTCCAAAAACCAGGCTACTTTTTTGAAGGTTGGTATAAAGACCCTGATTTAACTAAGAAAGTAGATTTCACTAAAGCAACTGCAGACGAAAACATTTCACTTTACTTAAAATCAATTAAACAAACACAGCCTACCCAACCTAAACCACAAACTCACACTGTTAACTTTATTACTCCTGCAAACGCCAATCGTTTGCTTCCTTTAACTGTGCAAAGTGGTTCTAAACTTCATTCTAATTACTTAATTCCGTCAATTGTCACAGCACTTGACGCAAATGGATATTTACTTGAACTGGATTACTGGAATTTAGTAGATCCAATTACTGGCGCTAAAACTAAGTTTGATATCAACACCCCAATCACCGAAGACATTACTTTAGAAGCAGTAATGCGAAAAAAAGTATTTTCAACTACAACTTACCGTATCAAACGTTTTTATGAAACCACTGATGAAAACCAAAGTTTTTTTGAAGATACATCTAAAGAAGAAATAATTTACGGCCAAAAACCAAATGAGGAGGTTGAATTATCTGCAGACAAGACAGCAGCCCCTGAAGGTTTTACTTTGTCTCCAGACTCCATAGTTAAAAAAACCATTAAAGAAAGTGGCAGCACTGTATTTGAACTAAGATATCTGCGCCGACGTTATAGTGTTAACTTTGAAGTTAATTACAACGGGAATTACTTTAAAGGAAAGGCAAGCGAAGAGTCTGAGCAAATTGTTAAGCATGCAGCCAATGTTCAGAAACCTGCAAACACTCCTTCAATTGAAGAAGTGGGACACGAATATACTTTTAAGCATTGGCAATTAAAAGACGAAATGGGCGGTAGTTACCGCGAAGTTTCTCCTTTTGACTTTAAAAACACCAAAATCACAAAAACTATTACTTTAGTTGCATATTTTGAAAGAAAGCCAGCGTCTGCTAACTATACGATTAAACACGTACTAGAAGGAGTTGACCAAACACCACAAGAAACTATTACTGAAACTAAATCAGCCTTAGTTGGACAAAAAGTAGCAATTACCGAACGCAATCGTCTACCTCAGTTTGAACAGAGCTTTGATGTCCCTTCTTATTTTGAAGAACAAACTATTAAAAAAGACAACTCAACAGTTTTTACATTAAGATACTTAAGAAAAAGATTTAAAGTTGACTTTAGCTACAACTCAGGTATTTTTGCAGGTCAAGCAAAAAAAGTTGTTGACTATCTATTTGGCCAAACTTTAAAAGACATAGACCATCCAACTAAAACAGATCCACAAAACTTAAAAACCTACACTTTTGTTGGTTGGAAAGATATTGAAACTAATTCTATTGTTGATTTTGGTCAAAACATCAAAGTAGACAAAGACATGTACCTACAGGCTATTTGGACTGAAGAGACTAAAACCAAACCTGTGTATTTAAAAACTATTTGGGAAGGTTTAAATGGTCTGCCTGATGAAATTATTGAGACCAAAATTCAAAAAGAAAGAGTAATTGGACAATTCGCACAAATTACTGATACAGATATTCAGACCACAATTTCAGAAATTTTGGCCAAACATCCGCACCCTAACCACGAAAATACTCCGCATATTCCTTATTCTGTGACTTCAGTTGAAGTTACTTTAACTCAAGATAAACAATTTTTAAAAGTTTATTTTAAAGCCAAAACTTATACAGTTAACTTTAATTACACCGATTTAGATCCACAATCTGTGGCAGGTGAACTTTTCAACACCTTAACATTTAAGTATGGCGAAAAAATTCCTGCCGCTTTGCTTCAAAAAATGCAAAGGGTTTTAAAAAGAGACAATCTAATTAAAGACTATGTTTTTGAAAAACTAATAGATTCAGAAACTGGACAAGAAATCGATCCTAATTTTGCTTATAACAAAAACCTAAAAATTAAACCAGTTTTCAAGGAATCTGAAATTACGGTATCTGTAACTCCAAAAGTTCACGTTGACGATCAAGACAAAGCAGAAGTTAGCAAATGGCCAGCACTAAATTTCAAAGCAGGACAAAAATTTACTTTTACTCCAACACAAATTAAAAAAGGTTGGAAATTTCTAGGTTGGACTACAAAACCTGGCAACGGTGTTGAAGAAATAACTGTGAACCGTTTAACAAAAGAAGTTTATGCAGTTTTCGCACCAGGTGAAACTACTTACACAGTCAAACACATTTTTGCCGGAATCCTCGGACAAATTGATGAGCGTATTGTTGAGAAAACTCACAATACATTGACTAACTCAAAAATAACTGTTGGCCAAAATAATGCACTTCCAAATACTGATCACGGTTTTGTTGTCAATACTCCTGAGCAAACTCAAATTATTAAAGCAGATGGTTCTACTGTATTTGAACTTAGATATGCTCGTCGTGAGTTTACAGTTGAGTTTACTGTCAACTACAGAAATAAATTCAGTGGTGCTTTAGTTTCAACTGCACCTTTAACTCAAAAAATCCCGTATGAAGGCAAAATAGAAACCCCTCAAATCCCTACAATTTCTAAAGCTGGACATACCTATACATTTAAACAATGGCAACTTGAAGACGAGATGAAGGGTCAGTATGTTGAAACTAATGCCTTTGACACTCTGAATACTAAAATCATTAAAAATATCTCTTTAGTTGCCTATTTTACTGAGGAAATTGCAAATGTAACGTATACAATCAACCATGTGATTGAAGGTGCTGACAATCTACCAAATGAAATTAAAACAGAAACTAAAACAGCACAAGCAAATAGTCTGGTAACAGTTTCTAGTGCTGATCGTTTAACAAATGAATATCAAGATGGATTTGACGTTGCTACTCAAACTCAAACTAAAGAAATTGCCCCAGATGGTTCTACTGTTTTTACCTTGTTTTATTCACGTCGCCGTTTCAATGTTAACTTTGAAGTTAACTATGAAAACCATTTTAGTGGAGTTTTGGCAACACACGAACAAACTCAAATCGTAAAATACGGAAGTAAAGTAGAAAGACCTGTCACTAACCCTTCGCTTATCAAACAAGGATATGGCTACCGTTTTGTGCATTGGCAGTTAAAAGACGAAATGAACGGAACTTATAAAAAGGTCAACGCTTTTGATTTTGATACACAAAAAATTACCAAAGACACAACGCTAGTCGCTTACTTTGAAGAGAAAATTACCGAGGCTAACTATACAATTAACCACATTATTAAAGGACTAAGCGGTCAGCCTGATGAAATCATTAAAGACAGCTCAAAAACTGCTAAAATCGGCACGCAAGTCACAGTTAATCGCGACAACCGCTTAACTAAATACGACCAAGGTTTTGAAGTTGCTCAACAAAGTCAAACTAAAACTATCGAAGCAAATTGTTCAACTGTATTTGAACTTGTCTATGTGCGTCGTAAATATCGCGTAAATTTTGTTGTTAATTTCAACAATTATTTTGCTGGCGCCATCGCTTCGCCAGAACCTGAGCAAATAGTTGAATACGGTGGTAAAGTTCAGCAACCCCAAACTTTGCCAACTCTTACTAAATCCGGAAACACCTATAAATTTAAACATTGGCAACTTCAAGCTGAGATGGGAAATTACTACCGCGAAGTTTCTGCTTTTGATTTTGTTAATACAAAAGTTTCTGGCAACTTAACTTTAGTTGCTTACTTTGAACACAAAGCAATCTCTGCAAAATATACAATTAAACGCATTATCAAAGGCTTAAACGGTGCAAACGACGAAATAATTGAAGAAAACCACAATACCGCACAAGTTGGCACTAACATCACAATTGACCGCAACAATCGTTTAACTAAATATGACAGTGGTTTTACTGTAGATACACAAAGCCAGACTAAAGAAATTACTGCAGACGGACAAACTACTTTTACTCTTGTCTACAAACGTCGCACCTACGTAGTTAACTTTGAAGTAAACCCAGACAATCACTTTAAAAATGCTCAAGCATCTTCTGTTTTAAATCAAAGTGTTGAGTTTGAAGGTAAAGCTACTTTGCCAAATCCAAATCCTAACTTAACTAAACCAGGCTACACCTACACCTTTAAACACTGGCAACTTAAAGACGAAATGGGCAATGTTTACCGTGAAGTTTCTGCTTTTGATTTTGCAAACACAAAAATAATTAAAAACACAACTTTAGTTGCTTATTTTGAAGAAAGACCTACATCTGCTACCTATACAATTCAACACGTTCTTACAGGCATTCCTGGTCAAATTCAAGACATCACCGAAACCCAGACTAAAACGGCATTGATCGGTTCCACCGTAAAAGTCTCTGAAAATCACGCTTTGGCTAAGTTTACAAACCATTTTTACTTAGAAAGTCAAAGTGAAGTAAAAACCATTGAAGCCGATGGTTCAACTGTTTTTACTTTAAGATATACAAGAAAAACTTATTCAGTGTCCTACAGCTACAATTCAGGTACTTTAAACAACGCAAGTCAAATCACAGTTAACTATTTATATCAAGAGAAGTTAAGAGATGTTCCGCATCCTTCTAAAACTGATCCAACTGGTCAAAAAACTTATAATTTTTCTGCTTGGGTTTTTGCGCAAAACAATCAAGTTGTAGACTTTTCTAAAAACATTGAGGTGGAAAACGACTTGGTTTTAAAAGCCAAATGGACCGAAGAGAAAATTACTCACCCAGTTTACCTAAAAATGGTGTTTGAAGGTTTAAATTCAGGACAAGAAGAAATCCTGGAATTTGAAATCAAGCAAAACCGATTTGTTGGCCAAAGCGCCTTGCTTTCAGACGCAGACATTCAGGCTCAATTAGCCGAATACTTGCAAAATAACCCACATCCTAATCACGAGACTACTCCTTATTTGGCAAACTCAACTACTCAGTTAACGGTTGAAAATACCAACGAAAAACAATACCTAACTGTTTACTTTAAAGCCAAAACTTATTCGGTTAATTTTGAACTGCAAGGATTGGCGCCAAATAGTGTGCCAGATGCTTTGAGGCAAACTACTTACCTTAAATACACAGAAACAATACCACAAGAACTTATTGACCAAATGAAAACAGTTAAAAAGCCAGAAAGTTTAACCAAAGACTACGAATTTGAAAAAATCATTGACACCCAAACTGGCGACGAAATAAATCCAAATACAGCCTATAATAAGAGTGTAACTTTCCGCGCTGTTTTTAAAGAAAAACCGCTTAACTTATCTGTAACTCCACGAGTTTCTCAGTCTGACATAGATAAATCAAACGTAGTTGAGTGGCCAGCACAATCTGTGGTTGCAGGTGAAAAATTCACCTGGGAACCAAAACTAACAGATATCAAAAAAGGCTGGAAGTTTGTAGGTTGGAGTTTAACTCCAAACGGAGACGCAAAAGAAATTACTTTAACCCGTAAAGTTAAAGAAGTTTATGCTGTTTTTAAACCACACGAAACAACTTATACAATTAAACACATAATTACGGGAATTCAAGGTGAGATTGAAGACAAAACTGAAACTACTGTTTTAAATGCTAAAACTAACTCAGAAGTAACAGTCACACAAAGCGACCGTTTAACTCATTTAGACGCTGGCTTTAATGTCAACACTCCAAATCAAACCAAAGTAATTCAAGCAGATGGCTCAACTGTATTTGAACTAAGATACGTTCGCCGTACCTTTTTAGTCAACTTTACAGTTAACTTTAAAAACCAGGTTAAAAATGCCTCTATTTCTTCAACTCCACCTACTCAAACTGTTTTATTTGAAGGAAAAGCCAAAGCACCTGCAAATCCAGCAATAGCCAAAGCAGGCAGAGTTTATCAGTTTATCCACTGGCAACTTGAGGCTCAAATGAACGGACAGTATTCAGAGCAACCTGCTTATGATTTTGCGCAAAAAGTTACACAAGACCTTTCTTTAGTTGCTTACTTTAAAGAAACCACTACGATAGTTAAATATACAATTAAGCACATCTTTGAACCGCTTCTTGGCCAAGTTGCAAAAGAAATTATAGACGACACCAATAAAGCCGAAATTGGCACAGAAATCACTGTTAATCAAGATGCTTTCTTGTCTCAATATTCAGCAGGTTTTTATGTACTTGACCAAAGTGAAACTAAAACAATTTTGGCAGACGGCTCTACTACCTTTTCTCTATACTACACTCGCCGCCGCTTTAAAGTAAACTTTATTGTGAACTTCAAACAACACTTTACAGATGTAAATGTTTCTAACGAAAGTCCACAAACTATCGCTTACGAAGATAAAGTTAAACGCCCACAAACTGACCCTTCACTGTCTAAACCAGGCTTTGTCTACCGTTTTATTCACTGGCAGTTGCTAGACGAAATGAACGGACAATACACCAAAGTAGACGCCTTTGATTTTGCAAATCAAACTGTTTCAAAACCACTTACTTTAGTCGCTTACTTTGAAGAAGAGTCTTTATTTGCTAAATACACAATTAAACATATTTTAAAAGCACTTCCAGGTGAGCAAGACGAAGTTATTGAACAACAACATCAAGGTGAAATCGGCTCTGAAGTTATTGTTAACAAAAACAACAGACTAAAACAATTTGACCACGGTTTTGATGTTGCTGAACAGTATCAGGCAAAAAACATCAAAAAAGACGGAACTACTTTGTATACTTTAATCTATACTCGCCATGTCTTTAAAGTGAACTTTGAAGTTAACTTCAATGGTGGATATTTTTCAGGAGCAGTGGCTTCTGTTGAAGCCGAACAAAGTGTTTTATTTGAAGCACACGCTACAAAGCCAACTAAGACTCCAACACTTGGCAAACAAGGCTTTATTTACGAATTTAAACGTTGGCAGTTAAAAGATGAGATGTACGGCAGTTATCGTGAAGTTTCTACTTTTGACTTTGCAACCAGAAAAATCACTAAAGATACAACTTTAGTGGCTTATTTTGAAGAAATTAAAACTTTTGCTAAATACACAATTAACCATGTATTTGAAGGTATTGACAGCGCGCCTGCTAAAACTATTTCAGATATCACTAAAGTGGCGCAAATCGGCAGTTCAGTTACAGTCGATTACCGCGACCGTTTGACCGCTCACGACAATGGTTTTCAAGTAGATACACAAACTCAAACTAAAGAAATCAAGGCAGATGGCTCAACTACTTTTACTCTACACTACACTCGTCGTCGCTTTAATGTAGATTTCCTCGTTAACTATGGCCACTTTAGCAATGTTAGCGCATCTAGTCAAGACAGTCAGACTGTGCAATTCGGCGCAAAAGTGCAAATGCCTGGACAAACCCCAACCTTAACTAAAGTTGGTTTTGACTATACATTTAAACACTGGCAACTTGAAAGCGAAATGAATGGCCGTTATATTGAAGTGTTTTCTTTTGATTTTGCTAACTTCACAGTTTCAAGCAATATTGTTTTAGTTGCTTATTTCACTGAAGAAATCACCCAGGCTAAATACACAATTAAGCATGTTTTAGAAGGAATTGAGCAAATTGCCGAAGTTGTTGAAAAAGAAGAAAAACGTGCACAAGTTGGTGCAAAAATTACAGTTTCTGCACTAGACATTTTAAAGAAATACGAAAATGGTTTTGAGATTCTTGGCGACCCTCAAGAAAAAATTATCACTAAAGACGGGAAAACTGAGTTTACGCTAAACTACTCAAGAAAAACCTTTAAAGTTAACTTTAATTTCAACACTGGTATTTTAAATGGTGAGACTCAAAAAACCGTTGACTTTAAGTACCAAGAGCAACTTAAAGACCCAGGTTCACCGCAAAAAACCGACCCAACTCACCAAAAATCTTACACTTTTATGGGTTGGCAAAATCAAGATAGTTTATCTCAAGTATTTAATTTCCCAACTAACTTTAAGGTAGTTGGTGACATGAACCTACGAGCAACTTGGCAAGAAACTAAATCTGTTAGAAAAATCTACTTAAGATTTATTTTTGAAAGTCTTAAAGAAGGTGTTTTAGACGAAGAAGTAGAAACCCCGCTTTCTAATTTAAAATCAGTGGGTGACCTTATTAATGCAAACGCTTACGATATCCAAAGCGATATTAGTGCTTTCTTTAATAAAAACCCACATCCTAACCACAAAACTCTTTTACTATCTAAGTCAATTACTGAGTTAATAGTCACCACATCTTTTGAAAAACAATATTTAACTCTTTACTACAAAGCAGAAACTTATGATGTTTACTTTAACTACGCAGGTCTTGTAGACTCTTCTTTCCCAGCAGAATTTAAACGACCAATTACCCTTAAGTACTCACAACTTCTGCCTGCCGAAGTTGTAGATAAAATGAAGGCTGCTTTAAAACCTGGAACTGAAATTCATGACTTTGTGTTTGATAAGTTGATGGTTGAAGACAACGAGTTTGACCCAACAGTTGCCTACAACAAACGCATCTCAATTACTCCGACTTATGTTACAAAGACTATCTTAATGGAAATTACGCCAACTGTTTCTAGTGTAGATTTAGAAAAAGCAGAGTTGGCAGAATGGCCTAAACAGAAGTTCTATACAGGCGAAGTCTTTAAGTTCACGCCAAAGCCAACCGATATTAAAAAAGGTTGGAAATTCCTTGGCTGGAGTTTAACTCCTGCTTTTGGTTCAATTCCTGGTGATATTAAAGTTACTCGTTTTGTTACCAGAGTTTACGCTGTCTTTAAACAAGGCGAGACAACCTACACTATTAACCACATCTTAAAAGGCATACCTGGCGAAATTGAAGACAAAACAATTAAAGAAACAAAAAAAGCAGAAAGTTATAAAAACGTTTCTGTATATCCAGATTCAAATAAACTGCCAGGCGATGAATACAGATATAAATTCAGCGTAATTTCACCAAAGACCGAGAAAAAAATTCAGCCAGATGGCTCTACTGTATTTAATTTAATCTATCAACGCAATTACTTTAAAGTTACTTTTATTACCAACTTTATAGATAGAGTCAAAGGATATGAAAGTATCTCTGAATACGATGCAGAGATGGTGCAATATCAAGGCAAAATTAAGCAACCTCACACTCCGTTTATTCAGTTCCACGGTCGCACTTACACTTTTGTGCACTGGCAGTTGGCTAAAGCAATGAACGGTCAGTACACTAAACAAGATGCATTTGATTTTACTAAAGACCAAATTATAGAAGAGACTGAGTTGATTGCTTATTTTGAAGAAACTGTCCACAAAGTTAATTTTGAAATCGTACACTTTTTAGAAAAGAAAGGTGAGTCAAGCGAACTTGACAATCAGTTTGACGAAGTTGTAGAAACTATTCAAAACTGGCCAGTTGAAAAAGGCGCTACTTACGTTAAATCAACTAATTTAATTAGCGATGACTATGAACTTTTTGACAATGGTCAACAAGGTTTACTTGAAACAAAACTTTATCCAGGTCAAAACAATACCCGAGTATATCAATACTACTCACTAAAACTTAGTGATGTTTATGTTTATTACAGCAGTAAAAATAAGTTTCTTGACAACTGGCCAACTAAACGCACTAGGTTAATTCCAATTGATGAAATTGCACTTCACTACAGAGCAAAAAGCTCAGACTACAACATTCAAGCTTGGGCTTATTTAGATGAACCTGGCAACCCTGTTCACGACAAGTTTATATCAACGGCTGAAACTAGCCGAATTGTTGGTTTTCCGCGTAAACGTCAATATAATGTTCACTACCGTATTTTCACCCAACACTGGTATGACGATAGTTACGACGAAACCTTTGTTCGCAACGTTGACACAATTACTGAGGGTGAAAGCTACACGCCAAACTGGGCTAATCCAGATCAGCGCATATTTAAAATGCATTTTTATAAAAGTTCTGATGATCAAGATGCAAACACATTTACATACAAGATATATTTAAATAGACATCAGGCTAGTATTGAAATTAAATACTTAGGAAAACACGTTAAAGCGGACTACCGTGGTTTTCGCGTATATCACGGAAGTACAATCCGTAATCAAAATATCGATTTTAATATACCAAATCAATGGGAAATTTTGAAAATCACACTGGACGGCGCCGAAATTTCTAAAGAAGATCTTTTAAATACGGTTATTGTGAAAAACTACGTAATTGAAATTCATACAGGTATTTATGAAGATACTTTTGGTGAGTATCCACAAAGCAAGGTTGATGTCAACCCAGCTGACTTGCTAAACGAAGAAATTAGCGAACGCACATTTAATTTTCATTCGTATGGTAGAGACATTGAGTTTAAATTTAACCGTATTTTTGTTAAAGATAAACAAGGCAATAAATACGAGAAATACAACGGTAAATACTTTAAGTTTGAACCAGTTCGTTGGATTAAAATCGGTGGCAAAGTCAACAGCATGATTGTAAAAGGAATTCTTGACTTTACACCATTTAATTTAGTTGGACCTTACAATCAATCTACTAAGGATGATTGGTATCTTACTTTTTACTATGCGATGCTAAAAGACATGGAAAAAATAATTGGCACTACTCTACACTCACCAACTAAATCAAATTCTTTATCGGCTTTTGGTCTAGATCTGGTAAATGATGACCGTTATGATACTAAGCCTACAGACTACGCTTTAGAGATTTATGGCAACACTAAATCTGGTTTTGTTCGCGAATACCGAGGAATTGATCTAAAGACCATTATGCCTGCTGGCTTTGATGAACAAAAATGGGGTATTACATATACTACAGATTCTAAATATACTTTCTGGACAAATGAAATAATAAGTTTCAACTATAACAATAATTGGTATGTTCACGCTAAAGTCAAAACTAGATACGAGCATATTCTATTTGCCAATATCGCTGGTATCAAACCTTGCCGCATTATTTAAGTTATTCAATTAAATCTATTTAATTTTTAAATAAAACACCTAGGTTTATTTAACCTAGGTGTTAGCAGAATCAAATTATAATTCTAAAAAATCAAAATATCGTTAAACCGGTATTCCCTAATTTTAAAAAAGGTTGCCCTTTTGGAGGAATAACATGACAAAAAAAACAAAAAAGTTTTTTAATAACGTCTATTTTACTCACTACTTTAATTGCAATTGTTTTATTTACACTTTTTATTTTTGCACATCCTAAACTTTATTTTACTAAAGCCAGTGGACTTGCAAATTTAAGTTTTAAAAAAACAAGTCAAAAATACAAATTGCGTTTAGTGGTGCCAGAGACTATAGACACTACCAAAACCCAATTTATTAGTATCAAAGAAGACTGGTTTACAACTAGCGCTTTCGGCAAAATTACTGCAGTTAAAGCCAAACCAGGTAAATACTTGGCTTTTGACTTTACAGACCGTAAACACGACTCTGAAGTTTTTACAATCTATACGCAAAATATATTTGGAATTAAACAAGAGTATGACGTTATTGTTGATTACTCTAACTTTTTGCGCGTATTTTTCTCAGAGGCCAGAGACGGTGAAGTTCCGCGTAGTCCAATAATTTTGCCTTACTATAAATTAGTCTCTGAGTATAAACATATTTACGAAGAACTACTTAAAATTGAGCACTAC
>CAUUDV010000019.1:0-14763 GCA_963544075.1 uncultured Acholeplasmataceae bacterium | reverse complement strand
AAAAAAATTACTTTTTAGTCTTAAAAATCTTGTGCTAAATTTCTGAACTCAGGTTATATTCAGGCGCATCTCCAACAAAAAAGTTTATTTAAATTTCATTATTTGCTTATATTATCTTTAACTAGGCTGTTTTGTAAAACAAAAAAGGCGATAAAAACCTAATCACCTTTTTTGTTTTTTAAAAAGAACTCTATTTCTTCTGCTAATTTAATTTTTTTAAGAACGGTATTTTTGCATATCGGAACGGATATAACTGTTTCATCTAAAAATGTAATTTCGCTTTCTTTCCCACAATCTTTTATTTCTTTGATTGTTTTGATGTTGATAAACTGACACTCATATTTATTGATTTGATTTGTTTGAATAAAGCAAGTTTTTGAATTCAAATATACAGGCGTTAGTCTACTAAGTTTAAACTTTTTTTCAACTGCTTTTTTATATCCTGAATAATTTGTTAAATTATTTTGAAGTAAATTATCTATAAACTTTTTATTTGTGATAAAAAGTTGTTCAGGAGTCTGGCCTAGTTTATATACATAAAGTGAATTTTTAACATTTTTAGTATACTTATACATTAACCAATAGAACCCTTCATTTCTAGTTTAATTAGCTTGTTTAGCTCAACACTATACTCCATTGGCAATTCTTTGGAAAAAGGGTCAATAAAGCCCATAATGATAAGTTCTGTGGCTTTCTTTTCGTCAATTCCACGAGACATTAAATAAAACAATTGTTCTTCGCTAATTTTAGAAACTTTTGCTTCGTGTTCTAAAAAAGAGTCTGAGTTATTAACGATGTTAATTGGGGTTGTGTCTGACTTTGAAACTTCGTCCATCAATATAGTGTCGCATTCAATGTGAGAAAAAGCAGAGTGTGCTTGCTTAGAAAAGTAAACTTTCCCACGATAATCAACAATGCCTCCGTTCTTCGCTACACTTTTAGAAACTATAGTTGAAGAAGTGTTTGGCGCCAAGTGTATCATTTTTGCACCAGTGTCCTGGTCTTGACCTTCACTGGCAATAGCGATAGACAAAGCCTTTCCTTTAGCGTAGGGTCCTGCTAGAATAGTTGATGGATATTTCATGTTGATATGTGAACCCATATTACCGTCAATCCATTCCATTTCACCAAAACTCTCAACATGCGCTCTTTGCGTAACTAAGTTTAAGATGTTTTTAGACCAGTTTTGAATTGTTGTGTATCTGCATTTTGCGTTCGGTTTTACAAAAATTTCAACAACCGCTGCGTGTAGCGAATCTTTTGAGTAAAGTGGCGCCGTGCAACCTTCTACGTAGTTTAAGTAGCTATAGTCTTCACAAATTATCAAAGTACGTTCAAATTGCCCAAAGCCGCTTTCATTCATTCTAAAATAAGACTGTAGTGGTTCCTTGATTTCTACGTTTTTCGGAACATAAATAAAAGAACCCCCACTCCAAACGGCTGTGTTTAAAGCGGCATATTTGTTGTCGTCATATTTAATAATTTTGCCAAAATACTCTTTAAAGATTTCTGGAAACAAACGCAGACCTGTATCTGTATCTAAATAAATCACACCTTTTGCTTCAAGTTCTTTTTTAATCTTAAGATAAACCGCTTCTGACTCAAATTGAGTAGTGACTCCTGCTAAATAACTACGCTCAGCCTCAGGTATACCAATTTTTTCAAACACCGTTTTAATTTCAAGTGGAACTTCATCCCAAGAATTGGCCAGCTTACTTGATTTAATATAGTATTTAAAATCTTGAAAATCAATAAAATTTAAGTCAGGCCCCCACTTAGGGTTAGTTAGTTCTAAAAACTTTTCAAACGCTTTTAGTCTGAGTTCAAGCATCCAACTGGGTTCTTTTTTAGATTCAGATATTTTTTTTATTATCTCTTTGTTAAGCCCTTTTCCAAGATTGATTTCAGGTCTTGTCTCTATATGAAAACCAAGTTCATAGTCTTGATTTATTGCAGTATTCTTTAAGTTATCTAGAACTTCTTTATTTTTAATTTCTCTTTTTTTCATAAAGTATTTAAGATTTCTTCAAGGGCTTTCCAAGCAAGTGTTGCACATCTCACTCTTGCAGGAAACGCTTTAACTCCAGAAAAAGCAACCAGTTCACTGTTTGCAAAATCCTTAGAAATTTCCTCTCCTTTAATGATTTTAAAATAAGTAGAAATCATTTCTTTAGCATCTTTGATTTCAGTATTCTCAATAGTTTTGCAAAGTACAGATGCCGCAGCACAAGAAATTGAGCAACCTTTTGAAAGATGTCTAACCGAAGATATTTTGTTGTCATTTATCATAACTTCAATTTCTGCAACATCACCACAGCTTGAGTTTACTAATTTTAAGTATTTGGCATCTGGTTTTTTTTTAAGTCCTTTATTGTAAGGATTGCTCGAGTGAAACATTATAACTTCTCTGTATAAATTATTTAGTTGAACGCTCATTTTATACTCCCTGGAAAAATTCAATTAGTTTCTTAGTGGCAGAAATAAATTTATGCACATCTTTTTTATTATTATAAATCCCAAAAGACACCCTAAGGGCACTTTCCACATCTAAATTTGTAAATGCCAAACCTGAGCAATGTTGTCCTGCTCTTAGACAAATTTTTTCCTGATCATAAAAAGTTAAAGCATCGTGGGGATGCACGCCTTTGATATTAAAAGAAATAATTCCACTTTCAGGCACTTTGGTGTACAATTTAACTTCGTTAATTTTACTAAGTTCACTGTAAGTAAGGACTGTGAGTTCTTTTTCGTGCTTTTCTACATTTTGCATACCAATTTCCATTAAAAACTTTAAACTTTCCTTAAAAGAAATTGCTTGACTGATTGCAGGGGTTCCTGCTTCTAAATTAGTAGGTGCAGGATTGTAAATGATTTCTTTTTCATCAATACTTTGAACCATTTGTCCACCATACTCAAAAGCATTTAGTTTTTTTAAACTATTTAATTTACCAGCAAGTATACCAAGACCATTTGGACCATATGTTTTGTGGGCTGAAAACACCAAAAAATCACAATTTAGCGCTTGTAAATCTATCTTAATTCTAGCGGCAGCCTGTGCAGCGTCTACAATTAAAATAATACCTTTGTCGCTACAAATCTTTCCGATTTCTTTAATTGGAGTGATATAACCAAAAACATTTGAAATATAGGTAAGCGAAACTACTTTGGTTTTTTCAGTTAGCGCTTTTTTAAAGTTTTCAACTGTAATCTGTTTATTTTCGTTTAGTTCTATGTATTTAATTTTAAAACCGATTTTTTTGCTTTGTTCATAAAATGGCAAAAAATTAGCATTGTGTTCCAAAGTAGATGTTAGAAACTCGTTGCCTTTTTGAATAAAACTATCAATAGAGTTTGCAATTAAATTAAGGCCATTAGTGCTACCTTTTGTGTAGATGATTTCTTTATCTGAGCAATTTAAAAATTCAGCAACAGTTTTTTTACTCTCAAGATAAAGCTCAGTTGCTGTGAAGCCATGTAAGTATGCACCTCTAAAAACATTAGTACCATTCTTTTTTAAAAACTCGGTTTCTGCTTTAATTTGTTTATTTAATTTGAGTGCAGTCGCTGCAGTATCTAGATAAACGTAACCAGGATTATTTTTAAAAAATGGAAAATATTTTCTTACTGATTTCATAGTTTTGCACTCAATTCATTTAGGTAATTTTCTTGCAATTTTTCATCTGGTATAATCTTGAAAAAAGGCTCAACAAACCCATTTAAGATAATTCTTTCAGCAGTGTTTTTATCAATACCTCGAGAATTTAAATAAAACAAAGTATCAGCGTTAATGTTGCCACTCGCAGCAGAATGACCCGCTTCTACATCAAACTCTTTTATTTCAAGAATCGGATTTAATTCCATTTTTGCGTTATCTTTAATAAAACCTTTTAGTTTTTCAAAGTGTTTTGATTTAGCCATTTTATTTTCAATCTGCCCGATGTAGTTTAGTCTAATATACGATTCTTGTGTTGCAACTGCTAAACCAGATGTGTAGATCTCTGAGTTTTTTGCGCGGTTAGTCGCAGTTAAATCAACATCTACAGATTGAGTTTTATTTGTTATAGTTAACAAATTTAACTGTAGTTTTGATTTAATACCTAAAGCATTTAGATTGATTTTGGTTTTTAGGTTATCAGAAACTAAAAACAAATGAATCAAAATATCTGCTTTTTCAGCTAAATTCACAATAAAATCTAGACTTCCTGTGCTTTTCAATTCAATAAAAACTGTTCCGGTTAAGTTAGCACAAAACTCAAGTTCTACAAAAGAAGCATCTTTAATTTCAAGATGCTCAAACTCAAAAGGACTGGTGAAAACAGTTTTAACTTTTTTTAAATTATTTATGCTCTGCATTTAACCAGGCGTATCCTTCATTGTTAATTTTTTCAATTAAAGTAGCGTCACCTGTCTTAACAATATTACCATTAAGTAAAATATGAACAAAGTCAGGTTTGATGTATTTCAAAATACGCTCGTAGTGAGTAACGATAATTACGCCTAAATTGTTAGTTTTAACTTCTTCTAAAACCGCCTTACCGACGCATTCTAGAGCGTCTACATCAAGTCCAGAATCTATCTCGTCAAGTAGTGCAAACTTAGGTTTTAAGACTTTTAGTTGAATAATTTCGTTACGTTTTTTCTCACCACCTGAAAATCCAACATTTGCTTCTCTAAACACAAACTCTTTACTAAGTCCTAGTTCTTGTGTGGCTTTCTCAACTTCGTCGATAAAGGCAAATAGTTTAAAGTCTTTTTGGGTTTTTTGCAAAACAACTTCTCTTAAAATATCTACATTTTTAACACCAGGTATTTCGGTAGGAGTTTGAAACGCCAAAAAAAGCCCAGAGCGGCTACGCTCATCAGTGGGCATTTCCAATATGTTTTGTTGATTTAAAAAAACTTCACCACTTTCAACGGTATACAAAGGATGTCCCATTAAGGAAGTTAAAAGCGTAGATTTTCCAGTTCCATTAGGTCCCATAATTACATGCACTTCTCCGCTTTTAACTTCTAGAGAAATGTTTTTAAGAATTTTTTTATCTTCAATTGAAACTGAATAATTTTTAATTTTAAGTGTGTTCATTTCACAACCTCACAATTTTTTGTTTAAAGACTCTCGTGCCTGAATTCTTAATTCCTTGGCGAATTCTTGCCAGTAAATTGTAAACCCTTTTTATTAGAAAACCCGTTTGTTTGGCAATTTCGCTTGGTTTAAGACCTTTTAAAGTAAGCGAGTAAACAAGGGCTAAATCTTTATTCTTAAACTGAATTTCGGCAACCTCAGGTTTTTCTTGTTCATACGAATACTGTTCAATATTGTCGCTTACCAAAAGCACGTTGTCAATTATTTCGTGGTCTATATTTGTAATATGTTGTGCTTTTTTGTAGGCGCTTTTAAGTTCTCTAGAAAGTCGCCTTAGATAAATTAGTTCAAAAAAACGCATAAAAGTTTTGTTAAAAAGTTCAGAGTAACTTTCAATGGCAGTTTTAAGTGAAACTAAGCCAAGATGCACTAAGTCCTCTAAAGACAGACTGTAGATGCGTTTACTTAGGGCTACTTTGTAGATAAAGGCTTTGTATTTTTCAAAAATGATTTTTAAACTGGTTTGGTCATAATGACACTGAACTAAATAAATAAGTTCATAGTCATTATAGTTAATCATTTTAATCCTTTCTAGTCAATTCGTTCATCACTATCGCACCAGCAACAGATACGTTTAGTGAGTTGATTTTGCCAATCATTGGAATGGTCACAGAATCATCAGAAAGCGAAATTAAATTTTTTCTGACGCCTAGCCCTTCATTTCCAAGAATTACTGCAATTTTGTCTTCTGCTTTTAAACAAGCAACAGACTTATTTGTATTTAAAGTAGTAGCAAAGACTTTAAAATTATTTTCTTTTAGAGTTTCAATAGCTTTTGAAATACTTTTTACCATTGCAATTTGCACTTTAATCGCGGCACCCGCAGATACTTTTAAAACGGTTGGTGTTACCTTAACTTGTTCTCTACTAGAAATTATAATTGCGTCAATCCCGAAAGCCTCAGCGCTTCTAAGCAAGGCACCAAGGTTATGCGGATCTTGAATTGAATCTAAGATAATTATTTTTTTAATATCTTTTTCAAGTAATTCTGCTAACTCAAAATATTTAAAGTCGCTAGCATTGACAGCAATTCCTTGGTGGTCTTTAGTGTTAGTTAATTTAAATAAGCGTTCTTTTGTAACTCTTTCAATTTTTGATTTATTTTTAGTTAAAAACTCTAAAAACTTTTGGTCTGCAAATTTTTCATCTAAATAAACGTTGAATATTGGAAAGTGATTTAGAATCATTTCTTTAACAACATTTTTACCAAAGTAAATCATTTTTTGCTGTCTTCCGGTAAGTTATTAGAATCCCTAAAGAAAACAATCGCGTTGTGGATTCCTTTTTTAGTCCAAGCGACAATGTTGGTAAACAAATACATCAGTGGCCAACCAGCTTGCAGTAGAATAACTAACAGCAACAACTCTTGGACATTTAATGCGTTTCCTGTGTAGTAGCCAACTTTAAAGATCGGAGCAATTGCAAAGAATTCAGACATAAATGTGACAAGCACGATGAAAATAGAAATCATTGTAGTCACTAGCATTCCGCGTTTGAAGTTCATTGGTAGACAAATTTTATGCAGAGTAATTAAGCAAATTGTAGTTGCACTGTATACAATTAAAGTAGGAATAATTCTTTCATGTCCTTGCGCAGTTAAGTTTAGAGTTTTACTTAAACTATAAATTAATACACATTCTAGAATTATCGTTAAAGCGCTTGGCATAGATTTTTTAATGATACTCCACAAGAAGTTATCTTTTTTAATTTCGCTATTGTTGTATTCAAGTGCCAAGAAAAACGAAGGAATACCTATTGCTAAACTTTCAATTGGAACTAGTTGAATAGGTTCCAGCGGATATGCTCCTCTTTTAAAAGCCGCTAGGTAAATTGCAATCAAAGAAAGCACGACAGAGAAAATTGTTTTAGTTATAAACAAAGTAGTTACTTTTTCAATGTTGTTAATAACTCTACGACCTTCTGCGACAATTTTTGGCATTGATGAGAAGTTTGAGTCCATCAAAACAACCTCAGCGACGTTTCTGGCAGCCTCAGAACCTTCGGCCATAGCAATTGAAGTATCGGCTTCGCGCAGCGCTAAGATGTCGTTGACACCGTCTCCGGTCATCGCAACAGTCTTACCTTTTTTCTTAAGGGCTTGAACGAGCAGACGTTTTTGAGTTGGATTAACTCGGCCAAAAATAGTGTATTCTGTACAAATATTTTCAATTTCTTCGTCTTTAATGTTTTCCAGCGATATGTATTTGTTGTAGTTTTCAATTTCAACACGCTCAGCAATTCTTGAAACTGTTAGAGGGTTGTCACCAGAAATTACTTTAATGTCAACACCCATAGTTTTAAAAAACTTAATGGTGTCAAGTGCGTCTGTTCTAATTGTGTCTTCAATTACGATTAAAGAAAGTGGTGTTACGTCTTGAGGGATTTTGTCGCCAAGTGGAGCCTTGGTGTAGCCAAACACCAACACACGGAAACCTTCAAGGATATATCTTTCTACACTGTCGTTAATTTGTTTAAACTTAGATTTAATGATGTATTCAGGCGCACCTAAATAAAAGGTACCAACTTGTTCAAACTCAATTGATGAGTATTTACGACTACTTGAAAAAGGAATGTAGGCATTGTGTTTTAAAGCAAAATTATTGCCAAAACGTTCAATTAGAGCGGAGTTTGTGGGGTTATCTGAGTTGTCAATATTTAAAAAAGCCTGAAGTAGTTGTTCGTTTGAATACATAGACTCAGTTTGATTGAAGTCCACAGACATTTTTACAGACATTGAGCCATCTGTAATTGTTCCTGTTTTATCTAAACAAAGCACGTTAATACGAGCTAGAGTTTCAATACAGTATAAGTTATGTACCAAAGTGTTGTGTTTAGCAAGACGAAGAACACCAACTGACAAGGCAACAGAAGTTAGTAAGAACAGACCAGTTGGAACCATTCCGACCATCGCACCTGCTGTTTTTTCAACGGCACTTTTATAAACTGCTGAGTTGCTAAAATCTAAATGGTTTGTTGAAAAGTAAAATAAAGTAAAGCCGATTGGAATAATTAAGACAGTTAAGATAGTAATTAACAGTTTAAGTGATTTAAGCAGTTCAGACTTATTTTTCTTAACTTTTCTAACTTGGCTAGTTAGTTTTTCAATATAAACATTTTTACCAACTGCCACAACTTGGGCAACACCAGCTCCAGAAACTACGAAACTTCCAGCGTAAAGTGCGGATTTTTTGTCTTTAACGATAGCATCAGATTCACCAGTTAAGAGCGCTTCGTTAACTTCAAGACCACCGTCTGAAACGAGCACGCAGTCACACGGAATTTGTCTACCTGGTTTTAAAATAATTAAATCGTCTAAAACAATTTCTTTTGATTTAATTTCTTTTTGACTACCTTCTCTTAAAACAGTAATTGTGGGTTGTTGCAAGATGGTTAATTTTTCAATAGTTAATTTTGCTTTAATTTCTTGAACAATTCCAATTATTATGTTAATGGTAGTAACGACTAAGAATACCAAGTTTTGTGGTTTTGCACCAACTGTAATTAGCCAAACCGCAAGTGGGTACATAATTAAGTTAAATAGCGTGAAGATGTTGGTAAAGAAAATCGCAAAATAACTTTTAGAAGTCTTAGTTTTAGAGTTGTTAGCCATGCCAAGAATTCGTCTGTTTTCCGCTTCTTGGTCAGTTAAACCAGTTTCAACATTAGGGTTGTAGCGAACGACTTTAATTTCTTTTTTGCGAGGTTTTTTTGCTTTTTTTTCTTTCGGTTTAATTTCTGCGTAGCGTTGCTTTAGTTCATCTGGAATTTCGTGTAGTTCAGCGCTTTCTTCAATGATAGTTACAGTTTTTTTAATTAAGCCTTTTTTACCTTGTTTTGCTTTACTTGAATTTTTTGATTTGTTATCTAAAAGCACTTTTTCACTTTCTGTAATTTCTTTAGTAGCACTTTCTTTTGCGTCAATTGCAGGTTCTTTTTTAATGTCAGTTTCTACTTGAGTTATTTCAACTTTTTTGTTTTTTTCCATAGTGTCCTCTCAAT
Source organism: uncultured Acholeplasmataceae bacterium (assembly GCA_963544075.1). Taxonomy (GTDB): domain Bacteria; phylum Bacillota_I; class Bacilli_A; order Acholeplasmatales; family Acholeplasmataceae; genus CALISC01. The sequence continues at coordinate 5,621 of CAUUDV010000019.1, read as the reverse complement.
TAGTTAAATCAGTTCTTTTTTAGTTAGACTCACTCTAAGTTCATCTGCTTTTTCAAAGTCTCTGTCTAAACGGGCTTGTTTCCAAGTTTTATATAATTCAAACTCTGCGTCTGTAAACTCAGGTAGTTTGATTTTAAAACCTAAAATTTCTAAAATCTTGTAAACAGAGTAAATTACTGAAGCGTTAGTTGAACAAGTTTCATTGATATTTAGTTTCTTTACAACTTGCTGTAAATCACTTAAAGTAAGTGGAGTTAAAAAGCCATCTTCCATACATTTTACGAAGTTATCCAAAACTTCTTTGTCAAATTCCTTAAACTCAAAACCAGCAACGCGGTGATTAAAAGTAAGTATTCTTAATTTACGCTGTAGTTTAGTAAATACTGTTTGGTTTTCTTGAAGTAGTTCTCTTGAAAAGTTAATTGGGCTTTCAAAGTTATGGGAAAGTATTAAAAGTCTAAATCCGTTTGTTTGGCTATTTTCTATAATTTCATTTACGTTAATTACATTTCCAAGAGACTTAGACATTTTTTGATTGTCAACATTAACTCTACCCACATGCATATAGTATTTACTTAGTTCACGTCCAGTTTCTCCAAGAAACTGAGCACGCTCATTTTCATGGTGCGGAAACTTTAAGTCAGAACCGCCACCGTGAATTAAAAGAGTATCTTGAAATAACTCTTTATTCATCACAGCACACTCTGTGTGCCAGCCTGGTCTGCCTTCACTAAAAGGTGATTTGAATTTAATGCCTTCTTCTGTTTTTTTCCAAAGTAAGAAATCAAGCGGATCTTCTTTATCTTGGTTTACAGAAACCCTGGCGCCCACTTCTAAGTCTGCTGTATTTTGGTGAGAAATCACACCGTAAGTTTTAATTGAATTAACTCTGAAATAAACATTGCCATTTTTTTCGTAGGCTAGATTTTTGGAAATTAAAGATTGAATAAAGCCAATTATGTGGTCAATGTATTTAGTGGCGTAAGGAATGGTGTCTGGAAACTCGCAGTTTAAATTGGCTAGATTTTTTAAATACTCTTGGCTGTATCTGTGTGCAATTTCTCGTTCACTAACATTTTTTAAAATCGCCTTGTTAATGATTTTATCGTCAATATCGGTGATATTAGAAACATAGAAAACTTGGTGTCCACGATATCTTAAATAACGAACAACTGCATCAAAAAAAATTGCAGGGCGAGCATTTCCAACATGAATGTATGAGTAAACTGTTGGGCCGCATACATAAATGCCGATTTTTTTGCCTGCTTCTGGATTATAATTATCTATTTTTTTGGTTAAAAAATTATATAATTTCAAATATTTTCTCCGTCGCTCATTATATACATTATATAACAAGAACTTAGAAATATTCGGCTTGGGGTAAGATTTTGGTTAGTTTATTGTTTAGTTTAATTAGTTTTAAAATTATGTTTCCGCCCTTAATATTTTTATAGTAATTACAAGCCAGTAAAATAAAAAAAGTTTTGTAAACTCCGCTGATTTCCATGTCTAAAAATTCCAATAAATACTTAATAAAAATATCAGGTGCATCATGATATAAAAGTAGTTTCTGAGCAAATTGCATCAGTTTTGAAATTAAAAAGTTATCGGGAATTTTATGTTTAAGAAACTCATTTATGTTGTGAGATATTGCCTCAATCTTTCGTTCATGAACATAGTAGATAGTCTCAAAAAATAGCCTTACTAGTCTGTTTTCAAACTTTACATAACTTTTAAAAAACAAGTCTGGAATGAACACACTATGATAAATTTGCGTGTACAAACCAAAGAAAGCACCTACTAATTTGTTGTTGCTAAACTTACATTTTAAAATGTTTTTAACATTGTTTTCAAAAGTTGTTTTGTCTTGAAATTTCAGATTTTTAATCAGTCTAACTGAATCTAAAATCCCAGTTAAAATTGGCGAATTTAGTGCAGAAAAATAAACTTCTAAACCGTCAATTTCATTTGAGTGAATATGCTTTTTTTCACAAAACTTAGTCAAAACTTTTAAAAGCATAAACATCGCTTCAACTCTTTTATCTTCTGCACTTGCTACCCTATTTTCAAGAATTATTGTACAATTTTTAACGTTTCCAGAGATAAACATAGTCAGCGCCGAAATCAGTTGATAAACCTCGTAGTACTTTGGCGAAAAGTCAGGTTTTGTATAGTCACCTTTGCTTAAAATCAAAAGTGCATCGGTCAAGTTTAAATTACTCAAATAATAAAAACTGTTAAAAATAGTGTTGTTTAAAATGTCGTGATCTTTAGGGTCTGCTAAACTTTTTTCTAATTTTTTGGTTTTAACTAAAGAATTGACTAACTCATCTATTTTGTCTTCAAACAAATCAAAGTTATAGATAGATATTTTGTCAGAGACAAACAGTGTCTCTATTTTTTTAATGCTTTTTTGAGTAAGTGTTGACTTGTTTCTCTCATAGCAAGAAATTGTTGAAATCGGTAATTTAGTCAGTTCACTAAACTCACTCAAGGTTTTAGAACATAGCATTCTGCAATAGTAAAGCTGTCTTTTGTAAAAGACAGCTTTTTCATTTTCTAATTTAGTTTTTAATTTTAGTTCACTATTGTTTAAAAACATGTCTTTATTTTACTTTATTTAATTTAGTTAAAAAATTAGTTTTTCAAGAAAAATGTATAAATTACACATAAATATTATAAAAAAACATAAGTTTTTTGAAAATTATATTTTATGTATTAAGATTGTTAAATAAAATTATTGAGTTGTTAGGTTGGACGCTTAGTCTTTGTAAGTTAAACAAATTTTAAAAATAATCATTTAAATACACTACTTAAAATGTTATAATTGATTTGTTTAGAGAGGTTTTAATAAATGAATAAAAAAACAATTTTAGATGTTGATTTTCAAAACAAAAAAACAATTTTAAGAGTTGATTTCAACGTACCACTTAAAAATGGAGAAATCACTGACGATAACCGTATCGTTCAAGCACTTCCAACAATTTCTTATTTACTTGAACAGGGTGCTAAGTTAATTTTACTTTCACACCTTGGGCGTGTTAAAGAAGAAAAAGATATGCAAGGCAAATCTTTAGAACCAGTTGCTCGTAGATTATCTGAATTACTTAGAAAACCTGTTAAGTTTGTTGCAGACTACCGTGGTAAAGCTGTTGAAGATGCAGTTAGTCAATTAAAGTCAGGCGAGGTTATCGTACTTGAAAACACTCGTTTTGCAGATCTTGACAACAAAGCGGAGTCAAAAAACTCACCAGAACTTGGTAAATACTGGGCTGGGCTTGGTGAAATTTTTGTAAATGATGCTTTTGGTGTGTGTCACCGCGCACAGGCATCTAACGTTGGTATTGCAAACCACCTGCCTTGTGTTTGTGGATTCTTAATGGAAAAAGAAATTAAATATCTTTCTGCTGCAATCCAAAATCCAAAAAGACCACTTGTGGCAATCATTGGTGGTGCGAAAGTTTCTGACAAAATTGAAGTTATTAACAATCTACTTAAGATTTGCGACTATGTATTGGTCGCTGGTGGTATGGTTTATACTTTCGCGAAGGCTCAAGGCGGAAAAATTGGCAAAAGCATTTGCGAACCTGACAAAACAGATTTAGCACTAGATTTACTTAAACGTGGCGCAGGTAAACTTATTGTTGGCCGTGATGTTTATACTGGTAAAGAATTTTCAAACGATACTGAAGTAAATCTGCGCTCAGTTATGGACATTCCTGAAGACGAAGAAGGTCTAGACTGCGGTGTTGAAACCCTTAAACTATTTAAACAATATATTGATAAAGCAAACACAGTGATTTGGAACGGTCCACTTGGTGTTTTTGAACTTCCTGTTTTTTCAAATGGTACTTACAAAATTGCTGAGTACATCGCTGCTAGAGAAGGTGCAATGACAGTTGTTGGTGGTGGTGATTCTGCTGCTGCTATTGCCAAAGCAAACATGATTGAAAAATTCACCCACGTTTCAACTGGTGGCGGTGCTTCTCTTGAATTTTTTGAAGGCAAAACTCTACCTGGAATTGAGTGCATTTTAGATAAGTAAAATCGTGATTAATTTAGGACAAAAAATTCATTATCTAAGAGTCAAGGCTAATTTAACTACCAAGGAACTCGCTAATGACATCGGTGTTACTAAAGGTTATATTTCCCAAATTGAAAATAACCGTACATCTCCATCACTTGAATCTTTAGAAAAAATTTTAGAAAGGCTAGGTACAAACTTTCAAGATTTTTTTGGAACTACTGAACAAACTAAAGAAGAAAGTTTAGTTGAAGTTTTTTCAACCGCTAAACTTGCAGAAAGCGAAGAAGTTGACGAGAACTTACTCTACGCTAAGTTTCCGCTGCTTCCCACTAACTCTAGTTTCAAAGTTGAAATTGTTGAAATTCAGCCAAACGGACAAACCGAAATTCAAAAACCACAAGTTGGCGAAACTTTCGGATATGTCCTGGAAGGTAGAGTTGAAATTTTTCAAAATGAAGAAGTTACTTTAGTTGAACGTTTTGAAACTTTTTACTTTCCTAACATAAAAGAAAACTACTTGAGAAATAAATACTCAAGACCATGCAAGGTTTTGCTTGTTAAAACCCCAAGATAGAAAAGGATAGTTTTGAGATGCGAAGAAAAATAATTGCTGGTAACTGGAAAATGTATAAAACCAGAGCAGAGGCACTTGAGTTTATTTACCAAGTTGCAGATAAAATCCCTGAAAGAACTGAAGTTGAAACTGTGATATTTGCCCCAAGTCTATATGCTCGCTGTTTAGTTAAAAGACAAGGTAATTTAAGAATTGGTGTACAAAATATCCACCATTTAGATGAAGGCGCGTATACTGGCGAACTTTCTTTAAAAATGGTTGAACCGCTTGGCTTTGAGTATGTTTTAATTGGGCACAGCGAACGTAGACAATACTTTAATGAAAGCGACCTAGATGTTAATTTGAAGTTAAAAAAAGTACTGACAGGTAATTTAACTCCTGTTGTTTGTGTTGGTGAAAACCTTTTAGTAAGGCAAAAAAATGAAGTTTACAACTACTTAGAAAACCAAATTAAATCAGCATTTTTAGAAGTTAGCACAAATGATGCAAAAAGGGTAGTTATCGCGTATGAGCCTATTTGGGCAATTGGAACTGGAGAAACTGCTACCCCTGAAGTTGCAAATCAAACAATTAAAGGAATTCGCGAGTTTATTGAAAAACTTTATGGCAAAGAAGTGGCTGCTGAGATAAGAATTCTTTACGGTGGTTCTGTTAAACCAGAAAACATTAAAGAAATACTCGCAACTACAGACATAGACGGCGCGCTAATCGGTGGTGCTTCTCTTGACTCTGCTAAGTTTATTCAAATGGTCACTGCTGCAAAACAACTTTTATAAACTTAAAGACATAACTAAAAAAAAGGTCAAACTGATGCACAGTTTGACCTTTTTTAATTCTTAGTAAAAAGGCTTAACTAAGCAAAAATACAAGATTATTATTTAGCTTATCTTTATGCTTAAAATGACGATTTAATTATAAAAAATGGCTTGATTAAATCAAGCCATTTTTATTTGCTTTAAATTAACTAAGCAATAATTTTAGTTACAGAACCCGCACCAACTGTGTGTCCACCTTCGCGGA
>CAUUDV010000018.1:0-14932 GCA_963544075.1 uncultured Acholeplasmataceae bacterium | reverse complement strand
ACACTACTAAGATACCACCGTCCATTTGGGCAGCACCGGTAATCATATTTTTAACATAGTCAGCGTGGCCTGGGCAGTCAACGTGTGCGTAGTGGCGTTTGGCAGTTTCATACTCAACGTGTGAAGTGTTGATAGTAATACCACGTTCTTTTTCCTCTGGTGCTTTGTCAATTTGGTTGTAGTCTAGTTTTTGAGCCAGTCCGCGTTCACCAAGCACATAAGTGATAGCTGCGGTTAGCGTAGTTTTACCGTGGTCAACGTGGCCGATTGTACCAATGTTAACGTGTGGTTTTGAACGATCGAATTTTTGTTTTGCCATTTTATTTTTCCTCCAATAATTCAATAAATATTTTATCAATTCTAAAAATAAAATTCAAAGAAAAGTGCTACATTTTTAACTAATTTAGTCTAAAAACAAGGTTTTTTGTTTATTTTAAATAGCGTTTAACATCTAAAATAATTGTTTTTAAGTGCTTTGCTTGTTTTGCCTTATAATTATATAAAACGGAGTATTATATGAACTTAAAACAAAACAAACCAAAACAAGATGTAAACTCTAAAACAAACAAACAAAACAACCTGATTCAAAATAATAATTTAAAGACCAAACAAAAAATTGATTTTAAAAAATTTCTATATTCAAAAACCTTTATTTTCCTAGTGTTAATTTTATTTTCACTACTTTTATTTTTGTCAGTTTCTTTTTCACTTTCTCGTCCACGTCCAACTTCTATCAAGATGTATGACAAGAAAGAAATTTCTTATAAAGAGTTTACAAGTGTATATCCAGTTGCCCAATCTGTGACCAGTAGATACGGCGATAAGCAAAAAGTCGTTTACGAAATTGATCTAGATGACTTTACTCTTTTCTTTATTCCAATTGAAAGAAAAACTTCTGGCAAAGATAAGAAAAAATACGATGAGTTTAGATTTAAATTTGCCTACTACTCTTCTACTGGCACAATTTCAGATATTAAAATCGGTTCAAGCCTATATGTCCCTTATTCTAAAAACATATCAGCATACAGCAACAACAAAGAAGGTGACAGCGTAAACAACGTCGTTAAGGCTAGTCCAAACAACCCAAAGGAACATGGAATTGAACTATACGACTTCGCCTACTACTCAGGCAGTACTGTTTCAATTTCAATGAATAAAGACGACAAATATGTAACTTTTCCATATCGCGTGAACTTTTATAACAAAATATACATGCCACAAATTTACCTAGACATTAAATACAAAGATTCACTGCACAGTACAATTCACGATGCTATCCCTAAAAAAATCACTTTCTCACTAACTTACACCAACTTCCCATATAAAGCAAGTTAGTATAAGGAGTATTTATGAACGGAATTTTGAAAAAAACCACAATTTTTACTTTATTTGTTGTAAATTTATTTCTACTAGTTGCCTGTGGCAAGACCTACAAAGTAACTTTACCCAAAGAAATTACTCAAGAAACCGATAAATTTGATTTAAGTCGCGTGCCTGCTGGCAGCAGCATCAAATTTAAAATCAACATTCGCAAACAAGACAGCGTTGCCAGATTAAACAAAATTACTTATGCAGAAAGCGGAGTTGCTAACCCTACCGAGTCTATTTTGACCGACGAAGTTAAAGCAACTCACACTTTTTCACTTAAAAATATTCGCCACAACACCACAATTGAACTTAAGGCTATTCAAAACTACATAGTTACTTTGCCTGACTTTTTTAATGTTGGAAAGGCTAGTGTTGACCTTCAAAAAGTGCCAAGTGGCAAGGATTTGCAACTTTACGCTAATTTAAAAGACGGTGAAGTTTTAACTAAGTTAACTGTCAACGGAGTAGACGCTTTGGCTGAGTTTGACCAAGATAAGAAAACTTTTAACTTAACTGTAGAAGCAGACACTGTAGTTGAGGCTACTAAGATTAACGCAAAAACTACTCAATTTAAGTTAAATTACGACAAAGAAATCTTTAAAGTTTACCCGGAGAAAGACTACTACCAATTTAGCGACAAAGTAGACGTTGAAATTAAACCAGAAGCAATTGCAAAAGCACCAAAAGAATATCACTCTATTGCTCAAAACAAAATTCTGCTTTACTCAACTAAAAAAACAATTACTATTCGCGAAGCCGTAACTGAACTTACTCATTTTCACGCTAACAATGTGGTTGAACGCAGTAACTATACAACCGAAAAAACTATTTCTTTTAACACTAAAAAAACACCAGAACTACCACAATTTCAAGGCAAAACTGTCTTAAAACGTACCTTGATTGACTCAACTCAAATTGAAAGCGGAGCGGGTTCTAATAGTTTTGTGTTTAAAAACCTAGGTTATAACTTTGCACTTTACAGATATGAGTTTACTGATCACACTACTGCGGAAGTTAGATTTATCTACAAAATCATTCCTTCTATTACAAAAGTTACTTTAAAAACAGTTCAAGACAAAGCGCACTCAGATAAGTTTGAATACTCAGAAGACCCAAACACTCTTGAACCAAACTATAAAACTAAAAGTAAATCAACCTACAAAATTCAACACAAAACAGTTGGTACTGACAACTCTTATGTCCCTGAGTTTGACATAACTGTCAAAACTCAAGTTTGGGAAAACAATCAATTTCAAGTTAAGTCAAAAAACTTGTCACTACGCGAACTTAAATCAATGTCACCTGAACTATACGGCTACCGTCTTAGTTTAAAAGATGTGACAGATGAGTCAAATAAATTTAAATTAAGCGAAGATAACTACCGTTTAAATGGCTTTGGTATGCGTTTTTCTCGCAATTTAGTTGGCCGTAAGGTAGAAATACAATACGAAAATATTAACGACCCTAAAGAAGTTTTAAAAGAAACTGTAAGTGTTCAACAAGGTGTCAACGCCTACGAAGATCTAGAACTTAGAAAATACTTTAGAATGGCCAGACAATACGATAAAGTGTATTTACAAAGAAACATCAATCCAGTAGCTCAGGCCGACCAACTTGAGTATATTGACAATAAATTTAAAGGTAGAGCAGAATACCCTGATTTAAAAGATTTAGATAAAATTGAGTCTTTAATTCCGCACGACGACAAAATTGAGTTTGACGAAAATGGTGATGTAACCGATGAAACTAAGTATTTAGGTGGCTCTTTTTATCGTAGACTTTACAACCCTAAACTAAAACACGTTGGCTACAAACCAATTCAATTTGACGGAAATGGCTATACAATAGACGGTAAAAACATCCGCCACGCCATTACTCAAAATTCAAGCGAAGAAGGTATTAACTTAACGATTGTCAGAGCCGGTATTTTTTCTGTTCGTTCGTTTGTAGATGTGCCTAGCATAGACAAAACTCCCGCTGTTAACTACAACTCGTATATTAAAAATGTTTATATTAAAGGTAATTCAAAATCACACACTATAGGTGGTGGCAATAAGAAAAAAACACCACTTTCTTCAGGCTCAATTTTAGGTGTATCTGCGTTTAGGTCAAAATTAGACGTTGAAAACTCAGTTGTCTTAAACACATCTGCTGGCTTTAACTTCATAGCAGCAACTCATTTTGTTTCAAATACCAGAATTGACAACGCTTTTATCAACGCTATTTTGTTTGCCAACGAAAACGGATATCATGACTTTAACGAAGTTATTAAAGAAGACACAATGGCCTCGCCTTCTGCGCTTTGGATTGAAAAATCAGAAATTAAGCGCTGTGGTGCGGGTGGTATCTACACACAAGACCGCGATCGTCGCAAACGACAAGACGCAGACATCAAAGCCCAGTCTGCTGAGTTTAGTCAGGTTGTTGAAGCCGTAAGTGCTCCTGAACTTACCAAGGCTCACTTAACTGCGCTTAGCGGAAAAGCAGCTCGTTTGTTTTCAGTAGACCCAACTGTGGTGGTAAAAGAAACCATCGTAGAAGCGGAAGTTAACCTATCTAACGAAATTGCGCAAGCCCTTGACTTAAACCGTTTTATCGGTCAAACTGTCAGCACTATTGAGCAAATTAAACAAATCTCTGGGTTTGAAATTGTCAAAAACAACAACGATAAAGCCAAAACTAAGAGTTTCTGGGCACCAATGTTTTTCACTAACTACAACCCGTTTGTACAACCTGTAAACGACCCTGAAAACCCAAACTACTTCCTTTCTCACAACCGACCTGCATGGGATGTGACTTTCAATTTAGCTGAACGCGAGTACTCTACAGTTGACGACTTTTACTCAAGTCCAAAAGTGTCTGAGTTGTTTTCAAACATGAAGTTCACTTTCTTGACTTTAAACTTCCCTGAACTTACTAAAATCAATCAAAATTTTTCAACTATTTCAAAAATAGATAAGTTCTTAAAAGATAAACCAAACCGAGGTATGGTTGACTTTATCTCTGAGTTTTACCAAGCGCTTCAACAAGGTGGAGACCCGTTTTTAAGTCAAAGCGAAAAATTTGGCTATACCAATGTCTTTAAGATAGCGCCGGTTGTTGAAAACATCTTGCCAAACGCAGGTCGTTTTGCTGGTTGCATCTACATCGGCTACCGTTTTCAATCGTAATGAACACGCAGACTAACCGTATTTTAAAATTTAATTTAACTGTTCTTCCTAAAAAAGCAGATTTAGTGGTCCGAGTTTCTTTTGGTTCATTGATTTCGCTACTTGGAGCACTTATCATGTTGCTTCCAAAAAGCGCTGCTTTTTTAAGTCTAGTTAACCAAAACACAGCAAACCCAGCGTTTGCTGTTTATGTTTTAAATAACTTAGCAGTAGTTGCAAGACACTTTTATTTAACTTCAGTAATTTTGCTTTTAGGAAAAGTTTTAATTAAAGACTCAAAAACTAAGTTCACACCTATCTTTTATTTAGTAAACTTAGTATTTTATCTTGCTTTTATTTTTAAAATCAGACATTTTTTTCAAGATCAAAGCGCGTACTTTAGTTTAATTGTGCCACTAATTTTACTTGCAACCTTCGTGGCTTTCTATGTCTTGGTGCGTTCTTTTAACACATCGTTTTTCCACTTTTCTAAAAAACACATATTTTACGAAGTTTTGCTTTACTTAGTTGTCTTTTTGTTTTCGCTGTCTCCACTTACCTTGCAAGTAATTTTTGGTCACATGACTTACCAAAAGTTTGTATTTACACGCCAGCACTTATTTATGTTACTTGCTCCGTTTGTCTTGATTTTCATTTTAACCAACGTATATATTAACCGTACACACGAATACAAGAAGTTTCTGTTATTTACGGTATCTCTTGCCGTAATTTACTCAGTTTACTCAGTTTTAAATAAATCAGAAATATTTACTGCAAAGTTTGCTTTTTCTCCGTTTAAGTGGTTGTTGTTAGCGCTACCTTTCATTTTCTTATTTGAACTGAAACGCGCAATGTCTATTTTCACGATGTTTTCAACCGGAGTTCCGCTGCTTTTTGTGTTTTTCTTGCAACTCAAAGAAAACGGCAGTTTCTTTAGTTTAGAAAACATGCTCACCTATTTACCTGCGCTTTACTTAATAGTGCTTTCTGCACTTACTTACACTTTGAGGTTTTTTGAAATGCCAAGCGCAAAAGACCTAATAATTGCCCTGGTTTTCTTTACCTTGTTTTTTATAGTCGCCGCAGTAGTTTTAAGAATAGTAGATGGACTGTATCCCAACAATAAAACTGTGCAAGAACATGTTGACTTTTTCTACATTAACCGTCGTAATATAGTAGACCACGCTAAGTTTAAGACTTTCCTTGGCAATCTCCGCTCTAAATACAGAGCAGTTACTATTAAAGGAAAAACCGTAACTTTCCCGCTTACCTACCTGTTTATCACTTGGGCAATCTGCACAATTACCGCGCTAACCGTCAGTCAAATTTTTATGCAAATTCAAAAATCTTGTATTTCGTTTAGATTTGTTGTTCATAAACTCAAAAAAGACCGCCAGATTGGCGTTGTTAAAATTGGTAAAATTACTCCAGATCTTAAAAAGGAGCTTGATATGAAAGATAGTTTAGTTAAAGTTCAAAACTTTTCCAAAAAATATGCAAATAATGATTTTTATTCAGTAAAAGATGTTTCTTTTGAAATTTCTGGTGGTAAAATTGTTGGTTTTGTTGGACACAATGGAGCCGGTAAATCAACCTTAATTAAGTCGCTGGTTGGTATTCAGACAATTACTGAAGGTACAATTTCAATTTGTGGCTACAATATTGAAAAAAAACCAACTGAGGCTAAATACTCACTTGGATACGTTTCTGACAACCACGCGCTATATGAAGAGTTGACAGGACGTGAATACATTACTTTTGTGGCAAAACTTTTTAACGTACCAAAAGAAGTAATTAAAACTAAACTACTTGAACTTACTGATTTCTTTCAAATAACTTATGCAATTGACCGCCAAATTCGCACCTACTCACACGGCATGAAGCAAAAAATTTCGGTAATTTCTTCGCTAATTCATGAACCAAAAGTTTGGGTACTCGACGAACCGCTTACCGGACTTGACCCAACTTCTGCATATCAACTTAAAGAAGCGATTAAAATGCACGCTAAAAAAGGCAACATCGTGATTTTTTCTTCGCATATCATCGAAGTTGTTGAAAACATTTGCGACGAAGTTGTCATTATTAAACGCGGTCAAATGGTGATTAACGAAAAAGTATCTGAACTTAAGGCCAAATACGGTAACCTTGAGCAGATGTATATTAAACTAATTGAGCAGTAAAATGGCAGCTAAGTTTTACAACACTTTAAACTCGGTTCGTGAACACCCAAATCAGTTTTTGGTGTTCTGGCAACTGCTTAAGTCTGAATACGTTGATGCTTCTTTTGTCAAAATCAGAGGTTCTGTTGGCAGTAAAATTGCGAAATACGCACTAATGCTGTTTTTTGCAGGTCTTTTGTTTTATGTATACAACTACATGTTGCCTGCTTTTTCAGTTCTTGGCGCTTCTCCTTATATTGCCTTAGTTCCGGCTATCTTTATTTTCTATACTTTAATTACCTCATTTCAGTCAATGCAAGGAATGGCCAAATCTCTGTTTCAAAACCCAAAGAACGATATTCTTTTTGCTTTTCCAATTACTAACCTGACGATTTTTCTTTCCAAGATCGTGGCTAGGTATTTAATTGAATTAGTTAAGACTTTAGTGTTTTTCCTGCCTTTTTTACTTTCAATTTACTACAACAACGCAGGGGTTGAGTACGGAGCGCTAATTCCTTTTCTTGGCCGAATTTCGGTAATTTGTTTTACAATTCCCGCAGTTGCTTTGTTTTTAGGTACAATTTTTGCAGTTGTTTATTTCTATGCTTTTTCTTTCTTAAAGCGTTCAAGAATCGCAACCTTAGTGGTATCGCTAATTGCAGTTTCTCTTGTTTTCACACTAGTTATTATTTTTATTGACAATATGCGAGGACATGACCGCTATATTCGTTTCGATACTTTTCAAACCAGATGGCAAAACGTGAACTTCGCCTTTCAACGCAATTTCTTAAATAATTTATTTTTCTTTAGATATCTGTATTACTTAATTTTTAAAGTAGACGTCAGCATTGCTGCAGTTGACATTATTAGAAGACCAACGGCTGCTCACTTGGCCGTAATTTTTGGCACTGTGTTTGTGTTGTTTTTAGTTTCGTCACTGGTTTCTTACTTTGTGTACTTTAAACTTGCCAACCGCATTAAGATGAATCTTGCCAATAAAGAAAAACGTTTTAACATTTTTGAAAAAAGCGGAAATACTCCTACTAAAGCCTTTACTTTAAAAGAACTAATTCAGTTATTTAGAAACTCAGATACAATCGCTAAGTATATTTTCTATATCGCTACTCTACCACTAATTTCTATTATTTTAAATAAAACTTATTCTGCCTTTCAGTTAAACTCATTTGGTTTTAAAATGGTAGTGATTTTAAATGTGCTAGTTGGTTTAATTGTTTTAACCACTTCTAATACTATTGCGTCTTCAATAATTTCCAGAGAAGGCGGGAAACTCTACATTTTAAAAACAATTCCTGGAAACACCTATAAGTTAATTTCGGCAAAAGTTGCTATCAATATCGCAATTAACTTCCTTATCGTGGCACTGAACTTAATTATTATGCTAATTTATCCTTCAACTGAAAAGAAAGTAGCGGTTCTAATTGCCGGAATTTTCTTGGTTTTCAATATCGTCCATATTTTATATTCAGCATCTGTTGATTTAACTCAGTCTGAATACCAAAAATTTGAAGAAACAGCAGACGTTTCTAAACTAAAAAACGTCGGGTTTTCCTCAGTTGTCGGAATTGTCATGTCTTTAGTGGTGGTGATTCTACTTGTTGCTTTTGGTGCAACCGCAAAAGCGCTTAGTCTGCTTTTGGTGTTTGGAGCTGTTGCTTTGGCGTTTTCAATTTTTACCTTCCATTTGAAAATCAAAGTTTACTTTGATGTAATGTGCGGATAGCAAAAGGAGTTTTAAATGAAAAAATTTACCTTCTTTTTAATTACTATCTTAATATTTGTTTCACTTGGCCTGGTTGCAGCGTTTGGCACAAGACCTATTCAAATTCCGAGCCAAACCCCTGTTAACGATTTGCGTCTATGGTATACAACTTCAAAAAAAGCCATAAAGTCTCTACGTAGACTTTCAATTGAAGATATGTATGAAAAGAAACTAAATTACTTAGACCAAATTAAAGCGCTACAAAGAAAAGCAAACTCAACAACTGACTACACCAAAACTTTGGTTGAAATGAACTTCAAAGACAACAATATACCGATTTTGAGATTCTTTAAGGAAGTAAATAACCAGTATGTTGTTGAAAAACCTAAACATACTTTTTATCTGTTTGTCGAAAACTGGCCAAACTACGCTAATTTTGAAGGCGTAACTATTGACATTAAACACAAAGACAAGCGAGTTCTAGCAGACCCAAATAAGTCATATGACTTTGAGTTTAAAGACTGGCAAACTGCTAAGTCTAATATTTTAACTGACAAAAACCAATACCTAAATGTTCGTGCAAACGGGTTTAACGGTATAGTTTTCTTTGAGTTTATTTTAAATAAAAACATTGAAGACTCGGCTAAATATGACGAGTACTCATACAGCGTAACTTTAAAACCACTTAAAAACTCAGCCAGTGATTTAATTAAAAATATCTCATTTGATTTCCACAAGGCTGCAGAAAAGGAGGAGAATGATTAATGAGTATCTTAAAAAAATTAACCTATTTGTTTATATTGTTTATATCCTCAGTGCTATTGGCTGCATGTGGAGGAGTTTTTCAAAAAGTTGACTTCAGCAAAGACGAGTTAACCTATTTTGGTGCTGAGCGAAACGGTAAGTTAGTATCAGTTACTGACTTTAAAAAAGTCCCGAAAAACACAATTTTGCACTTTGAGTTGAATCTAAAAAACCGCGAGTTTAAGGATCTGCTTATCAACGATGTGACTTACAATAACTTAGGTGTGCATATCGCAGATAACAAGTTCCAAGTCAAAGTTGACAAAGACCTAAAAATTAAACTAGTGTTTTCAGGTTTCTACCGCGTTAAACTACCAAAAGAAATTGAAGTCGTTTCATATGTTGGCAAGCCAAATCCGCCAGCCGGAGTTGACTTAAATAAAGTAGAGGCGGGAAGTACTCTGCTTTTTAAAGTCAAAATTAAGCCAAAGGCTCCGTTTATGCTGCAGTTTGGAGAACACGACCGTAGGTATTTTGAGCCAAACCAAAATGGTTTCTTTAAAAACAATCCAGATGACCTTGCTACTTCTTTATTTGAATACAAGGTAAATGCAGATTTAGAAATTAAAGCATTTTACGACGAAAAAGATGTTAACTTTAAAATTTCAACTTCGCCTTACCTTGAGTTTAAAACTCAACACAGCGATTTAAATAAAGTGCCTTACGGCGAAGAAGTTGTCGTTAGTTTAAAAGAACAATACCGTGCGTTTTTAAAAGAGTTTAAAGTAAATGGTGTACCTACTCAGTTTGAGTCTAATTTTGAGTATTCTTTTAAAATCGACAAAGATATCACCCTAGAAGTTATTTTGAAAGGTTTTAAAGCCCACCGTTTAAACTACGATCGTAATTTATTTAATTTGGCCCAAAACTACACAACTCTGGACTTACCAGAAGGCGCGGACGTTACCTTAACACTAAAAGAGCCAAATGCAAACTCTAAATACGAGATTTTGGTAAACGGCCAAGCGCACAGCGGAACTTCTGTTAACTTCAAAATGCAAAAAGACACAGAAATTAAAGTCAAAGAAACTTCAACTGAGCAAATTGACAATTTAGACCCACAAGTAAAACATCGCCACCGTCCAATTCACACTACAGTTGAACTTAACTTAAAAGACCGCCAAAGAGTTATTAACACAAAATACACCAAACAAACGGTTATAGGCAACCTTGAAATTAAAAATAACGAGTTTGCTTTCAAGGAACCTGGAGTTTACCGATTATACTACAACGAAACTAAAGACGGAAAAACTACCGTAACTCAGTATGTTTATTCAGTTTCATATACAATTGAGAAATTTAACTTAAACGGACAAGTCTATAAATACGACGAAAAGAAAGAACGCAGTAAAACTTTTAAAGACTTTGACAAAAAATACACCAAAGAAGTCGGAATGAACAACGAATATATACCTGAACTTTCCGCAAACATCAGAAAAGCCCGCTTTAGCGACGTTGAAAACAAGTTTATTACAACTATTGAGACTTTGTTTGGCATTGAGCAACTGTTATTTAAAAAAATTATTCCTACATTTGTGTTAAAAGATAGCGAAAGCAAAACACTCTTAAGACAATCTCAGTATGAAATTAATGCTGGCAAAATTACTTTTAAAGACCCTGGATTAAAAGACAAAAAAATTATGGTCGAGGCCACAATTTCTGGAATTTCTAAATTGGCTAACAACACAACTAAAACTAATTTATACACAGACCGCGAAGAAATCACTTTAAAAGAAGGACACAACGCCTATACAGACTTAGAACTAAGAATGTACGTACGAGGTGCCAGAAAATACTCAAATGTATTCCTGCAACGAAATATTAAAGTAGAGGATTTGCCTGGTCAATTTGAAAAAATCCCACCAAAACCAAACTTTGCGGCACCAGAAGGCGACCTGCTTTTGGAAAAAAACCGCAAAGGTGCACAACAAATTGAATACGGTGTTGACGACAACGGCGACCCTATTGAAAGTAAAATAGGCGAAATTGGTTCAATTTATTGGCGATATGCACATTTCAGTCGAGGTGAGCAAAATTACCGTTCTTTAAATTTAAATGGTAATTATTTCCAAATTGATGCAAGTAATATCGCCAGATACTACACGATAGACTTTGCAGAATTTGGTTTTCCTGACCACACTTATGGTATTTTTTCGTTCTTTACACAGGCTGACGTTACAAATACGCTTAGAAACATTGAAGTTGCCGGCAACGCCGGAGTAAGCGGGCCTGTGCTGCATTTAGATAACTCCAAATCTGTTCCGGCTTATTTTGGGGGAATTCACGGAGTTGTTGCAGTTAAGTCAAAATTAACTTTTGCAAACTCAGTTCTACGCAACCATGGATACGGATATCGTCAACTTGAGGCTACTGCTTCTTATTTCTTTAACTCAAAAATTGAAAATAACTTTCTTGATGGAGTCCACTATATGAACCACGATGGGCATTATGAAACTAGTCAAACTCCTGAGTCTGAAATGAATGAAGTTAAAGCCTTAAGCCCAGAACTACAAAGACTGGCATTATTTAAGTCTTTTGTCTACATGCAAGACAGTTATATTGGTATTAACGGAGCACCAGGTTTTCTACTTCAAGACATGCGCAGAACTACTAAACTAGACTTTAGCGCAAATGAATTTGAAAACCGCGAGCTTACTTTGTTTAACACAACCAGATCAATTCAAAGCCGAAAACCAGGTGAGTTAGTACCTGAGTTTGAAGGCGCTGATTGGATTAAAAAAACTTTTTACTACAACTCAGATCCGAATGTTTATCTAAAGAACACTGAACTAAATACTTTAACTCCACTAAACAACGACTTCTTTAAGATTTTTAACATTCAACAGTTAAAGACTTTCATTCAAAGTATTTTTAATGAACTACAGGCAAACTCAAATCAAGTAAATGGCCGCAACTTCGAACTGTTAATTGAAAAAAATGGTGCTAAATACTTAAAAGCTCCTTTCTTGCTTATAACTGGTCGACTTGATTTTCCAGAGGCTATTCCAGAACCTGGCAAACCACTTCCTGAAACCTATCACCGTTGTCACCGCAGAGAAACTTTTGACATTACTTTTGACTTTGAGTACCGTGAGAAAAACTCACTTGGCGTGTATGGCGAGCTTAAAAACAAACTAATTAACACAATTCGTCCACGCTATAAGTGTCCTGATTTGCCAGCAGGTAAAGAAGACTGCAGTTACTACTACAAGTCACCGGCTGTCTCTGAGTTCTTCTCAGGTCGTTTCTTAATGCCATCTTCTGTTGATAACCGAGAAGATCCGATTAAAAACTTAGAAGAGCTGCTAAAAGAACCTGGTAGCAAAAAAGACCAATTTCAAAAAGCACTTAAACGCTTAGTTTACGACGCAGTAGTCTCTGTTGCCAAAAAACAAAACTACGATACTTTTATTAACATCAGTTTACCAGTTAAAGGACTAAACCCAAAAGCACCACAAGGTGAACTTGGTGCATCTTTGATTTTTGGTTTTAACTTTAAATAACTTAAAGTCTTTAAAAAAAGTTGTTTACCGACAGGTAAACAACTTTTTTATTTCCTTTCCAACACCACCAAGGTTTCGCATTCTGCGGTTTGGGGGAAGTTTTTAAAAGGCTGGATTTTTGTAATTTTAAAGTTATCAAGAATTTTAAGGTCGCGAACTAAGGAAGGTAGATTACAAGAAAGATAAATAATTTTCTCTAAGTTTGATTGGTTTAATTCAATTAACACAGACTTTTCAACACCTGCTTTGGGTGGGTCTAAAATTATTGTGTCTGCCATATTTTTGACCTTACTAAACTGAAATGTAAAATCTCCTTCAAGTATTTCTAGATTAGTTATTTTATTAAGTTCTATGCATTTTCTAGCACAGTTATTGGCATCTTTGTTGATCTCAATTGAGTAGACTTTTTTAGCAGTTTTAGAGATGTATTGACCGATTGTAGAAATTCCTGAAAACGCGTCAATAACGCAGTTTTCACAACTTATTTTACTAAGTATTTCTCTGTAGATTTTTCCAACCATAAAGGAGTTGGTTTGAAAAAAAGCAAGACCATTTAAAAGATAGGTAATGCCGTCTATGGTTTGTGTGATAAACTGGCTTCCTTTAACTATGTAGATTCTTTCGTTTAGCATGTAGTGAATAGATATATTTGGTGCTAAAAAAGAATTTAAGTTAGAAAGTTTGTTTACTGTTTCTAAGTTATTATTTTTAAAAATAAAAGTAACTTGAAAATCATTTTCTAAATTAGTTCTAAAAATAACTTTGGCGACTTCTTTAAGTATTATCTTGCGTTCTTTTAATTCAGCGTTTAATTTAAAAATTAAGTTATTCAAAGCTGTGGGGTAAAGAATGTTTTTGTCTTGCAGACAAAAACGATTACTTTTTTCAAAATGATAGCCTAGTCTTGTGTAGTTAAGTTCATGATTTGCAATTAGCACCGCTTTGTTGCGGTAATTAGTCTCAACTTCGGAAAATATACATTTGTCTATTTTTGGGAAAACTAAACCACTTCTTTCAAATGAGTTTTGAGTGATTTCTTGTTGAAAGTTAAGTTGTTCTTGAAACGAAAGATGAGAAAGATTGTAGGTTCCGTTGTAAGTTTGTGACACTCTTTCTTTAGATTGTTTTGTTAAGGTGTTTGTTATGTGGTCAATTTCGGCTTCAAAGAATTTCTTTTTATCTGTAATTTCGGTGAGTATACACTCTTCACCGACTAAGAGATTTTTAACAAAACCTACTTTGTTGTCCAATTTGACGATACCCCTACCGTCTTTGTCATAGGCAAAGCAAACCGCTTTATACATTTTTAACCTCTTGCAGTTCATACGCAACTAAACCATATTTTTGAATATCTGCTTGTGTGTAGTACTTAGAAAGTTCTAAAATAGCTTCATTCTGATTTTTGAAACAATAGCGAAAATCACTGTCAAAATGTTTTACTAAGGCTGTTTCCCAATTTTTATAATGATGAATTTTCCCAATTTTTGAAATTAAGGTGTGACTATCGCATTTCATGCAAATCAGACTGTTTTTTTTGATTTCTTTTCTGTTTGGTGTGTTTATTCTGAACTCAAAAGTTTTTTCTTTATTTAAAATTCTTTTTAGATAAACGTGCTTAATATTAAAAACGGGAATAGTTTTTTTAAGTAAAGTTAAAAAAGTCAGTTCGCAGTTTTGTTTTTCTTTGATTTCTCTGAAATCAGAAAAATCAAAATTAAGGTATACATCACCTGTGTATTCTTTATTTATTTTTGTAAGGTAAATTAAATCAGAAGAGTTTAAAGTCTCTTCAAATAAGGTTTTTCCGCCAATTATAAAAAGGTCTTCTAAAAAATTGTTTAAAAATTCACCAACATCTGAAACTAACTTAACATTGTTATTTTTAAAAACAACATCTTTACTTGCGACATACACTTCTTTAAAATGGGAAAGGTCAAAATTGTAGTCTTCAGTTAGTGAAGTATAGGTAGATAAACCCATTAAAACATTTTTATTAAAAGTTTTTTCTTTAAAATGTTTTAAGTCTAAAGGGTAGTGCCAAGGCAATTTGTTTTCTTTGCCGATTAAGTTATTTTTATCTATTGCTAGAATTGAAAAAATCATAGTTTACTCTAAATTAGTCCTTTATAAAAAAATATTTTTTCCTCTAAAATGATAGCATAATAAAAATTAACTAAAGAATTCCCAATTACAGACACTATAAAAATAAGCAAAAATCGCTTGTTTTGA
>CAUUDV010000017.1:0-15678 GCA_963544075.1 uncultured Acholeplasmataceae bacterium | reverse complement strand
TGAACAAAGCGATGAGCTTGCTATTGCTACAACTGACCTTAAAGTTGATGGTGTTCGTTCATCTGGTGCAGGTGCTCAGTCTGTAAACACCACAGACTCGGCTGTCAGAGTTACTTATTTGCCTTTAAACTTAGTTGTAACTTGTCAAAACGAGCGCTCACAAATTCAAAACAGAGAAACCGCACTAAGAATTTTAAAAGGCAAACTAATTGCCGCTAAAATCGCCCAACAAGCCGAAAATATACAAAAACTGCAAGGTGAAAAACTGCAGGCTACCTGGGGTAGTCAAATCAGAAGTTATGTGCTCTATCCCTATAAGTTAGTCAAAGACTTGCGCACTAATTTTGAAACCGCAAAAGCAGACGAAGTTTTAAACGGCGAAATTTCTGCATTTTTAAAGGAGTATTTAAAATATAGAAAAAGATGAAATTCTATCAAACTACTTCACAATTTAGAGTTTTAACGCAAAGACTTTTTACCCGCCAAAACTTAAAAGAACTTTTCTTTGTAGTGTTGGGTACTTTTATCACGGCTTTGCCAATTTACTTTATTTACAATCCTTTAAAGTTAGTCTCAGGTGGAGTTGGTGGTGTTGGTATTGTAATTGAGTCTTTAACTAAAGGAGTTTTTAAAACTTCTTATACTTTTTGGATTGGCAATATTTTTGCCCTAATTTTGGCATTAGTGGTTTTTGGTAAGTTTTATTTCTTCAAAACTATCGTTGGTTCACTTACTCTTCCTTTATTTATTTTAATTTTTGAGTTAACTGTCTCTCCGACTTATTTTGTTGAAAAATTATTTTTCTCAATTGACAAAAAACCTCTGACCATCATAAACAACGAAATCAATGTTGCACAACTACCAACTTCTATCATTTTAATTTGCGTAGCGCTAGGTGCCTTTTTAACAGCCTTTGGTCTCTACATTGTCTTTAGAAACAATGGATCAACCGGAGGTTTTGACGTTATTCAAAAAGTCGCGCACAAATACGCACGAGTTCCATATTCTGTGGCAATTTACGCAACCGACGGAATAATCGCTCTTTCTTCTATATTGACCGGAGTAACTAGACTATACATCGGATTCTTTGGTTTCTTTACAATATTTTTAATTGGCTACCTGATAGACTTCTTTTCATTTAGAGCCAAAAAAGCATTTACTGCCTACATTATTTCAGAAAACTCAAAAGCCCTGGAAGCTGCTATCTTTAAACGTTTCTCTCGCACCTACACTTTAATTCCGGTTAAAGGTGGGTATTCTGGTAAGGCTAAAAACATGGTAGTTTTCACTATTGACAAAACCCAAATTCACGCTCTTCGTGAACTGCTTTCTGTATTTGACCCACACGCTTTTAGTTATATTCAAGAAAACTGCGATATTATCGGCGCTGGTTTTAAAAACCACGACTTTTAAGAAAACAAACTTTTTTCTGAAAAGCATTAGTTTTTAAAATTAAAATTTGTATAATAAAGATAGGTTTTTAAATTATTTTAATTATGGAATTAAAGCTACAAAAAACTAAATCCAAAATTTATTTAATTACACCAAAGGCCAAACAAGAAATTCACCTAAAAACTTGGACAGCTTTTCCAGATTTTTTTGCGGACCTTTCTGCAAATCAGGGACAACTTAAAGAAGTACTTGAGACAAATAACTTCCACTTAGCTTACGAAAAAGTTATGCACAGACTAGACCGTTCAGATTTAACCGAAGGCGAAGTTATTGCTTTTTTGGGCAAAAAAGGTTTTTCTAAAAACTGCGCTCAGGCTGTACTAACTGAACTGAAAAGCAAGAACTATGTTTCTAACGAAAGATACACCGAACTTTTTATTAAGTTAAAATCCAGTAAATACTCAAACCGCATAATTGAAGCCAGACTTCTTGAAAAAGGAGTAGCCAGAAAAACTATACAAGATGCTTTTTTAAAAATTCAGTACGACGAAGAGAAAACTTTAAGCAAACAAATTGACAAAAAGCTTACGCAAATCACTGGCCCTTTTTTAACTTACAAATCAAAAACTATTGCTCACTTTATTAGAAAAGGGTTTTCAGCGGAACTTGTAGAACGCCTAGTTTTAATAAAGGCTCGCGCACTTAAGTACGACGAAAAAAAATCACTTGAGCAAGACTACCGTAAAGTTTTTGCTAAGTTCGCACTGCTTTGTTCAGACAGAAAAAATCTGCAAAAACAAACGGCGCTCACTTTAATTAAAAAAGGATATTTAGCTGCCAACATCAAAATTGTTGAGCAAAACTTAGCATCTGAATTTTAGGAAAAAAAACAGCCGGTAGCGTAGCTCAGCGGATAGAGCACAAGTTTCCTAAACTTGGTGTCGAAGGTTCAATTCCTTTCGCTACCGCCATTTAAACTCTAAACTAAATTGCCCCAATTTATAAAAACCAAACAGGTACTCACTTAAAAACAACTTTTGTTTTTTTATGAGCACCTGTTTTTATTTTGGTGTCATTTTGCTCAGCAAAATTTCTTTAAAAAATGCAGCATACTTACTTAAAAAAATTAAAACTTTAGTGTGGCTACTGCTTAAAGTCTACAATTTTTCAATAAATACACAAATAGCCTTATTAAGCCATTTGTCTATATTTTTGATATGTCTTATTTACTTTTGTATATCTAAAATTTATATGCTAAAATACTTATGCGTGTTTGCGTGTGCTGCTCAAACACGAAAAAAGGAACTAAATGAAAAAAATTTTTGATTACTTAAATCCAGCCTTTTTTAATGTTCTGTCTTGTAAAAATAAACAAATTTATTTAGACTCACTTTTCATAATTTACGATGAATTTAAACACCTTGAAGGAACTTTCCAACTTGAACGCAGCGACATCGTCCACAGACTAATTCAGTATTTTGAAGACGAAGCGAGTGCCGTGTTTGCAGTTGATGAACTGCCAAATGAATACACAGAAGAAGGCGAAAATTTAACTCCTAGAAAAAAAGCCAACATCACTTTAAATTACTTAGTTAAGTGTGGTTGGATTGGTGAAGAAGACATTGGCGACTACAAACGCGCGATTTCTTTTTTTCCTTACTCAATTTCAATTTTAGAAGCCATTGCTTCCTTCAAATTTCAAATTAGCGCAGAAGAAGACGAAACTGAAAAAGATGTTGAAGACTTCGTATTTGACGAAGATATATTTGCAGAAACTGAATACACTAGTGACATCTACACTATCTATACTTTGCTTAAAAACTTTGAAGTTGAGCAAGGTTTGCCAACTATAAATGAGTGTTATGAAAGAACAACTCGTTTAGTTGATAAACTAAAAACTCTTGGTGCAAATATTTATAACTATTACTACAAGTTAGTCAACGCCAAAGAAGAAATTTCGGTAGACGAAGTGTTAGACCAACTGCTGCATGATTACAAAAACAACTTCTTTGACAAGTCCTACTACTTACTTAAAACCACTGAGTCTATTCCTAAATATAAGGTCTATATTCTTAAATACTTAAGAGATATTTTAACCTCAGACCCAATTATGGAAAAGTTGGCAGACCAACTAGTTGAACTTAAAAAAAGACCTGAGTTTACCAAAGAGTTTGCTTTTCAAGTCTTAGAGCACAGAATCCAGGCAATTCGCGACTACTTTACTTCTCTTGAAAACTTAATTTCGGAAATTGACATTAGAAATGAACGCTATATTGGCGCAACTACCGCTAAGTTCTTGTATTTGACTAACCGTTCTGACGACATTGAAGGTATCTTTAACCGTGCATTTGACTTAATTTTAAACGAACCTAACCGAGAAATAGACACGACTAAAATCTTTAACTTAATTCAAGCACGCAATCTAGACCACGAGTCTCTTTACAAAGAACGAGTTCTCAGAACTGAGGCCAAAGCCGCCGAGATGGAACTAGACGCTGAGTTTCCGTTTGAAAAATACGAATTAGTTCAAGCCTCAATGCTGAAACAAACTGATTTTGGAATGACAGAAATCGATAAATACGTGCAATTTCATTTAGCAGGACGCCCTGAAATGCAGGCTAAAACCTTGCCACTTGGAACCGAAGTTGAGTACGTTAAGTTAATTTTGATTTTTCTGTATTCCAACTCCAGTCAAGTTCACTTCCGAGTGGAACTGGGTGAAGAAAAAGTAGATATCAACGGCATTCGCTTCAAAGACTTTAAAATCTACAAAAAGAGGTAAAAAATGGCTGAAAAACTAACAAAAGCAAAAGAATTTATACAAGAATATGAAAAACTCAAAGAAGGCGAACGCCATGAAATTACCCGAGTTATTAACAAACTTCTCCAAGTTAACTTCATAACTTGTCAAAAAGTATCAGATAAAAACGACTATCTGTTTATTTTGGAAAACAAAGAAGTAATCAGTGCTCTACTAGCTCTGCTTGACTTTTCTTTGGAAATCAAAAGGGAAGCTGAAACACTTTTTATTGTAAACACTTCTGGCTACAACCGTTTAAGACTTAAGAAAAACGACACTGTAGTTCTCTTGATTTTAAGAATTCTTTTCCAAAGAGCCCTAGAAACTGCCACAATTTCTCAAGACATTGAAATTGAGTTAAAACAAGTGCACGATGAACTTGCCAGAATTGGGTTTTTAGACAAAAGAATTTCTAAAAAAGAATTAAGACCGGTTCTCCAAACCTTTAAGTCATATAACTTAATTGACTTTAAAGACCCAGATCTACCAGACAGTTCAACAATTCGTATCTATAAAAGCATTTTATACGTAATTAACATCCAAGAGTTAAAGAACTTAACTATGGCTTTAGATGAACACACAGGTAATGTAAATGAAGAAGTTAACTAAAATTAAAATTATTAACTGGCACACCTTTCAAAATGTCACTCTAGACATTAAAGACAACATCCTTTTAAGTGGAGAAAATGGTTCTGGTAAGTCAACACTACTAGACGCCATGCAGTATGTTTTAGTTGGAGGACGTCAAAACGCGCACTTTAATATCGCGGCAACCCCTGAGGCTAAACGTACACTTGAGGGTTATATTCGCGGTAAATTGGGTGGTGAAAACAAGCAGTTTATCAGACCAGGCGACGTAATTACTCATATTGCTCTTGAGTTTTTTGACACTAGAGACGAAAAATACTCAATTATTGGGGTAGTTATAGACCTACCACAAAGCTCTTCACTCAAAGAGCGTTTTTACCGTATTAAAAACACGCGAATTGACGATAACATGTACATTGAAGACAAACGTCCACGAAACTTTAAGTCAATGCGCGACTACCTGGACTCAGCCCAGATTAAGTTTGAAGCATTTGACACCAACAAACAATACAAAGAAGCGCTTTCTGTATTTCTTGGAATTGACGGCTTAAAATACAGTAAACTGCTTCCCAAAGCCCTTGCTTTTAAGCCAATTGACCTGCAAAGTTTCATTTTTGAGTTCCTGCTTGACAACACACAAGTTAACATTTCTTCGCTTAAAAACAATGTTGCTGAACTTAAAAAAATCGAGGCAGAAATTAAAAAAGACCGCGAAAAAATCGAGGCTCTTGAAAAAATCCGTGTCTCTTCTGCCGAAATTAAAGCAGAAAAAGATGAAATTGCTGCCAACGACATTACGAAAAAAATCACTGAACTTAATTCAAAAGAAGCAATTATTAAGCAATGCAGTTTAGAAAAACAACAAAATACTGCTCTGCTTTCAGAAATTTTGGACCAAATCACTGAATTAAAGACCCAAATTTTGGCCAAAGAAGAGACAATTAAGAACTTAGACCGTGCTCGCGGATCTAACTCACTTGCCCAAACTCTAGACGGAATTTCTCGCGAAATTCAACGTACCAACACACAAATTGAAGCCGAGAAAATTAAGGCTAAAGACCTTGAAAACTCACTAATTCAAGAACTTGCAACCACTCAAGAACTGGCAAAACGCATCAAAACTAACGAAATTTTAAAGAATTTCGCCAAAATGCACAGCCAAACTGCCTTTAAAGACATTGCTAAAGTCAAAGAAAACTTAGAGGCAATCGCTGAGTTTAAAGAACTGCTAATAGAAGGCGCAAATGCTCGTATTTACAAACTAAATGAGCAGTCTGAAACAATTCGCAAAGAAATTGCTCAACTTAAAGAAGAGCACTACAATCTTGAGCGAAACATCAAGATGTATCCACCACAAACTACGGCTTTAGTTGAAAAAATCAATGAAAAACTCAGCCAAAAATACCGTCGTGAGTTTAATTTCCGTCCACTTTGTGACTTAATTGAAGTAAACGACGAAACTTGGCGAAATGTCGCTGAGGGTTATATTGGTAGAAACAAGTTCAACATCATCGTGGACCCTGAGTATTTTGACGACGCACTAGAGGTCTACAACGAAGTTAGAACTACTTTAAATATTTTTGGGGTAGGTTTGGTCAACACCGGCAAAATCCCGCAAACCCAAACTGACTCCGACTCACTTGCTGGCAAAATCGACACCAGCCATACCTATGCTCGCGCTTACATTAACATGCTTTACAACAATGTAATTTGTGTGGCTACACCAAAAGAACTTAAGAATTTCAGTCGCTCAGTTGAGCCACTTGGAATGACTTACTCAAACTACACCGCCTCTCAACTAAACCCACAATCTTGGGCAAGAAAACAGATCGGAATCACTGGTAACACTAAACAAAAAGAAATTATTTTAAGAGAAATTGAGCAAAAAACTCAAAATCTTGCCACAATTTCTAAAGAAATTGGCGAAACTACTTATACTCGTCAACTTGCTGAACGCTTAGCGGCTGCCCGAATTATTCAAGAAAATCGTTTTTCAGCAAGTGATAACATCAAGATTTTTACAGGCAAAATCCAAGAACTGCAAACTCAAAAAGAAAACCTAGCAAAAGGCACAGATATCAAAGAAATTGAGGCCCAAATTGACAAAGCAGAAAACGAACGCAGCCAAATTCTTACTCAGCACGAGGAGTTAATTACTCGCCGTGGTAGAATTGAGCAAGTTCTGCAAGACATTGAAGTTCGCCGCAACCAAACTGAAGAAACTCAAGCGGTTTATAAA
This sequence comes from uncultured Acholeplasmataceae bacterium, assembly GCA_963544075.1. Taxonomy (GTDB): domain Bacteria; phylum Bacillota_I; class Bacilli_A; order Acholeplasmatales; family Acholeplasmataceae; genus CALISC01. The sequence continues at coordinate 8,659 of CAUUDV010000017.1, read as the reverse complement.
CAAGAACTGGAAGAACTTAAGATTAACAACCCAGAACTACTTAGTGCTGCAAACACAAAATACAGTGCACTGCTTAAACGACATGAAGATCCAACTAAAATCATTGAAGTTCTTGAAAGCAGTCAAACTAAACTTGCAAACTCAGTTTCGAGACAAAGCGTCATGGTTTTAAAACTGATGTCTGACTACTGCTTAAGATACAGTTTTTCAAAAGAGCCGTTAATTGAAAACTTAACGGCATTTGAGGCTGAACAAAACGAAATTAAGAACCATAACTTAATAGTATACGAACAAAAAGCCAAAGAACTTAGAGACTCTGCAGAAACTACATTTAAAGAAGAGTTTGTAAATAAACTAGCCTCTTCAATTGAGCAGGCTAAACAACAGATTGACGACCTGAATGTTGCGCTTCAAGGTAAGCGCTTTGGTAAAGATACCTATAAACTAATTTACAAGGCCGCTGAAGACCCAGACTTTGAGCGATACTATAATCTACTTACTCGCAACCATGAGTTAAACAACACGCTTTTTCAAGATAACTTAAACAAAACTCAAACTACAATTTTAGATGACTTATTTAGACAAATTTCGTCAACAGACCCTGCGATGGAAAAAACTGCCGCAAGATTACTTGACTACCGCAATTACATGAAATACGACATTGAAATTACGTCTGAAGACAACGTTGTTTCGCTTTTTTCAAAAGTTTCTCGCGAAAAATCAGGTGGAGAGACCCAAGTTCCTTTCTATATAGTAATCGCGGCTTCCTTCCAACAACTGCTATCCCGCAACCGTGGCGCCGGATCTGGCTGTCTAGTACTATTTGACGAGGCTTTCAACAATATGGATGAATCTAGAATTAGCGCAATGATGACTTTCTACAACTCTCTGGCTATTCAGTTGTTTATCGCTGTTCCTCCACAACGTGTGGCTAACATCATTCAATACGTTACAACTTCGCTGACAGTCGTTAAACACAAAGAACTTTCTTTTGTTAAAGAGTTTCAAAAAGAACCTTTGATTAAAACAATTACAGATACTCCTGAGGCTGAGCAAAGCGCAGAAGCAAGCACAGAAAACTCAAGTCTTAACTAAGTTTTATGTTGAATTAATCTTAAAATCCAGTAGAGTCACTCTACTGGATTTTTGCTTATTATGGGAAATAGGATAAAATCACTAAAATTAGGTTAAAAAGCATTAGTCTTGAGATTTTTATGGCTTACTTATCTAAAAAGACTCACACCAAACTATGGTAAAATACATTAACAGCAAAAATCATTTGTCTTTGTCTTTAAGCAAAACACGAAGACAAATAAAATTAAAAAAATCAATTATACACGAGGTGCATTATTACTAATATTAAAATTTTTGGACTTGGTGGATTTGGAGAAATTGGTAAAAACTTCTTTTGTCTACAAGTCAATCGTTCTATCTTTATTTTAGACGCAGGGCTAAAATACCCAACTCAACAACAGTTTGGAATTGACTCAATTATCGCAGACTACTCAACTCTGCTGCCACACAAAGACCAAATTGAAGCTATTTTTTTGTCGTCTTTTAAAGATGAAAACATTGGAGCCTTGCCTTTTTTACTAAAACAAATCAAGGTACCAGTTTACGCAACTGAGCTTACTATTCATCAAATTAAACAGACTTTGGAAGATACGCCTGACCTAGATGCTTCCGAAATTGAGTTTAGAGAAATTAAAAAAGGTACTAAAGCCAATTTTAAAGACTGTTCTTTTTCTTTTTATTTCACAAGTTCAGCGCTTCCTGAAAGCGTGGGTATCATTGCTCAAACAGAACTTGGCAAAATCATTTACACAGGTTCTTTTTCTTTAAACAAAACCCCGCATCCACTTTACCAGACTGAGTTCTCCGCACTAATGGAAGCCGCTTTGGCAAAAGACACTTTGGCCTTACTTCCAGACTGTTCAGGTGTTTCTCAGTTTACCACTTCATACACTCAAGACAAATACCAGGCATTTTTAACCACTGTTTTTAAGAATACCGAAGGCAGATTGTTTTTTGCAGTAGCAGATACCGACATTAAGCGTATTCAAGAAATCATTACTTGGGCTGAGCGCTTAGATAGAAAAATTTGCTTCTCTAGCCGCAAGTCTTTTATGAAACTACTTCCTTTAATTAAAAAAGGCTACTTGTCACTTGACTTAAAATCACTAGTTTCACAAAAACACGTCTATGAAAACGGGATACAGAATGTCGTGATGATAATCACTGGCAACTTAAATACCCCGCTTATCAAACTACAAAGCATCGCAAAGTCTAAAAATCCCCGTCAAATCCTTTCAAAGGAAGACGCAGTTTGTATTTTAATGAAACCAATTCCAGGGGTTGAGACAATGTTTGCAGCAACTTTGGATGAACTTTTTAAAACAGAGTGCAAAACTTACTACAAACCTAACTTAATTGTCCACGACCTGGCTTCAAGCACCGACATTTCTTTTATGCTTTCGCTTCTAAATCCCCGTTATATTATTCCTTTGCGAGGCGAGTACAGCCAACAGGTTAAATTAAAAGAAACTTTAATAACTTTTGGGTTTAGTGAAAAAAACATCCTGATTATGGAAAACGGAGACATCGCTCACTTTAACAAAAAATCTGGTTTTGTCTCTAAAAAAGAGTTAGCAGCTGCAGATAAACTAATTGACGAAGTGCCAATTGACGAAAATAACGATATCATCGTTAAAGAACGCGCATACTTAGCCGAAGACGGGATTTTTATCTTGGCCTTTAGATATTCGTTTCAAGACAGAAAAGTTCACGGTGCCTTTAATATATTTTCAAAAGGCTTTTCTCGGGACACCGCATTTATTTCAGAAATTACTGAAAGCGCAAAGACTTTTTTGGTAAATTTTCATGCAAAAGTAGGCGAACGCGGTCTGCAACTAAATGACTTAAAGAAACAACTTCGTCAACACATTGCTAACTTTATTTATACCAAAAAACGCAAAAACCCAATAGTTAACGCGATAATTTCAGTAATTCGTTAACTAACGTTTTAATGGTAAAAAACACACAAATGTGTTAATATTAATTGTTATTACCACATAGAAAAAGTCTTTTAAATATGCATATTTGCATTACTTTTATAGTGAGTCTTTTAAGGAGGAAAATATGTACGCTATATTTGCTAAAGGTGGCAAACAATTTAAAGCCGAAAAAGGACAAAAATTGTTTTTAGAAAAACTTGAAAACGCAGTTGATGAAACTGTTGAGTTTAAAGAAGTGCTACTTGTTTCTGGCGATAAAGTTAAAGTTGGTGCACCTTATGTTAAGGGCGCTAAAGTTATCGCTAAAGTGCTTCGCCACGGTAAACAAAAGAAAGTCATCGTTTTTAAATACAAAGATAAAAACAATGATAAAGTTAAAAAAGGTCACAGACAACCATACACAGAAGTTTTGGTTGAAGACGTCGTTGTTGCCTAAACGCAACTAATTACTTGATTAAGTTCAAAGTAGATGAATTAAGCCAGAAACTGAGCGCAAAAGGCCACGCAGAGGCAGGTCCTTTTGGCCAAGATATAGTTTGCGCCGGAGTTTCTGTTTTATTTCAATCTCACATCAATTTACTTGAGTTTCTAAAAGAAACTAAAAACATTGAGTATAAATTAACTGAAGCCGAATTTAGTTTTAAAATCACGAAGTCTAGCAAAGCAACAGAGGCTGTTTTTAAAAACTTAGTTTATACTCTAAAGGATATGTCTAGACAATATCCTTTAAACATCAAGGAGGAATAAAAATGCTATTACTCATAAATTTACAGTTATTCGCATCTAAAAAAGGTGTCGGTTCGACTAAAAACGGACGCGATTCCATTTCTAAACGTTTAGGTGCTAAGTTATCAGATGGTCAATATTGCCAAGCAGGCTCAATAATCTATCGTCAACGTGGTACTAAAGTGCATCCTGGTAACAATGTCGGAAAAGGTGGCGACGATACATTGTTTGCCTTAATTTCTGGAATTGTGAAATTTGAACGCATCAGCAGAACTAAAAAACAAGTTTCTGTCTACGCTAAATAACCAAGGTAACTAACTTAGTTACCTTTTTTAATATTAAAGGAAAAAAAGTATGTTAGTAGATGAAGTGAAAGTGGTTTTTAAAGCTGGCCAAGGCGGAAACGGAAAAGTTGCTTTTAGGCGAGAGAAATACGTGGAGTTTGGTGGACCTGCTGGCGGAAACGGTGGAAACGGAGGTTCCGTTGTAGTAGTTGGTGACAATGCCCTTAATAACCTACTTTGGTTTAAGAACAATAATTTAATTAAGGCGCAAGGTGGCCAAAACGGGGCTGAGAAGTCTTGCAACGGTAAAAACGGCGAAAACACCGTGGTGAGAGTACCACTTGGCACACAAGTTTGGGTAGACGGCCAGTTAATTTTTGAAGTTTTAACAGATAAAGATGAGTTTATAGTAGCCCATGGGGGCCGCGGAGGCAGGGGCAACAAATCCTTTAAGTCTAACCGAAATCAAGCCCCAGATTACGCTGAAAACGGCCTGCCTGGTGAAGAAGTTCAAGCAAAACTAATTTTAAAGTACATCGCAGACATTGGCTTGGTTGGTTTTCCAAATGTCGGGAAATCTTCAACCCTAGCCTTGATTTCCAGGGCTAACCCCAAAATTGCAGATTATGAGTTTACCACGCTTATTCCAAACCTAGGAGTAGTTTCAACTAAAGAAAAGGACTTTGTAGTTTGTGATATCCCTGGAATTATTGAAAATGCACATCTTGGCGAAGGTCTAGGTTTTACTTTTCTTCGTCACATTGAACGCTGTAAGGTACTTGCCCACGTTTTGGATTTAACTAAGGACCCAAAAACCGCTTACCTGCAAATTAAGGCAGAACTCAAAAAATACTCAAAACAATTAGTTAAGAAAAAAGAGCTAATTATTTTAAACAAAGCAGACTTAGTTGACAAAGCAACAATAGACGAAGCACTTAAATCTTTTAAAAACAAACCAAAAGTCATAATTTCTACAAAAAACTACTTAGACTCAAGCAAAGTAATTGCAAAAATGGACTTAGTTTTATCTAGAGTAAAACCGTTTGTAGAACAGGCAAGCACTGAAATTCAAGTAGAGTTAAAACCAAAAACTGATAAAACCCAAAACAATTTATTTACAGTTAAGAGAGAAGAAAATTGTTTTGTTATTGAAGGTAAAATGATTTTTGACCTTTTTTACAAGGTTGATTTTAACAACGACTCTTCAGTTAAACGCTTTGCCTATCAATTAAGGTCACTTGGAGTTGACGAAGCACTGCTTGAACACGGCGCTAAAAACGGTGATGTTGCACGCATCAAAGATTTTTACTTTGACTTTATAGTCTAAGATTGAAAAAAGGATACGGATATAGAGATATATCCGTATTTTTATGTTAAAATGCTAAAAATTTCGGATGGAAAATATACGATTTTTTACTTTGAAAAACAGCAATATTTAGCATAAAACTAGACGTAAAATCCATATTTCTAATTTTCTATCCGTAAAAATATGTAAAATTACATAAAATTACGGATGGAAAACAAAAGTTTGTTATAATTTGTGTGTAGGTGTAAAATGGAAATTAAAAGAGACTTATACTTAAATAAACTAATTGAAAAGAAATGGAACGGACGAATTAAAATAATTACCGGACTTCGCCGTGTTGGCAAAAGTTATTTACTTTTTAATTTATTTAAAAAACATTTGCTTAAAGAAAAAGTTGAAGAAAACCAAATAATAACTTTTGCTTTTGACAACGCTGAAGATTTAAGGTTACTAGAAAGATATTTGCCTGAACAAAAAACCTTGCTTGGCAAACAAGGAGGTACAGGTTTATTTGTCAATCATTTAAAGTTTCTTGAGTTTATTTTAGAGAAAACTAAAGACAAAACTAAAAAATACTACATTTTGCTTGACGAAATTCAGCTACTTGAGTATTTTGTTTTTGTGCTAAATGGTTTGCTTAGACACGAAAACTTTGATGTGTATGTAACTGGTAGTAATTCAAAACTATTGTCTAAAGATATCGCTACTGAGTTTAGGGGTAGAGGGGACGCAATACACCTGTATCCGCTTTCTTTTAAAGAATACTTTGACTGTTTTAACGCAGATTTCGGCACTGCCTTCTTTGAGTATTCTTATTTTGGCGGAATGCCGATTATTTTAAACGAAAAAACCCAGGCTGATAAACAAAAATTACTGAAATTACTTTTTACAGAAATTTATATTAAAGATATTGCTGAATACAATTCTTTGAAAAACACCGATTCTTTTTCTCAGTTACTAGAGATACTCGCCAGTCAAATTGGCTCTTTTACTAATCCAAGTAAACTAGAAAACACCTTTAAGTCAAAAACCAAAATTAACTACGACAATGAAACTATTAAAACCCACATTGAATACATTAAAAATGCTTTCTTGTTGTCTGAAGCCAAAAGATTTGATTTAAAAGGAAGAAAATATATAGGTGCTGGCTCAAAGTACTACTTTGCTGATCCTGGTTTAAGAAACGCTTTGATTAACTTTAGACAGGTTGAGTCTACCCATATTTTGGAAAATATAGTTTATAACGAACTTATTTCAAATGGTTTTAATGTAGATGTTGGTACAGTTGAAGTTAGTGAAAAAAGCGGTTCTGAGATTAAAAGAAAAACTTTAGAAATTGACTTCATTTGCAACAAGTTAAATGAACGCATCTATGTTCAAGTTGCCTACAGTCTTGCTGATTTAGATAAACTAAATCAAGAGAAAAAATCACTTTTACGCATTAAAGACAATTTTAGAAAAATAATCATAGTTCACCAAAACATTCATAAGTTTTTTAGTGAAGAAGGAATAGAAATTATTTCGTTAAAAGATTTTTTACTAAACGGAATTTGATGCAAATTACCATAAAATTTTAAAAGGGTACCTTATCCTAGTTTTTAGGATGGGGTACCCTTCATTTTAATTATGTGTTTTTTAGTGTCTTTAAACTTTTTTAAATATTTAAGCAATGCAGATTCGTTTTCTGAGTTAACTTCATTTAAATAAGCGCGTTTTTGTTGTTCAAGTTCTATTAACTTAACTTTAAATGTGTTATTTTCTTGTTTTAATTTCTTTAAATAATTTACTTTAATTGCCTCTTTTTCTGCGCTGATTTTCATGCGCGTCTGTACTTTGTTTAAAAAAACCAGTTGCTCAAGGCTTCTCTTTTCGTAAGGTTCTTGTTTTAAAGTTGCTATACTAACCTTAATTTTTTGATTTAAAGCCTTTTGTTTCCGTAAAAAATCACGAGTAATTTTGTTACGCTGCCTTTTAGCCTTTTGTTTTTTAAAGTAAGTCAAGTCTCGCTTCTCTGCTTTAATTTCTCCAAGAAATTCATCGTGTGTAGCACTTAGCGCTAAGGTAACTTCGGTTTTTAAATTAGCAATTAAATCAAGGTAGTCGTGTTGTTTTTTCACAATTTTATCACGGTGTTCTTGAAACCATTTTTTTAAATTCTTAAACTCATCTGTAAACTTAGTCTGAAAATCACGAACAGCTTTGGCCTGCACTGAAGTTGTGTGCATGGTTTTTCTAAAATACTGGTCACTTAAGTTTTTAAAGTGGTCAGAGAAATAAAAAGCATCAAAAAAATCACCGCTCTTCATTTTTTTAAGTTCAGAAAGTCTGCTAACTATGTTTTCAGTAAAGTAAGCTGTGTTTGTCTTAATTTTTAGTTCAGCGTTCGTCTGAACTTTTTTAATGCTTTTAAAAAACTCTTTAGTTGACTGAAAACTAATTTCGGCAACATTAGCGGTAGCTACAATTTGCTTTAAAGTCGCTTCATAGGCTTTTTGGTTAGTTTTTAGCATTGCCACGACTTTAAGTTGGTTTTGTTTATTTTCAAGCAGCCAGTTTTCAGTTTCCTGAATTACTTTATTTAAGATTTTTTCAGCCTGCAGGTTGACAATGTCAAGTGTTCTTTTAAACTGAAAAGACAAGATAAGCGCTATAGTTTCGGCAATATAGGCATTGAACTCAAATAACTCAAAGTCGGAGATTTGTTCTTTTATAAAAAAGTCCTGTTCAATTTCGGTTATTACTGATTTAAGCAACACAGCGATATTATAGTTGTGTTTGTTTAAAGAGTTTGCGTAATTTAAAACAAAGTCAAAATTCAGAATTTTAGACATGTCGTTTTTATTAAAAATTGTAAAAAAATCTTCAATAATTTCAATTAGTTTAACAAAACTATTTTCGTTAATTGAAAAAAATAACTTAGCGTTCTCAGTTTCCTTTTTTAAAAAAGAGTTTAAAAAGTACAGGTTAAAAGAAAGGTCAATTGCGTTTAGTTTTTGCAAGTGCGTTTTTTCGTTTTCACTTTTCTTTAAAATTAAGTTATTTAGTAGCGAAGAGTGATAGTAGTTTAAGTGAGTTAGTTTTAGTTCTTTCGCTACGTTTATTTCTTGTTTAATTAAGTTGGCATCAGAAAAAGCAGAGAAAATTAAGTTTTCTTTTTCTTGATTTAAGTTATCTTGTTTGATATTTAAAACTTCTTTTAAGTGGTTAAAATTAGTCTCTTGGTTTTGATGAATTGAGTTTCGAATGAAGTTAGCCTCGGCTATCTTATTTTTACTTATTAAAATATTTAAGTTAAAACATTGATATAACTATAACTATATATACATATA
>CAUUDV010000016.1:0-17510 GCA_963544075.1 uncultured Acholeplasmataceae bacterium | reverse complement strand
AGGCCTAGCAGGATTTGAACCTACGAATGACAGAGTCAAAGTCTGTTGCCTTACCGCTTGGCTATAGGCCTATTTCAAACACTTAATTAGTATATCAAGATAGCAAAAAATTGTCAATTAAGTGTTAATTTGGGTTAATTTTTAGTAAGTGTGCGACTTACAGTTTAACTATTTTTTTAGCCTCAAAATGTATATTTTTAAACAGAGATAAACAACAAGAGAAAAAACTAAAATTAGTTTAAAACTTCAGTAATTTGGATGTCGCTGTCTGGTTCTAAGGTTTGTGCTTTAATTAGTTTGTTGATTTTAACGATGTAGAGAATAAGGGCAATAACCTGAAAAATAGGAAAGATGAAGCCAATTATTGAAAGAGCAAAATGTGGGTTTTCTTTATATGGATGTAATTTAACAAAAACGTAGATATATAAAGATAGATTTACTAAAAACCAAACTAAGTAAGCAATAGAAACATAGAGTAAAATATTGGCCCAAGCAAGGGCTGCAATAGCAACACCAATCCCAGTTTTACCTTGGAATGAAAACTCAATATACAGTCTAATTCCAACGACAGAAAAAGAAAACAACACAGTAATTAATCCAAAAATTAGCGAAACTATAGATAAGTTTTTAAGTTTATTTATGCTCATTTTTATCTCCTTTAACTTAAATTAAAAAAGTAAATAAATGTAGGTTAAATGGCGGAGTGAGAGGGATTTGAACCCTCGCGGCAATTTCTCGCCCTAACGCGTTAGCAGTGCGTCCTCTTCAGCCTCTTGAGTATCACTCCAGGTAAAAAGTAGTTTTTAAAAAACTACTTTTTAAATTATTACATTAAATTAAGTCTTTTTCAAGAGCCAAGCCGACCTTGCCTCTTTTTTCGTCAATCGCCACAACAAAACATTTCACGATATCGCCAACTTGCACAACTTCAGAAGGATGTTTAATGAAACGTTTTGCCATTTTTGAGATGTGAATTAGCCCGTCTTCGTGTAGTCCGATGTCTACAAACGCCCCAAAGTCTACAACGTTTCTGACAGTTCCTTCAACTTCCATGCCAATAGTTAAGTCTTTAATTTCTAAAATTGTAGATTTAAGTAAAGGTTGCGGAAATGAGTCTCTCGGGTCTCTAAGGGGTTGTTTTAAAGATTTTACAATATCTTCCAAAGTATAGCGGTCTGTATTTAACTCACTCACTTCTTTAATTAAACTGAAGTTTTTTAGTTTTTCGTCAATTATTTCAACTTTACCAATGTCTTGTTTTTGGATGTTAAACTTGCTCATCAAAGCCTTGGCAACCGCGTAAGACTCAGGGTGAATTGGAGTCATGTCAAGAATTTCATCGCCATCTGTAATGCGAAGAAAACCAGCAGCTTGCTCGTATACTTTGTTAGTAATGTAGGCAACTTCTTTGAGTTCTTCTCGGTTTTTAAAGCCTTTTTTGCTTTGTCTGGCGTCAACTATGGATTTTGCTTGTTTTGAGTTAAGCCCAGAAACATAAGTAAGCAGGGCGGTTGACGCTGTGTTTAGATCAACTCCGACTGAGTTAACGGCAGTAGTTACTACAAAAGAAAGCTCTGAGTTTAGTTTTTTTGGCGAAACGTCGTGCTGATATTGTCCAACACCGATAGACTTCGGGTCAATTTTAACAAGTTCAGAAAGCGGGTCTTGTAGTCTTCTGGCAATTGAAGCCGCTGAACGCTCTTCAACTTGCAGGTCTGGAAACTCAGCGCGCGCAACTTCAGAGGCTGAATACACAGAAGCACCGGCTTCAGAAACTATCACGTACTTAACGTCTAGTTTAGCCTTAGTGATAACTTTGGCTACAAACTCCTCAGTTTCACGAGAAGCGGTTCCGTTTCCAATTGCGATAATTTCTACGTCGTATTTACGAATTATAGCCAGCAAATCTTTTAGTGCTGCTACTCTTTGTTCTTCTTTAAAGAAATCGTGGAAAAACAGTTTGCCGACTTCCAGAAGTTGTCCAGTTGGCGAGATTACCGCCATTTTGCAGCCAGTTCTGAAACCTGGGTCAATACCTAGCACCATTTTACCTTTAATTGGTGGTTGTAGAAGCAGTTTTTCAACGTTTAAAGTAAACACTTTAATTGCCTGGTCTTCTGCTTTTTCGGTCAACTCTGCTCTGATTTCTCTTTCAATTGAAGGATAAATTAAACGCTTTAAACTATCTTGAATTGCAAGTTTAAGGTGTGGAGTTGCTGTGCTTTTTGGTTTTAAAATAACTTGTTTTTCAAGATACGCAAGGATATCTGCGTTTTCGCATTCTATAGAAGCAGTAACTACTTTTTCTTTCTCAGCACGGTTAATGGCGAGAACTCTATATTCCTTTACCTTGGTGCAAGGTTCTTGAAACTCATAGTAAATCTCGTAAACTCCCTTTTCGTCAACTGCATCTTTTTTCTTTCTAGAAACTAGTTGTCCGTTTGCAAAAACGTATTCACGCATCCATTTACGATACTCTGCATTGTCAGAAATTTGCTCAGCGATGATGTATAGTGCTCCTTGAATTGCGGCTTCTTTTGTTTTAACTGTTTCGTTTAAGTATTTTTCGGCTTCAGATTCAATTTCTGTATCTGGGAAAGTTAAAATAAACTGAGCAAGTGGTTCAAGGCCGGCTTTAATGGCTTCAGTTGCTTTAGTCTTTTTCTTTTCTTTAAATGGACGGTAAAGGTCTTCAACTTCTACTAACTTAGTGCACGCTTCAATTTCGGCTTTAAGTTCAGGTGTCAGCATGCCTTTTTCGTCAATCAGTCTGCAAACATCTTCTTTTCTTTGTTTTAAGTTAACTTGATATTCATATTCCTTGTTAATCTCGTTAATCTGCTCTTCGTCTAGGTTGCCAGTGACTTCTTTTCGGTATCTTGCGATAAAAGGAATAGTGCCACCTTCTTCAAGCAAAGCCAAAGTTGCTTTAACTTGGCTTTCTTTAATTGTAAGTGAATCGGCGATTTGTTTAATAATTTCTGCGTTCATTTATAGTTTCCTTTGATTTTAAAAAGTAATTTTTATTTTTTAGGGTCTTTATGGGTATTTAAAATGTTGTAGATGTCTTTGAAGTTATTTGCACGCATTTGTTTTTCAAAATCGCCTTCAGGTGTACTTTGGAAAAACATTGGGACTTTAACGTCTTCTTTGTGGGTAATTGAACCGTCTGGGTTTTTATAATCTGGGAAGTTAGCAATATCCATAAACTTATTTTCTTCAGAGTCCGGAATATTGACACCTAAAATCAAGACGTCGCCTTTTAGTTTTTTAATTAACTTGCGCAGAGACTTTGAGTATCTAGTGTAAGAACGCTCTTTTTGGTCGTAAAACAAGATATAGATGTAGCGTTTTGAAGTGAAGTCTATGTTGTTGTTACCTGAGAACTTAAGTGAAGACAAGGCTACGCCTTTTTTCTTGGCCATAATAGTTTCAAAGTCACCGGTAGTAATAGTGGTAATGTCGTCAAGTGGTTTGCGACGATTATCGTAGTCGTATTTAATTCCGTAGTAAATACCAAAACCAGCAGACAAAAGAATTGTCAAGGCAGAAAAAACAATAATTATACAAATAATGATTTGTTCTGCTTTAGAATAAGGTTTTTTAGGTTTTCTTTTTTTCTTTGAAGTAGTAACTTCGTTAGTTTGTAAATCTGGGTTAATTATATCCATTTTTAGTACCTCAATACTCGTTAATTATACCACATTTTTGTAGTTTAAATTGTTTTCAAAACCTAGATAAAAGGGCTTTATTTAGCCATTTATAGTTTATTTTTAGATGTTTTTAAAATAATTTTGGGTTTTTAATTTAAATTGTTTAAAGAAAAGTTTTAATAATGATAAAAAGGTATACACGTGCGTGTATACCTTTTTATTTTGGGTAAATTTTAAACTAAATTACCATTTATCGTTGATGTTGTCAGGTAAGTTAATAGCAGGTACGTCTGCACCCATTGCAACCATTTCAAATTCAGCAACAATTCTAAATGAAAGAACTGCAAAAAGAGTAGTATTTATCTTAAGCTTACGCAAATATTGTTTATCGCCTTCAGGCATTGTAATTAGTTTAACAACAATATCGCTCATTGAAAGTGGTGCTGGCAATTTACCTTTAACTATATCTTTATCAATAGTAAATTCGTAATCGTAGCTATTTGAAGATTCTGTTTTGCCTACAACTATCTTTTTAATTAGTTTAGCTATATCTAAATTATCAAGCGGACCACGTTTAACTAATTTTGGTCTGTTTAGTCTTCTGACAGGGGTTGGTTTTGTTTGTCCGTTCCAAAGTTGTTCGTCTGCGTAAATCATCGTCAAGATATAGGCAAATAAGTTAGCCTTCATTTCAGCCTCAGTAAACTCATAATATTTAGTTACTTCAGGACCAAACTTTGGTTTAGGATAAAAAAATCCTGTAAATCCTGTGACTTCTCTTGTTTTGGTTCTTAAATAACCATGGCCGTTTTTCATGTAAAAATGTACAGAAATTTTTCCTTTATTTACCTGTTGTCTACCTTGGAATGGAACATCGCGACCAGTGTGTTCCATGTCAAAAGTAAGTTCAACCTCTGTGCCTGCTTGGCTGGTAAAGTTTAGTTTAAGGTCAACATTTTTAATAGCAATACCGATTCCAAATACTTTATTTGAAGTAATTTGCCCTTTAATGTGATATTGCTTCTTGTCGATGGTGTTCATCACAGCATCTACAAAAGTATCAAAGTGTTTAAACTCTTTTTCTGTGAAATCTGCTTCATTTGGCGCAGTAATTTCTGTGTAGTCGGTTTGATCAAAGACAGCCTGCTCAATTTTGTTTTCCTTAAGTTGAGCATTGGCGATTTGTAGTTTCGCAAAACGAATGTCTGTAAACTCAAGGTCAAAAGTACCGCTAATCTCGCCGTAATTAACGCTCGCATGAACATTAGTTTTAGTAAAGTCAATCTCAGTTAGGATTTCAAATAAGTCTGTAGCGTTTTCAGGTTTAGTTAGTCCTCTTTGGAAACGGCTGTAGATAGGTGAGTTTAAGTAGGTAAGTCTAGAGGCTAAGTTTAGTCCAAGAATTTCTTTTAAGTTTTCTGGGTTATTGAAATACTTAAGAGCTTTTTCCAGAGCCTCAGCGCTACCACCAAAAGTACCAATTAAACGATAGCCTGAGCGAATGAATTCCTCTTGGCTAATTTTGACGCGAAGACCGTTGACATCAAGATAAATGTAGCCATTTAAGAAAGTAATTCTACCTTTGTAGTCTTTACCGTCGTATTTTGCCTCAAAGTTCACATCTAGGTCAAAAGTGTTGCCTTTTGAGTTGATAGTAAGTGAGCCTTTTGAAACTTCTAAGGACTTGCCGTTTAGTTCAAATGTGCCGGCGAAGTTAAAGGTTTTTTGAGGGGCTTTTAACATAGACTTGATTTTTTCAACATTTGCAAATAAATCAAGAATGTCTTGGTAAGTCTTCCATTCATGTGCGGGCACTGAACCAAGATCTTCAGTGGCCGTTGGAGTAACAGTGGCCTGAACTAAGTTTTTATAAGTAATGTCGGCTTTTCGGTCCAAGAAGTTAGCGCGAACATTTAGATCGCCGTATCCCGCATTTAGTTCACTGTTAGTTAAAGAAAACTGAGTAAGTAGGTTAAAGATGTTTTCAGCATTGGCTAGTTTCATTAAGTCTGGTGCTTTTTTAATGATTTGAGTAAGTTCTTCAACTGAAAGTTTAAACTTCAGTTTTTCAGTTTCAAAGTACAGATATTTTTTGTCGTAGTAAACTGTGGCTTTTAGATATTTGTCTTTGAATTTAAGGTAAGTCTCTAGTTTGGCCAGAACCTCGCCTTTAAGTGAAAGTTTACCCGAAAAGTCAGCACCCATCTCACCGCTTTGAGCCTTGCCGTCAATTTCGTAGGTTTGCGCGTATAGTTTAAGTAGGTTTAAAATTGTTTCGGTGCCGGCATACTGAACTGCTGGCACTACACCTGTGTTTTGTTTTGTTGACTTAGTTAAAGTGGCCTGTAGTCCTAAATCTGGCAGAGTTAACCTGATTTCTTTTTTAGTAAGGTCAACTTCGGCGGATAACTTAATTCCGCTAAGCGCGAAGTTAGAAAGGGTGATTTTATCTTTTGTGAAAGAAAGTGCGTCAATTAAGTCTGTGTAGACAGATAGATACTTAATTAAATCAGCTTTACTTGAAAGTCCAAGTAGTGGTTTTAAATCAGCAAATATTTTTTGAATTTCTGTCTGTAGACGGCTGATGTCGGCAAACGGTATTTTTAAGTTTAGTTTTTGAGTTAAAGCGTATAGAGTACGTTCAGAGATATAGAGATTATTTAACTCAAGGAAGTAAGATTTTTCGCCAATTTTGAACTCAACTTTACCAGAACCAACGAAGTTAACTTTAGATTTAAGGTCAACGTTTCCGCTGAGTTCTCCTTTAAACTTAGCAGTGTCTGTGGTTGTGGCTTTCAGTTCATAGGTTGATGAAAATAAATCAAAAACTTTGTCAACAAAAGACTTATCTAGCCAATCAATGCCTTCAGGTACATCTTTAGTTTCTGCGTCTTCTTGTTTAGTTAAAGTTAAGTCCAGCATACTGCCGTATTTAACTTTAAGAGCATTCGCAGTCAAATCTGCTTTGACTTCTAGGTTTTTAAGTATACCTCCTGTAAATTTAGCCACAATGCTAGTTTGACTGAACTCTAAAGTACCTTCAACTACGGCTTTAATTAGGTCTTGAGTCAGTCCTACTGTAATTCCTGAAAACATATCTTTTAGTTTTTGACCTTCAGAAATTAGGGCTTGAATATCTTGCAGACTTAATTTCAGGTTAACTTTATCGTTTTGTAGATAGAAAAACTCTTTGTCGTAAAGTAGACGGAAGGTTTGTTGGATATCTTTGTAAATTAGTTTTAACTCAAGGTCTAAAATAGTTTTGCGTGCAAAGTTTAGGGCACCTTTGATTTCTACTTTTAGGTTTTCACCGTTTACAGGGTAGTTAAACTCACCGTTTACTGCGTAGCCAGTAGCGACTAGATCTGCTGTTTTTTCAAAAAACTCACGACCTAAAAACTGAGTTGTTGCGTTTGGCTGATATAAGTTAAGTTTTTTATCAGTTTTCTTTAAAGTTAAGTTTAAGTTAAGTGGACTTGCAGAAAGTAAAAGCGCTTTTTCTTGGAATTTAAAACGCAGAGAAATATTGGTGATTTGTTCAATTCCAAATGCTTTCTTTAAGTCAAAGTCTAGACCTTCTTTAGAAATTTTTAGCGCATCTAAGATTTTTGTAAGCTCTAGTTTTGGCGCTAAATAAGTTTGACTTGAGTTTGATAGACTTACGTTTCTGATAGAAATACCACTTGCTTTTTCAATGGCTTTTTGAATTGCTGTGATTATCGCTGAAATTTCGCTATAGGCAACTTTTAAGTTAAGAGTTGGGTATTCTTTTGAAAGCAGGTAGATTTGCTTATCTTGAATGTGTAGTTCAAAGTTTAGGTTAATTGGACTGCCAAGTTGAGGGTGCGTGAAATTCACACCTAAGTCTGCTTTAAGCAGGTGTTTTGAAGTTAGGTCAACTTGCGCGTTTTTCACACTCAAGTCTAGTTTTGCGTCTTTACCTAGGTATTTTTCTGTAAGTTCTTTTGGAAGCGTATAGTCAACGTCTTCAAGGGTATAGCGAGTTGAGTAAAGTTCTGCGATCTTTAAAATATCGTTGGCAGTTAAGACATTTGGATTTTTCATCAACTCAGTGATTTTGTCAGCTGCTCTTTCGCCAACCTCACTAAACTCAGTTGGAGTTAAGGTTAAATGTAGATTAAAATTAGAAATAGTTAAGTTAATTGCTTTGGTTTTACGATTGAAGTAAATTTTGCCTTCATATTCTGCGTATTTAGCCGCGAGTGTGATTTCTTCCTTGGCGATGGTAAGTGACTGGATGACAAACTTAGAAATTAGCGCTTGAATGTTTGCGTTTGCGTTGTTTTGTAGTTGGAAGTTATTGAAGTTAATTTCGCCTTGACTCTTGATAAGTTCTGTGATTTTTGCAATCAAACTACCAATTTCTTCAATTGACACTTTAGCGTTTAGTTTTGCTGATTTTAAATAAACTGTGTTTTTTGAAAAATACAGTTCAAAACTATAAACTAAATCTTTAAACTTAGCCTCGGCGTAAAGCACAGCCTCTACATCTTGGAAGTTGTTGTTAACAGAAACATAACCTTTGTGAATTGTTAAGTTGACTCCGTTAATATCGGCACTACCAGTAACGCTGTGCGGTTTAGTCATTACGCGTTCTTTTATTTTATTGACCTCAGAAATGTCGAGAGGTAGTTTAGCCCCTGGTTGAACTTCGGTTTTTGAGTTAAGGTCAGCAAGCGGAAGGTCAATGTATTCGTTTTCGTTAATTTCAAAAATGTTTGCGTTAAACTGAGGGTCTGCGTTTAGATAACCTGTGATGTTGAAGTTAAACACAGTTAGTTTAAAGGTAAGTAGTTTGGCTTCATCTACGGTTGGGTAATTTAACTCAAACTCAAGTGACTTAATTAAAGATTTAACCAGTGGCATTTTGTCAATGGTTTTAGCAATACTTTGCAGAGTTGAAAAAGGGTTTGCAAAGTCTAGGTTAAGTTCAGATAAGTCAATGCCGAAGTTATTTAAGTTAAAACCACCAATTTCGCCTTTTAGTCGAGACATTTCAAATACTTTGTGCATCAATTCACTAAAGTCTTTAATATTAGCCTTTAGATTGTAGCCGTTTGCTTTTACGTAGACTTGATTGCCAATGATAGAAATGTCAGTAAGCACTTGTCCTGCTTTTATGACTTTGGCGTTTAAATAAAGTGTGTTGTCTTTGTATAGTAGATTTAACTGAATATTAAAGTCAGCAAAAGAAACGCTGGCTTGGAATTTACCGCTTTCAAGGACTTTTAGGAGTTTTTCAAGTGCTGGTTTGCTAAAACGGTTAATTTGTTTGCCGTTTTGGTCTTCTGGCGACACTAAATAAGGAGTTTCGTTTTGGTATGAGTTTAAAGTCATGACAAAACGATCGTCTTTTGACTTAAAGGAAGTAGAAAGATTGCCACTCGTTTGATCCAAGGTTAAGTTAGCCAAAACTTGAGAAATTATTTCGTCTAGATCAAAACCACTAGGTAAGTATTTTGAAAGGGCTGCGCGAATTTGTGGTGCTAGTTCTTTTAAGTCAGCATGCGCAAAATATTGCACGTTTTTGCGTTTATTTGGCCCAAACTCAACGTAAACTCCACGGTTATCTATGTAAATACGGCCAAGTTTTGGAATAGAAATTGAAATCTTTCCTTTAAGCAAGTCTACGGCTACTTTGATTTCTGAGTCTACGTCTGTTTTCGTAATTGAGTTTAAGGCATAGTTTAAAGTAAAAGAAATTGTACCGCGTGGGTTTAAATCTGGGTCTTTAAAGTATTTTAGTAAAAACTCAGTTAAATCAAGTTCATTAACCGGTGCTTTTGGACTAGGTAGTTTAGTGCCAGGGCGGTGAGTTAAAGCAAACGCTGTTTTGCTTTGGTCAAAAGCCAAACGACCATCTTCTACTTTTAAGTTGTCTTTTTCTAACTTTAAGTCAAGGAAACTAAATAAACGTTCTGCGGTTTTAACTAAATTATTAAAGTCAATTAAGTTAACTAACTCCTCTAGACTATTTTTAGTTAAGTCAACTCCGAAAAACTCTTTGACAATTTTGTTTAAATCAAAAGTTAAAGAACGCGATTTGAAGTACATTGATAGTTTATTTTCAACAATGTCAAAAGGGATGTTGTAGTTTTTGCCAAACGCAGTTAGACTAAGTTCACCGCTTGCTGAGATAGATGTTTTGTTGTTAAACGAAACTAAGGCGTTTACAGTCAAACTAGAGTTGGCGTTAATTTCTTTAGATAGGTTGAACTCAAAAGTATCACTAAAGATTTTTTTAAGTTGCTGAGTGGCGGTATCAAAATCAGTTTTGTCTTCCGGAAACTCAGGGTTTGCTGGTTTTTCTGCTCGTTTAAAGCTAAGTTCCAGAGTTTTTCCGTTAGTCTCTTGTTTGGCATTAAACTCAACTAACTCTTTGGTGTCTTTATTGATGTAGAAAGTTAAAGTTATACCTTTAGCTTTAGTTTCAAGTACAGTGTAGGCACCAATGTTTTTAGGTTTGGCGAAGTTTTGGTTAAGTTCACCAATTATTTCTTGTAAGTTAGGTAGATTTAAGAAACTACCTTTATTAAATAGTTTGCCAATTAACTCAACAATAGTGTCGGCTTCGCCTGTATAGGTTTGGCCAAGCATTGAAAAGGTGTATTTTTTGTTTTCATAGTGTAGATTAAATAGTCTAGACTCAATTTTTAAAATTGCGGGGTCTTTTGAAAAAGTTGCGGTAAATTCAAGGACTTGACCGTTCACGTTTAGCGAGCCTGTGAAGTTGCCTGATTTTACTTTTGAAAAAGCGTCTATTAAGAGATCGGTCGCGTCTGGTTTTGGTTCGGAGTTTTCACCGTGTTTACGAAAGTCTTTGTGAAAGAAGTTATGGAAATCATCAGTTTGCACTTTTTCTTTTTTGTAGGTAAAAGTTTGAGTCATGGTTGCAGCAAAGTCTGAAGAAATTCCTTTAACTGTTAAGTTATACTCTTCGTTTGAAACAGTTTTTAAAACTTCCCAGCGGTCATTCATAGTTACGTCTAAGGTAAATGATTTAAATGTAGGGTAATAAGGAGTTTGCGCCATTTCTCTTACTTCAACTGCGTATTTACCGGTTGCAGCAAGTTTGCCAAGACCGCTTGGTTTGTTTAAGTCTTCGTCTACTACAAAATCAACACGGTAAGTTGTCTCACCGTTTGCTTGATTGATTAGTTCAACTTTTTTTATGGTTTTTCTTGAAAGAATTTGTTGAGTGAAATCCTTTAAGTCAGAGCCTAGGATGTTTTCAGTAAAATCGGCTTCAGTAAAAGGAGCGTCTGACCCTTTGTATTGACGCCAAACTGGTTTTTCAAAATTACCATTTACAAAATTAGCAAGTTCTTTAACAAAGTACTGCGCACCACGAGGTGATTCGTTTCTAAAAATATAAAGACCTGGGCTTGCAAAAGTCCCTTTTGAGTATTGTTTATTTGCAAGGTGTGCGGTGTCATATTGGCGCATCGCTTTGATTTTTTGAGTAGTTGAACCAAAAGAACCAAAATAAGCAGTAGCCTGACCATTGGTTTCACTTTGGAAATGGCTTTGGTCTCTAAAAACTTTAGCTGCAATTAAAATGTTTTTTAAGTGATCAGTTTCATCAATTGGTTTAGTGCCATCGTTTGGTCGGTCTACGTATTCATTGTTGATGTTGGTCTTTGGTTTTATGTTGTTTGGTTTTTGTCCCAACGACAAAAAGGCCATCAAAGCGACGATAATTGAGCCTAAAAATAAAGCAAACAACGCACTAGTGGTTTTTACAGGGCGAGTTAAGGGTTTAGTTGAATAAGGCTGTGCAAATTGCTTTTTGGCTTTGAATTGACGGGGTTTTTGGGGAGTAGATAAGTCAGTGTTAGTTTCTTCGTATTTAATAAAATCTTTTTTCATAAAGTAAAACTCCTTTTTGAAAAGTTCTCACTTTTGTTTGAGTATTTAAATAACTTTATTTATGTAGGTAAATATTTAGCGAGAAATATATTTAAGACAAGTAGTTCAAAAAGTGCTTACATAATTATACCCCACCTGTAAAAAAAGCCATTTTTTAATTGTAAATGTAGTCCTATAAATAAATATATAGGGTGAATTTTATAGTTTTTTACCTAATTTAAGTGTAAATTATGAAAAAAACCTTTTAAGTATATTTTACTTAAAAGGTTTTTGATATAACTTTAAAATTTTAAAGTACTTATTTTAGGTAGGTTTCTTATTATTGCTGTTGTTCAACATGTAAGTATCAAACGTTATCAAGAGTTAGAAAAACTGATGGTGTAAAGATGTTTGAATAAAACTGTGCTAATCAACTACAGCAAGCGGCTTAGATACTACCTAATGCAAACTACAATACCAAAAACGTAATTGACGCTGAATTGGTGCAAGTTGCCATAACCAGTGATGTAACGCACTACTGGGTTAAAGTTAGGAAACTGTGCATCGAGCCACCAGGACTGATGGCTGCCATCGTTGTAATAAGGGTGCAAATTTTCATTTGAATATACACTCATGTCTACGCCACGGTAAAGTGGTTGATATCCAGAAAATTGATTTAAAACTGCTTTAGCATAATCAGTAGATTCGCGAATTAATTTAGGATAAAAATTGTTGTTAGCATCTAAAATAGGTTTAACTGAAAAATCACCGTCGTCGTAAGTTGGCATATAAGTAGAGGTTTTTAAAATTTTACCTATTTCTTCAACCATTGCTTTGAAAATAGAGTGTTCGGGTATAGCATTATTAGAATAACCAGATATATAAATGTTGAAAGGAGTGAAGTCAATTATTCTTTTGGTAAACCAAGTGTTTTGTTTAGGAATTTTTACAAACTCAACGTCTTCAATTTTATAGTAGTGTCCATTAAACATTTCGTATCTTTTACCTGAACTATCTTTGTAGTATTTACGAGTGAAATTTATTGTGTGGTCCACAGCCTTTGAATTAAATTTGAGTTCTCGAACATCGTCACGCTCAAATTGTATCCCTTCTGGATTGTCAACCTTGGTTTGTGGGTATTTACCAACCAGTCTAGTGGGCTCTCCTACATAAACTTTAATTAAGTGGTTTTTTGTAACTAGAAGTATCTTGATTTCTTCTTTAGTTTTTATATTGTTATCTAGTTCTAGTTTAACAATTTCTAATCCATCTGATTGAAACTGACTTTCGTCAATTTCACCATGTATTTGGCCATGTTTAAAAGTTTTATTTGGAATAGTAGATGCGTGTCCATCAACTTGGTATGTTACTGTGAAAGTTTTGCGGTTTAAAGTAATAGTTTCTTTGTTTTGAGATTCATCTGCGTTTACAGTCAAATTATTCACGCTGTATACAGGGTCTTCAAACACATCTCCGGGTCGTTTTGGGTAAAAAACAGTATGATTTGAACCAATTTTCCCGCTTCTAGTCTCAGAGTATTCAATGTAGCTACCATCTGTTCTTTCAACTCTGATATTGTAAGTAATGTTTGCTGTGGTTTTAACTGATTTAAATACAGGTTTAAGTGTGATATTTGAGTTGTATGCGATGTTTTGGTCAAACTCTGAATTTGTTTCTTCAACTAGCAGTTTTTCAATTACATAGTCGTGATTTGCAGTAGCATTAGTTTTTTTAACAGCACGAAGTTTTGCCAAAATATCTGCACTAATCTTGTTTGTGTATTTTAAGTTAAGAGGTTGGCTTAATATTGGGTCAATTGTACTTGTATCAAGTTCAGGTTCTGTTAAGTTAAATGTAACACGGTAAGTTTTTGCCTTGAAGTAAAGTTTAATAATTTGTTTATCTGAAGTGTTTGAAACTACTAGACTGGGTGTAGATTTAGCTGAGTCAAAGTCAGTTTCGTGGTTAGGATGTGGTTGACTTGAAAGAAATGCAGAAATGATATCTTTAATTTCTTGGTCGTTTGCAGTAACAGAAGTGCCAATTTTTCTTTGAGTTGGTAGTTCTAGTTCGTGTAAAGTTTCTTGATTTGTTGTCAGTCCTTCGTAAATTAAGTTTAAATAAACCTTCTTAAAGTTATTAGTTTCTTGCCATTTAGCAACTAAGTTTAAGTTTTCTTCAACTAAGTTGTTTTGAGCAAAGTCGACTAATTGATTAGTTGCAGGGTTTAGCCAACCCACAAAAGTGTAGGTTTTGTTTCCGCTAGGATCGGTTTTTGTAGGATGGTCAATGTCTGCTAAAGTTTGTCCAAATTTATATTGAACTTCTTTTTTAGTCTCGCCATTTAAAACACCGCCATTGTAGTTAAAGGTTGCTTTAAAAGTCTTTCTTTTAAAGTACAACTTAAATACAGTAGAGCCATCTGCTTCAATAGTTTTTTTGACTTCAGAAGCAGCACCGAATAACTCAAAGCCACGAGGTGCCACCAGTTTATCTGGAGTTAACTCAACTTCAGTGCCTGCTTGAACACCTGTGATTGTCTCGGTGTCAAACTCTTCGTAGTCAAACGCTTGGTTGTTAAGTTTTTCTTTAAGTCTTTTGATTTTGTATTCAGTAGTTTGAGGATGTGGACTTGGAGCATTTGACTTTTCAAATACTGCAACAAGTGTGATGTTTTTAGTAATTGGAGTTTCAAAGTCAAATAGATCACTTGAACCTTCTAATTTCCAACCCGCTAGTTTATATGTGTCTCCGTTTTTATCAACATATGTAACTAAATCTGGGTTTAAGTAGTAGTTTTTACTAATTTTTTGATTTTCAACAATTTCAAGGTCGTTAAGTTTAACGTTACTTGGAGTGGTTATAAATTTAACTGTATATTTAGTCGGATTAGGATTTGGATTTGGCTGTGGTTGTACATTTTCTTTTTCGTATTTTGCGTAAAGCGAAATGTTTTTATCTGCCCGTTCTAGATCAAAGTCAAACTCTTTTGTAAAACCAAGATCGGTATACCAGCCAACTAGGCTGAATCCTGCTTTCACGCGACGGTAATTTATAAGTGGTTCGCCTTTTCTTGCAATATATGAAAATACTTTTTCAGTTCCATCAAAATATGAAACTAAAAACATATCTTGCTTGTTTAATTCTTCTTTTAGTTTATTGTCGTCAATTGAATGTTTGTATCTGGCAACTAATCTAAGTTCAGAGCCTTTAAGTTCAGGGACATTGATCTCTTGTCCTGCTCCGACTTCTACAACTTCATTTTGTTTGTTTACGTAGTACCAACCTAAAAACTCAGAGACAAAGAATGGTGAAGTTTCTAAGTTTAAGGTGCCATTTGGATTTAAGGTAGTGATTTTTCTTTGAGTTTTTAAAACATAGTCAACGATTTCTGGATTGTTGACTTTGTTTTTGTCTTTTAGTATTCCTTTTAACACAAAGTCGTAAACTAATTTGATTTGATCTTCTGTGTTTGCATGATAAGCCTGTCCTGTTTTTAAGTCAAGTACTTCTTTGAATGAAAGAGTCGTGCTTTCTTTTTGGTCGTTTGAGTTATACGGCGAAAAAGAAGAAATTTTTGTAAGTTCATCAACTATGTCTTTGTACTCTGTGTTGACTTTAGAACGAGGCATTACCAGTGGTTTTCTTGGTGCGACGTTTTCTTGAGTTGATGAGAAAAATACGCGCACGAAGTTAGAATAGTCAACGATAACATCGTATTCTCTTTTAACACCAACACGATTTCTAGTTACAATTGAAAAAACTGCGCTGTCGTATTCTTTGTCTTCAAAGTTAAGAGCAAGTTGTTTACCAGGTTTTGCTTTAACTTCGGTAATTTTTCCATACTTTGTGGCTTGAAACCAATCAGGGTTGATTTCAACATTGTGTTGGCTTGCTTTTTTAAAAAGTCTCTCTGGTACTACAAATCTAATTTTGCCGTTTTCTAATTTAAAGATATCGTCTTTATTGAAACCTTTATTTTCAGAAAGTGATAACTTAGGAAAAGTAAAAATTAAAAACAGTAAGAAAATAACTGAAACTAGTAATAACAGTAAAATTGCTGTACCTATGATACTTAAATTTCTTTTAGGTTTTGACATTTTTTATCCTTTCATAATTAGCGGAATTTACTAATTTGTAAGTATGTAAATTCCAAATTATTTTTATTTCTTCTTGTTTCATCTAATCGAAATAAAACAAAAAGTAAAAATTATTATGGGATTTTAAACTGATTCCCCTTTTATATTATAGTCGGTTCAATACACTTTTTTAAATATGAAGCACTCAAAATTTTGTATAAAGTGAGTCAAAACACATCTTTTTTTTAGCTTTTTAAGATAAAGTTGCGAAATTAACATTTATTAAAAAGTTTAAACGCCGTGTAAAGCGATTAAAATATTTATATAAAAATTATTAAATTCTAATATTTTTATTTCAAAATCTAAAAGCAAAAACTTAGAACATTTTTAATACGCGTTAACTTGTTTAGAAATATTGTTAATTAAAGAATTCCCAATTGCGGACACTATATGCCCAAAGTTTGGGCTAATTCTTCAATATATTTCAGTGTTTTACTTCTAACCCAAGTTTCTTTTTTGCGAATTCCTCTTCTCATAAATATTTTGTTTAAATATTTCAAAATTTTAGATAGTGAATTCTTTTCAAGCAGACCTAGTTTAGTTAAATGATTTTTAATTCTTGAAATCATGATGGTAGAAATAAAGTTAATAAATTCAGATGCAATTACTCTATAAGTTCCATGTACATTTTCTTCACTTTGATCAAGAATATTTTTGAAGGTGCGAAATAGTTCCTCTATTTCCCACCTTTTTTTGTAGGCGATATAGATTTCTTTTAGTGGTAAATCTGCATTTGACTCAAAAACAATTAGTCCAAAATACTCTTGTTTTTCTAAGTATTTTTCTTCATCATAACTGTTTCGTTTACTTACTTTTTCCATGTACGCACGTTCTTGTGCAGACTTGGAATTAGTTGAAACGAAACAGTAGAAAAATTTATTTTCTTTCTTTATTTTCTTTGCTCTTATAGTGTCATCTCCTAATTTAAAACTGGTTTTAAAACCAGTAGTTAAATTAAGTTTTTTAAGAGTTCCCGTGTTTCGCATTGGCAATAAATATTTGATGTTTTTTTCAGTCATTAAGGATTTTGACTCTAAATCATTAAAACCCTTATCCATTATCAAAAAGCCTTTTTGAACCTCAAAAGTGCGCAAAAAATCACGAAAAGCAGTGTAATCTAGCATATTACCTGGATAAACAGCACTTGCTAGTGGTTCTTCGTTTTTGATGTCATAAGCATAAATTAAATTTAGATCCATACTTCCTTTAATTCTTGATTTGCGAGAAAACTCCGAAAAAATATTGGTCGTACTTGTATTGTTTTTCAGCATTCCATCAATCACTATTGGATTATTTGAAAATTTATTTAAACGGTAGTTCATGAACTTTTCAATAATGGTAGTGGCTTTGCCAATTTTATCTAGAAATACAGAAATTGTGTTTGGTGACAGCCCACAATTTCTGTATTTTTCTGAAATAAAACTGGTTTGGTATTCATGCTGAATGTGTTCATTTTTTAAGTCTTCTACAACTGTTCTAAGAGACGCCATAACGAAAATTTTTCTAGCGTCTTCGTAGTCATAGAACTTAAGCAGTTCAGAAAAAATATCTTCATTTAAGTTTTCGCATAACTTAAAACAACCGTAGTTTTTAGTGTCTACGTCATATTCGTTAATTATTAGTTCGTGATAGACTCCATTGATAATTTTGCCAATTACCCCTAGTTCAACAGGATAAGGTCTACCGTTTTTAATGGTGGATGTTCTTTTGATAACGTTGAAAATATTTGGGTCTGATGTTGCTTTTACTCTTGTATTTTTAGGTTTTAATTCAAGAATTTCTTTAGGAATTGCCATACTTTGTCTCCTTAATTTTATACAGTGTTAAACACTATATATTATATATTATT
>CAUUDV010000015.1:0-18384 GCA_963544075.1 uncultured Acholeplasmataceae bacterium | reverse complement strand
CTTTATTTTAACTAAAAACACCTGTGCAACAGGGCAAGACATAATTCTTGATTTAGGTGAATGCATTAACCTAAACTTTATCTCGCCAACCCCACCTAGCCAAAAATAGCCCTATATAATATAAAGAGATTTAAGGTATAATAAAGGTACTGAGGTTTATTGATGGAACACAAAACAATAACAAGCGAATTTTTTACCAAAATGCTGATAAACGGAGCTGCTAACTTAAGACTCCACATTGACGAAATTAATAACTTAAATGTCTTTCCAATTCCAGATGGCGACACTGGAACTAATATGCACTTAACTATCAACGCTGGTGCTAACAAAATTAAAATCTTAGATTTTCAAACCAAAACTATTGCAGAAATCGCGAAAGTTTTCTCACACGAACTAGTAGTTGCAGCGCATGGCAACTCAGGTGTCATTCTTTCTCAGTTTTTCCGTGGATTTGCCAAAGAACTTGGAAAAGTTGACAGCCAAGAACTCACAGTTGTTCAACTAATTGATGCCTTAATTTCCGGTTACAAGGTAGCCTACAGTGGTGTAGTTCAGCCAATTGAGGGAACAATTTTAACCGTACTTCGCGAGGCTGGTGAACATTTGCGCTTAAAACGCGGCAAACTAATTACTTTTGAAGATGCACTTACCGCTTATTTTAATCAGGCTAAAATTACCTTGCAGAAAACCCCTACTCTTTTGCCTGTCTTAAAAGAGGCTAATGTTGTAGACAGTGGTGGCGCTGGTTTTGTTAAAATCGTTGAAGGCTTTGTACACTTTATTAACGGCAAAGTTATTAAGGAAGCAACTAAAACTACTACTAAGTCATTTGTCTTAAACTCAGAGCAAAGCACGGCTTATGACCACGTAATTGGCGAAATTAAGTTTAAGTTTTGTACTGAGTTTGTCTTGATTTTAGATAAACCAGAACAATTTTCAAAAGAAAAGTTTATCAAAGAAATTAAAGACTTTGGCGACTCAATGGTGGTAATTCACGACGAAGAACTGCTAAAAGTCCACATTCACACCAACCAACCTCTTAACTTACTTAAAAACGCCGAAGCACTAGGTGAAACAAGATCTATTAAGGTTGATAACATGAAACTGCAAAACGAAGAGGCGGTGGCTGCGCAAAAACCAGCAGACAAAACCCCTGAAAAAGAATATGGGCTAATCGCTGTTGCAAACGGAGACGGAGTTCGCCAATACTTACTTGAACACGGAGTTGACTATATAGTTGCCGGTGGCCAAACCATGAATCCGTCTACTCAAGACTTTATTGAAGCAGTTGATAAAGTCAATGCTAAAAACATTATTATCATTCCAAATAACTCAAATATCATCATGTCGGCAGAGCAAACTACTAACTTAGTTAAAGACCGCAATATCGCGGTAATTAAGACTAAAAACTTAGGCCAAGGGGTTGCTGCACTTTCTGTGTTTGACCATAGCGCTGACTTTAAGACCAACATTGACAACATGCAAGAAATTGCACAAGCCGCTCAAACTGGTGAAATTACTTACGCAATTCGCGACACCAAACAAAACGGTATAGACATTAGAAAAGGCCATTATTTAGGAATTTCTGAAGGTGCGATAACTTGTTCTGTTGAAAATATTTTTGACGCAACTCGCTGCCTGCTTTCCCAAATTCTTTCAAAAGAAAGCGAAGTTGTCACCCTATTTTACGGCAAGGCTGTGTCTGACGAAGAGGCTAAAGAAATTGAGGAGTACATCCAAACACTTTGTCCATACGCCGAGGTTAATTTAGTTAACGGGATGCAAGAAATTTATTTATTTATAGTTTCAGCACTTTGAAAAACAGGTTTAAAAAATAGTATAATATTTGTTAGAGGTATTGAATGAAAACGATTAAAGAACTTTTAAA
Source organism: uncultured Acholeplasmataceae bacterium (assembly GCA_963544075.1). Lineage (GTDB taxonomy): Bacteria > Bacillota_I > Bacilli_A > Acholeplasmatales > Acholeplasmataceae > CALISC01. The sequence goes on along the minus strand of CAUUDV010000015.1, from coordinate 16,496 downwards.
AAAACACAACCGCATTATTATTCACAGACACTCCAAACCAGATATGGACGCAATTGGTTCACAAATGGGCTTAATGCACATAATTAAAGAAAACTTTCCAGAAAAAGAAGTCTACGTAGTAGGTGATCACAACAAATTTGACTACGAAAACGCCATGAACGAAATTCCTGACAGTTTTTACAAAGACGCGCTAGTTTTTATTACAGACGTCGCAGTTTCTTACATGATTTCAGATAACCGCTATTTGTTTGCCAAAGACGTGGTAATCATTGACCACCACGAAAACAAATCAGATGTAGCAGGAGCACACGTTTATTCAGACCCAACTTACGAGGCTGCGGCTGCTTACGTTTACGATATTGCTAAAAAACTTAAACTAAAAATCCCAGCAATAGCCGCAGACTACTTGCTAAACGGAATAATTACTGACAGCGGACGTTTTCAGTATTTAACTAACGCACCGCGTTTATTTCAAATCGCTGCGGAACTTACAGCACTAGGTGCAAACCCACTTAAGTTCTACAAGTGGTTGTATGTAGAAACTCTAGAAGAACGCAAAACTAAAGCGAAGTTTGCTACTCGCATGCAAATTGAGGGTTCAGTTGCTTACTTTTTTAACACCAAAGAGTTTTTAGAGTCACTTGGCACTTACGATTTCTTTTCAATTAGTCGCGGTATGGTTAACTTACTTGCTGGTATTAAAGAAATTCCAATTTGGGCTAACTTCACGTATTCCGCAGAACAAGACAAAGTAATTTGCGAATTGCGTAGCCGTGAAATTGAAGTTGTGCATATTGCCAAGAAATACGGCGGTGGTGGGCACGCACTGGCTTGCGGCGCAACCCTTGATAACTTTGAAGTGGCCAAAGCCATGATTAAAGATTTAAACGAACTAATTTTACAAAACCAAAAATAAATAATAAAGGAGCATAAAATGAACATTAGTTTAATTTTAAAAAAAATCAAAGAATACGACATTATTACAATCTACTCACATAAAAGACCAGACGGAGACTGCATCGGCTCATCACTTGGTCTTAAAAACATCATTGAGACAACTTTTCCCAAAAAACAAGTATACTCACTTGGCGACCACACACCATATTTGCGTTTCCTTGGAGAACTTGACACACTTGACGACGAAACTATTAAAAAATCTTTAGCGATAGTTGTAGACACCGCAACTCAAGAGCGAGTTGCAGACCAACGTTTTAAATTAGCTAAAGAAATTATTAAAATTGACCACCATATTGTAATGGATCAATACGGCGACATTAACTGGGTGCACGAAGAAGCACCAGCGGCTTGTCAAATGATTACTTACTTTCTGTATAAGTTTAGAGATCAACTTCTTATCACTAAACAAGGTGCGCAAGCACTATATGCCGGTCTAGTTACGGATTCTGGCGGATTTAGATACCGCGGAGTTACTGAAACTACTTTTCAAATGGCGGCTTTCTTAGTTTCTAAAGGTGCTGACCTTGAATATGTAGACCGTGAACTTTCTAAAACTACTTTTGCCCAACTTAAATACAAAGGTCACCTACTTTCTAACATCAAACGCTCAAAAAACGGCGTGGTTTACTTCCTTGCTACTCGCGACATTCAAAAGAAATTTAACTTAACTCAAGAAGACACAGCAGCGGCTATCAACGCCATGGCCGGAATTGAAGGCTGCCCTGTTTGGGTTCTATTTATTGAACTTGAAAACTCAGTTCGCGTCCGAGTTCGTTCAAATCAAGTAGAAATTGCTTCAGTTTGCAACAAATTCCCTCCAGGGGGAGGACATGATTTTGCAGCGGGTTGCCACTTGGATAAAATGAAACAACACACAAAAGTAATTGACGCTCTTGACGCCAGAATTGTGGAAGTTTTAAAGAAAAATAACTAACAATGCTGGAAGTTCTTTTAAACATTACTACCAATAAATCAGCAAATCAGAATTCTAAAATATCCGAGGCAATTACTAAAGGTTCACTAGACCTTCAAGCCCTTCAAACTGGCCAAGACTGGCTGTTTAAAGTTATCCTGCCGCTTTTAATTATTATGATCTACGCGGTAATCGTTGGACTTGAACGTCGTAATTTAGGAAAGGCTGTCGGGGTTTCTGCCTACTTTTTAGTAGGAATAGCGAGTTGCTCAATTGCGATTACTCAAAGACTAATGTTTGAACTGAATGCTTTTCAACCTAACGAAGGTCAAAGAATCATCGCGCAAGTTGTCGCGGGTGTTTCGTTTATTGGAGCCGGTGTCATCATTAAAGACAAGATGTCTATCAAGGGTTTAACTACGGCTTCCTCTATTTGGGCGTGCGCAATTTTGGGCTTAATTTTGGGCTCAGGTTATTTGTTAATTGGAGTAATCGGTGCAACTGTTATTATTATTTACATCTTTATTCGCGACATGGTTTCCAAAGAAAACCCATTTGTAAGTTGCCGTAATAACTTAATTCACAAAGTTAAACAAGGTGAGATTAAAGCAGAAGACGCCAACGCCATTTTAAACAAAGAAGACGATTTGCAAACTAGACACGTTGATGAGTTTAAACAACACTGATTTTGAAAATATCACTGCAATTGCGACCCCTTATGGTAAGGGGTCGATTTCAGTTATAAGAGTTTCGGGAAAAACTTGCATCAAAGAAGTTAGCACTATTTTTAAAGGCAAAGACTTAACCGAAGTTCCTGGAAACACCTTAGTCTACGGCTTTATTTTAGACAAAGACAACCTGCCAATTGATGAAGTAGTTGTTGCGGTATTTAAGAAACCCCATTCTTTTACCGCTGACGATATGCTAGAAATTTCTTGCCATGGCGGTGTGTTGGTAACTAATTTAGTGCTTGAGAGACTATTTAGCTTAAATATCAGAATGGCACATCCTGGTGAGTTTTCTTACCGTGCTTATTTAAATGGACGCATAGATTTAGTTAAAGCAGAGGCTGTGATGGACTTAATTGAGGCAGACACTAAAAGTGCTGCCAAAATTTCTATCAACTCTTTGCTTAGTAAAACTGGCAAGAAAATTTCTGAGTTTAAAGAACAAATCTTGGCGTTAATTTCTGATATTGAAGTTAAACTCCAATACCCTGAGTTTGACGAGGCCGCTGAGTTAGAGACTTCTGAACTAAAGGCTAGAATTAACGCAATCTTAGTCGCCTTGACAGATTTTTTGAAAAACTCAAAAAGCACTACAATGCTAAAAACTGGGGTTTCGGTCGCAATTGTTGGCAGACCCAATGTCGGCAAGTCATCTCTTTTAAACTCCCTTTTAAAACAAGACAAGGCTTTAGTTACTGACATTCAAGGTACAACCCGAGACATAGTTGAAGGTAAAATTGTGCTTAACAACATTGCTCTAAACTTACTTGACACCGCAGGCATTCGCAAAAGCACAAATCTAGTTGAGAATCTTGGTATTCAAAAAAGTCTAGATACCATTAAAAGCGCTGACTTAGTTTTATTTGTTTTTGAGGCTAACCAAAAGTTAACCAAAGAAGACTTAGAAATTTTAAACAAAATAGATCCCGCTAAACTAATTAAAATTGCAAACAAAAAAGACTTAGGAATTAATGAAAAAGACAAAGACTCTGTTTACATTTCTACTTTCGATGAAGACTTAAAACCGCTTGAAGATGCTATTTTAACTAAGTTAAAGTTAACAGATCTAGACACCAGAGACTTGGCGTTTTTGTCAAACCAAAGGCAAATTACCCTACTTGAAAAAGCAATTTCTGAACTAAAAGAAGCCCACAGTTCTGCAGACTTCTTAACCGCTGACTTAGTGGTGATGAACATTAAAACCGCTTACAACGCTATAAAGGAGATACTTGGCGAGGTGTATGACGACGATGTAAACAAAAACATCTTTAGTCATTTTTGCCTTGGCAAATAAATAACTATGTATAAAGTTTTATATCGTAAATACCGACCAAGTAAACTAAAAGAAGTAGTTGGCCAAGCGGTAATCATTCAAATTCTTAGACAAATTTTAAAAAGTGGCAGCATTCCGCATTCTTTTATTTTTGCTGGCACCAGAGGAATTGGCAAAACCACTATTGCCAGAATTTTTGCGAAAGCCATAAACTGCGAAAAACTAACTTCAGGCGATGCTTGTGGAAAATGCACAAACTGTCTTGCAATTGAGAAAGAACAAACTGTAGACATTGTAGAAATAGACGGAGCAAGCAACAACGGAGTTGACGAAATCAGAGACCTTCGCGACAAATGCGTCTTTTTGCCGCAAAACCTCAAATACAAAGTCTACATAATTGACGAAGTTCATATGCTTACAACCGCGGCTTTCAACGCGCTTTTGAAAACTTTAGAAGAACCACCTAAACACGTTGTCTTTATTTTGGCAACCACTGAACCGCACAAAATTCCAAAAACCATTCAATCTCGCTGTATGAATTTTAGTTTCCTGACTTTAACAGAGACTGAAATTGAAGGACAAATTATTGAAGTTGCCAAAAAAGAAGAAATTACTTTAGAAAAAGAAGCCGCTACTTTAATTGCCAAAAAAGCAGAAGGCGCAATGCGAGATGCTTTGGTCTTACTTGACAAAGCAGTTGCTTATGCTGGACAAAAAATCGACAAAGAAACGGTTTTAAAAATTATTGGCGGAGTTGATGAAAACGAGATTTTAAAAATTATTAACTCACTTGGCAACGCCGACCTGGCCAACGCTGTTGCTATGCTTGACGCACTACTTAAGACAGGTAAAAGCGAAAACTTAATAATTGACGCCTTTATTGATAACTTCAAACAAATTTTGCTAAAAATTTCAACAGGTGAACCTAACCTTTTTAAAAAACTAAACAAAGCAAAAGTTTTAGAAATATTTACTGAACTAAACACTTTAATTAAAGAAATCAGATACACAACTTCTAAGCAAAATATGCTGATGGTTACTTTAATCAAAATTTATACAATCATAAACAAACAAGAGACGATTGTATTTAACACAAACCTAGAAACTACAAAACCTGTAGTTAAAACATCAGAACAACCACAAGTAAAAACTACATCCGAAACACACGGCGATATTTTTGCAAGTAATCCTGTAGCTTTTTCGCCCAGTCCTGAAAAAATTAGTAAAGACTCAGTTAAAAGTCCTTTCAGTTTAACTGAACAAGACTTTAAAGATCTGCTTGACAACGCCAAAAAGAAGTTTAGAGAAGAGGCGGAAACAAAACTCTATAACTCTGATTTCTTAAAATCTGCAGAAGACTCAGATGTCTCTGGACTTTCTGGCAAGTTTGAAATAGTTTTAGCCAGTCCAAATACCCTATTACTTGCTGCAGATGGACTGACAGCTTGCACTGAAATCTACAAAACAGCCAAATATCCTATCCTTTTAAAAGAAGTTAATAACTTTTTGCCAGAAATCACGAGAGCAATTTTGTTAACTAAACAAGACGCGAAGACTGTGTTAATGCAAATTAGCACTTACCTTAGAAATAACCTTGAGTTTATTCCCAATGACTTTAGTGCTATTGTTGAAAAATACACAGCATATGATAAAATTTTAAAAGAAGTTAAAACTAAAAAATTCGACGCAAGCGCAGTATTCGGCGAACTTGCAAACAAGGAGTAATAAATATGAATCCGCAAATGTTAAAACAAATTCAAAAAATACAAGCAGAAATGATGGAACGCCAACAAAGACTTGAAGAAACTGAGTTTATAGGTGAGTCTGCTGGTGTTTCAATTACTTTACTTGGTTCAAAAAAAGTCGTAGACTGCAAAATTAGCGCTGATATTATTAATGACAAAGAAATGCTTGAAGACGCAATTTGCGTAGCCTTTAACAAAGCCATTGAACAAGTCAACTCAGAACTAGAAGACATTCTTTCTAGTGCTAAAATGCCTAATTTTTTAGGTCTTTAGTTATAGTTTGTAAAATAGGTTTGACTATAATATAATATTTAAGTTATATGGAGGCTGACTTGAATCATACAGAAGAAAATTCTTTATCAGAAATTGCATACTCCTTAATCAAGGAACAGGGTTCTGCTGTTTCACTTAACGAACTTATTGACAAAATTTGCGCAATTCGCAATCTAGGCGAAGTCAGTGTAGATTTTAAAAATCAACTTTATTTTGACTTAATTTCATCAGGTCGCTTCGTTTATGTTGGCGACGGGCTTTTTGATTTAAAAGACAATAACTTAGAGTATTGGGACAAAGACGGTACTTTTTTTGCCAACGAAAGCAACGATGAAGACATTGAAATTAATGAAGATGAAGATGACATTGAATTTTCTGACTTTAATTTAGATGAGTTTGTGGCATCTGAACCAGATATTGAAGAAGATGAAGACGAGGAAGATGAAAAACCTGCAATGCAAGCAAGTGGCAACCCACTTCCTGAACTAGATGATGAAGAAGACGAAAGCGCTTTAGTTGAAGAAGACATTGAGGATTACCTGGAAACTGAAAGCGACGAAGACGACGATAAATATGTTGACCCAGATTTGGACTTAGATGAATCAGATCAAGACGAAGATGAGTACAACAAATACATGGACGACTACGAAAATCTATATGAATAGGGAGGCAGTTTTTGCATCCCTATTTTTTTTATTTAATAGAAACAGAAAGGAGTTTTTAAAAATATGAGCAATTTTATTTTTATTACAGGTGGAGTAATTTCTGGAATTGGCAAAGGTGTAACCGCGGCGTCTATTGCCAGACTACTTAAAAGCACTGGAGTTTCGGTGTTTATGATCAAGATGGATCCTTATATCAATACTTTTCCTGGCATGATTGACCCTCTTCAACACGGAGAGGTTTTTGTGGCCGTAGACGGAACTGAGGCAGACTTAGACTTAGGACACTACGAACGCTTCACTGGTGTTAACTTAACCAAGCACTCTAGTATCACCATGGGTAAAATCTACAGAGAAATCTTGGAAAACGAAATGACCGGCAAATACAGTGGTAAAACCATTCAAGTAATTCCGCATGTTGTTGATACCATTAAAAACAGACTAAAGAAGGCTGCTGAGCAAAGCCAGGCAGATGTCATAATTTGCGAAATCGGCGGAACAGTTGGAGATATGGAGTCTGAGGCTTACCTTGAGGCAATTCGCCAACTTAGGTTTGACTTAGGGTATCGCCGCACCTACTACATCCACACAGCATTAGTTCCTTACCTTGAAGTATCACAAGAACTCAAGACCAAACCAACTCAACACAGTGTCAAAACTTTGCGTAGTTTTGGAATTGACCCGAACGCACTTATTTTAAGGTCAAAAAGAATGCTGGACCCTGAAACCGTTCAAAAAATATCGTTCTTTACCGACGTTAAACCAGAGACAGTACTGGCTTGCCCTGACTTAGATGTTGTCTACAAGGTAGTGCCACTTTTGGCCGAAGGCAAACTGCATGAAAACATCTTAAAGCATTTTGAACTCAAAGCAAAACCACTTAACTTAAAAACCTGGAACTCCCTAGTTTCAAAAGTAGAAACTGCGAATATCGTTTTAAATGTCGGAGTAGTAGGGACTACTGATTTTAAAGAGGCCTATCTTTCGCTAACCGAGGCGATTAAACACTCTGGCTACACATACTCAGTTAAACCAAACTTTATTTGGTATAACTCAGATACCAATAACTCAGAATTTCTCAAAAACATAGACCTGGCAGTAGTTTCTGGCCAAGACAATCAAGAGTTTACTTTAAAACAAAGTGAGTTAATTGACGAACTTAGCAAAAAACAAATCCCAACATTGCTGATTAACTTAGGTTTTTGGCAAATGCTAAACAATTCAGACAAAACCACTGAAGTTAAAACCACTAAACTGGTAGGTGGCCGTGAAATTAAAATAATTAAAGTAAACCCAGTAAGTAAGTATTTCAAAGAAAGTAAAATTGTTGAACGTTTTCGTTCGTTTAAAGTGCCAACTAAAGCAGTTTCTCATCCTAACTTAGTCCCACTTGCTACTTTAGATGAAGTGACAGTAGCCTTTACAAATCAAAGTCACCCTTTCTTTGTATCTACTCTTTTTCACCCCGAGTTTAGTTCAAATCCGCTTTTTTCCCATCCTTTGTTTGATGCTATAATAAAAGTAGCGCTTGAGCAAAAAAAAGCACCAAAAATAAATAAATTTTAAAAAAAGGAAAATTGTCCATGTTTGAAGAAATTAAAAGCATTATTAAAACAAATCTAAATATTCAAGACGAAAAAATCGTGCCAACTGCCAGACTAAAAGAAGACCTGGCAATTGATTCAATTGACGCTGTTGAAATAGTTTTAGCGTTTGAAGAAAAACATGATATTAGAGTTGACGAAACTAAACTAAGAGAAATTAAAACCATTGGCGACTTAGTTGGCTATTTTGAGACACTTAAAGCTGAGTCTGCAAAATAACCATAAAATCACTTACATCTATCTTAATCTAATATTTTTCAGGACTATACTTTACTATGCAAAATAACTTTTTAGAATACGAAAAAAAATGGCAAAAAATTTGGGAACAAGAGCAAACCTTTGAAACTAAAGAAAGCGCTGTTAAACCTAAATACTTTATTTTAGACATGTTTCCCTATCCAACCGCACTAGGTCTTCACGTCGGACACGTTGAGGGCTATGTTGCTACCGATATTTTGGCCAGATACAAAAGAGCCAAAGGCTTTTCTGTGCTACAAACTATGGGTTTTGACGCTTTTGGTCTGCCAACTGAACAGTTTGCAATTCAAAACAATGTACAACCTGAAGAAATTACTAAAATTAGTATCAATAACTTTAAAGCCCAACTCAACCGACTAGGTAAAGCCATTGACTGGCAAAAAAGTATTTCTACTCACGACCCTGAGTTTTACCACTGGACCCAGTGGATTTTTAAGAAACTATATGAACACGACCTTGCTGAACTTAAAGACATTGAAGTGAATTTTTGTCCAGAACTCGGCACAGTTTTGGCAAACGACGAAATAACTGACAAAAACGGGCTGATGGTCTCAGAACGCGGCAACTTTCCTGTGTATAAAAAAAACCTTAAACAATGGGTTTTAAAAATTACTAAATACGCAGATAGGTTAATTAAAGACCTGGATTTAGTTGATTGGCCAGAAGAAATCAAAGAAGCCCAACGCAACTGGATCGGCAAAAGCGAAGGAACTTTAATTGACTTTGAAGTGCTAGACACTAACGAAAAAATCACTTGTTTTACCACTAGAATTGACACAATTTACGGACTTTCTTATCTAGTGCTGGCGCCTGAACACCCACTTGCTTTAAAAATTGCAACTAAAGAAGAAAAGCGGGCAGTTGAAAACTACATTAAACTAGCTGCGCAAAAATCAGACCTAGATAGAGAAACTCAACACGAAAAAACAGGAGTTTTCACTGGTGCTTACGCAAAATGTCCAATTTCTGGGCGCATTATTCCAGTATGGGTCGCAGACTATGTGTTTTTCAAATACGCAACCGGTGCTGTAATGGCCGTGCCCGCACACGACGAGCGCGATTTTGAGTTTGCAAATAAGTTCGGCCTAGATATTTTAAAAATTATAGATGTTCCTGAAAACCAACTTCCTTATATCAAAGACGGGCTGCACGTCAACTCACCGCTAATTGACGGTCAAAACATAGAACAAGCGAAAAAAACCTTAAACCAACACTTAAAGAAAATCAAGGCAGGTTCAACTACCGTTAACTATCGTCTTCGCGACTGGGTGTTTTCACGCCAACGCTATTGGGGCGAACCTTTTCCGCTTTACTTTGACGAACAGAAAAATGTACACTTAGTTGAAGACAAAGACCTACCATTGGTTTTACCTAAACTAAAAGAAATCAGACCGTCTGGCACTGGCGACGGGCCACTTGCTAACTGCCCTGAGTGGGTAAGTTTTCAAAAAGACGGGCAAGTCTACAGTTACGACACCAACACCATGCCGCAAGTTGCCGGCAGTTCTTGGTACTACATTGCCTATATTTTAAAAACAGCCGCTGGTGTTGTTCCACTTAACTCAAAGGAAGCAAAAAAACTGCTTGACAGTTGGCTACCTGTGGACTTCTATGTTGGTGGCAAAGAACACACCACAGGACACCTACTCTACGCTCGTTTTTGGCACAAATTTTTATATGATTTGGGTCTGGTTTCTCAGCCCGAGCCTTTTCAAAAACTCTTTAATCAGGGAATGATCTTGATGAACGGCCAAAAAATGTCTAAATCTAGAGGAAATGTTGTAAATCCTGACGAGATTTTTGAGTCACACGGAGCAGATGCTCTTCGTCTATACGTGATGTTTATGGGGCCTCTGCAAATGGATAAAGACTGGTCTACCACAATGCTAGATGGTGCTAAGCGTTTCCTTGACCGTGTTTGGCGAATGCATGAGTTTATCGCGCCTTCTCACAACGAAGGCCTGGACTTTGTGTTAAACCAAACCATTTTAAAAGTTGAGCAAGGATACGAGACAATTTCTTTTAACACCGCAATTTCGCAAATGATGATTTTTGTCAACGAGGTCTACAAACAACAGGCAATTTCTCAAGATCAATTTAGAACTTTCTTAAAGTTATTAAATCCAATTTGTCCACATATCACCGAAGAGATGAACTTACAATTTTTAAACTCAAACGCTCAACTGGTTAACGAAGACTTTCCAGAAGTAGACCACTCTAAACTTGAAAACTCAACATTTGAACTAATTTTTCAAGTCAACGGCAAAATTCGTGGCAAAGAAGTCGTTGCTAAAACTATTACAGAAGTTGAAGCAAAGCAAAAAGCATTGGCCGCAGACGGAGTGCAAAGAGCGGTAAGTGGTTTAAACGTAATCAAAGTTATTTATATTAAAGAGAGATTAGTAAATATAGTTGCAAAATAACACTAATAGACTGCAAAAGCAGTCTATTTTTTTATTTTAATTCCGTTTTACTTTGCGTTTTTTGTATATTTTACCTAAATATTACTTTGCGTTTTTTGTATATTTACCTAAATATTACTTTGCGTTTTTTGTATATCACAAAAAAACAAACGTCCGCTTTATAAGGCTATTTTTTAATAAAATAACTAAAATACTTTGCGTTTTTTGTATATTTTACCTAAATATTACTTTGCGTTTTTTGTATATTTTACCTAAATATTACTTTGCGTTTTTGTATAAGTATTTTGCCTTTTAGTGTAAATGCCTTATAATATATGCGAAAGGTGTAAAAAGATGATTTTTAAAAGAAAAATACACGATAAATTACTTAAATGGAAAAACGATAGTCAAGGTAAAACAGCTCTGCTGATTGAAGGTGCCCGTAGAATTGGTAAATCAACTGCTGTAGTTGAGTTTGCAAAAGTCAATTACAAAAGTTATATTTTAATAGACTTTGCAAATGAAGACGAACAAATCAAAAACCTATTTTTTAACAACTTAAACGATTTAGACAGTTTTTTCATGTATCTTTCTTTGCATAAAAAAACTAAACTTTATGAAAGAAACACACTAATAATTTTTGATGAAGTTCAAAAATTCCCCAAAGCCCGAGAAGCCATTAAATATTTAGTTAAAGATGGCAGATATGACTACATAGAAACTGGTTCTTTAATTTCTATTAAAGAAAATGTCAAAGGCATCTTGTTGCCTTCAGAAGAACGAAAAATTAGTATGCACCCTATGGACTTTGAAGAGTTTACCTGGGCAATTGGAAACGACCAAATAGTTCCTTTTATTAAAAACGCATTTACTCAAATGAAGCCAATTGACAAACATATACACAATCTTTTAATGGAAACTTTTAGACTTTATTTGGTTTTGGGTGGAATGCCAAAAGTCATATCTACTTTTTTAAAAGAAAATAAGCAGTTTAAAAGTTGTTTAGATGATAAAATTGATATTTTGGAAACTTACCGTGGCGACATTTTTAAAATAGAGCGAACTTATAGAGAAAAAGTGTTAAATGTTTTTGACCAAATTCCTAGTTTTTTGGCACAATACGAAAAACGGATTAAATTTACTCAGCAAGGCAGTGCTGCTAGAGGCAAGAACTACGAAGATGCTTTTGCCTGGTTAAAAGACTCAAAAATTTGTAACATCTGTCCAGCGGTAACAGATCCTAATATCGGCCTTGCTTTATCTGAGTCAAATAGCTACTTAAAATGCTATATGGGAGACACAGGTCTACTTTTGGCCAAAACTTTTTCAGATAAAGAAAGTGAAAAAACTCAAATTTACCTTGATTTACTAAACGACAAACTATCTATTAACAAAGGCATGTTTTTTGAAAATATAGTCGCCCAGATTTTAACTGCAAACGGACACAAACTTTATTTTTATAGTCATTATTCAAAAGAAAAAAAGAGAAACGACATTGAAGTTGATTTTATAATCACAAGTAATGAACCTTTTGGCAAAATCACCGCAATTGAAGTCAAATCAGCGAAAAACTATAAAACCACATCACTAAATAAGTTTAAAGAAAAGTTTTTGTCAAGAGTTGGCAACTGTTATATTATTCATCCAAAAAATTTGCATGTTCGTGAAGATGGAGTAATTTGTATACCTGCTTATATGGCGATCTGTTTTTAAGATTAGTTTTGCTAAAATAACTCAATTTAACACAAAACTCAGTATCACCTTATAAAAAAATGAAACAAGGCATCTTGTTTCATTTGAAAGTGCTTATGGTGGAGGTAAGGAGATTTGAACTCCTGTCTTTAAAGGTCTAACCTTAACCGTCTACATGCTTAGTTTATTTAGGTATTTAGTTAAAATCCAGTAAAACAAACAAACTAGAAATTAACTTTGAGTTTAAGTAATATCTAGTTGAAACTCAAAAATAACCTAGATATTCTGCATATATAAGGAAAACAATTTTAAAAAAACTGCAGAAATTCTTTAAAAATGCTATACGCGATTTAAATTAAGCGTATAAAAGAGTTTGTTGTGCTCTTGGCACGAATAATGGTTTTGCGTTTATAAAACCTCGCGTTTTTACGTGCGCAACCACGGCATGCAAGTTAATTTCAAACACGTTAAATCGAATCCGAAATACCCCCGTCAAATTTAGTTTACCCGCAATTTAATTTTTTTTCAACTTGTTAGAATTTTTCAAATGTTTTTATTTGAAAAAAAAGTCGCAATAAGGTAAACTTAAATACGTTGGTTTACGCCAATATTTTTTTAAAAAAGTTATTAAAACACGGAGAACCGTGTAAAAAAGGAGGAAATATGCCAACTATCCAACAATTAGTTGTCAAAGGTAGACAAAGAAAAAACTCTAAAACTAAAGCACCAGCCCTAGGCTATGGCTTTAACGCATTAGAGAAACAAAATTCTTACTACGCATCTCCACAAAAACGTGGAGTTTGTGTCAAAGTTAGTACAATGACACCCAAAAAACCCAACTCAGCGCTTCGTAAATATGCTCGTGTTCGTTTAAGCAATGGAACCGAAGTTACTGCGTATATTCCAGGAGTTGGACACACTCTGCAAGACCACAGTGTGGTTTTAATCAGAGGTGGACGTGTAAAAGACTTACCAGGTGTGCGCTACCACATTATTCGTGGTACTCTAGATACAGCCGGTGTTCAAAACCGTGCTCAGGCTAGATCTAAATATGGCGCTAAACGTCCAAAAAAATAGAGAAAGGAGAAATTGAATAATGCCAAGAAAAGGTTATATTCCTAAAAGAGATGTTCTTCCTGATCCAATTTACAACTCTAAGTTAGTTACAAAAGCCATCAATACTATCATGCTTGACGGAAAAAGAGGAACTGCTCAATCTATTTTATACAATGCATTTAAACGTATTGAAAAAGAAACTGGTCAAGACGGACTTGTTGTTTTTAAAGAAGCACTTAACAATGTAATGCCTGTCCTTGAAACTCGTTCTCGTCGTATTGGCGGTCAAAACTACCAAGTTCCAGTGGAAGTTAAACCAGATAGACGCCAAGCACTTGGTCTTCGTTGGTTAATTACTTACTCTCGTTTAAGAAAAGAAAAAACTATGGAAGAACGTTTTGCCAAAGAAATCCTAGACGCTCGCCAAGGTTTTGGTCAATCTGTTAAGAAAAAAGACGATACTCATAAAATGGCAGAAGCTAACAAAGCGTTTGCTCACTATAGATGGTAGTTTAAGATGCCTAGAAAAACTTCTTTAAAAGAAACTAGAAACATCGGTATCATGGCCCACATTGATGCCGGAAAAACTACTACAACTGAGCGTATTCTTTACCACACTCACCGTATCCACAAACTAGGCGAAACCCACGAGGGTGCCTCTCAAATGGACTGGATGGAGCAAGAAAAGGAACGCGGTATCACAATTACTTCAGCCGCTACTACTGCCTACTGGCGTGAACACCGTCTAAATATCATTGACACCCCAGGCCACGTGGACTTTACCGTTGAAGTTTCGCGATCTCTTCGAGTGCTTGATGGCGCGGTTACAGTGCTGGACGCTCAATCTGGTGTGGAGCCGCAGACCGAAACTGTTTGGCGCCAAGCTACTGACTACCTAGTTCCGCGTATTGTTTTTGTCAACAAAATGGACAAGGTTGGAGCGAACTTTGAAAACGCAATTGCAACAATCCACGATCGTCTAGGCGCAAACGCCGAAGCCGTTCAATGGCCAATTGGTGCAGAAACTGAGTTTAAAGGAATTATTGACTTAATTACTCGCAAAGCCTACATCTACGACGAAGGTATGGACGAGGTTACTAAGGAAATTGAAATCCCTGCCGAGTACAAAGAAATCGTTGAAACTAAACGTCAACTACTAATTGAAACCGTTGCTGATTTTGACGAAGAGTTGATGGAAAAATACCTAGAAGGCGAAGAAGTTCCAGTTGAACTTATCAAAAGAGCTATTCGCAAAGGAACACTTGCAGTTAAGTTCTTTCCTGCATTTTGTGGTTCGGCTTTTAAAAACAAAGGTGTTAAGTTAGTTCTAGACGGAGTTATTGACTACCTACCTTCTCCGCTTGACATTGCTGCGGTTAAAGGTATGGACGAAAACGAAAACGAAGTTCTGCGCTCAGCATCTGACGACGAACCGTTTACAGCGCTGGCTTTTAAAGTCATGACAGACCCTTATTCTGGTCGTCTTACTTTCTTTAGAGTTTATTCAGGTACAGTTAAGGCAGGTTCTTACGTCAAAAACACCACTAAAGGTGAACGTGAACGTTTTGGTCGCTTGCTTTTAATGCACGCCAACGACCGCGAAGAAATTGACGAGGCTTTTGCTGGAGACATTTGTGCCGTAGTTGGTCTTAAAAACACTACAACCGGCGACACTTTGGCAACCGAAAAAGACACACTAATCCTTGAGTCAATGAAATTCCCAGAGCCAGTTATTAACGTCGCAATTGAGCCAAAAACTAAAAACGACCAAGATAAAATGGCAATAGCCTTGCAAAAACTAGCCGAAGAAGACCCAACTTTCCGTACTTACACAGACTACGAAACTGGACAAACCATTATTGCTGGTATGGGTGAACTACACCTTGATGTCATAGTTGACCGTATGCGCCGTGAGTTTAAAGTAGAGGCAAACGTTGCGCAACCTCAAGTTTCATATAGAGAAACTATTACTAAGGCTGCCGACATTGAGGCTAAGTTTATCCGCCAATCTGGTGGACGTGGACAATACGGACACGTAGTTATTAACTTTGAACCAAACCCAGGCAAAGGCTTTGAGTTTGTAGACAAAATCGTGGGTGGTGTAATTCCAAAGGAATATATTCCTGCGGTTATCAAAGGTTTGGAAGAGGCTCTTCCAAACGGAATTATTGCAGGATACCCTATCATGGACGTGAAGGCCACTCTGCACTACGGTTCTTACCACGAAGTGGACTCATCTGAAATGGCTTTCAAAGCAGCCGCAACAATCGCTGTTCGCGAACTTGCTGAAAAAGGTGGAGCGACTATTCTTGAACCAATTATGGCAGTTGATGTTGTAACTCCTGCTGAGTACGTCGGAAACATTGTTGGTGACTTAACTTCTCGCCGTGGTAAAATTGACAGTCAAGAAAACCGCGGAAACGCAATTTGTGTAAAATGTTTCGTGCCACTTGCTCAAATGTTTGGCTACGCAACTGCACTTCGTTCAAACTCACAAGGTCGTGCAAACTTTATTATGCAATTTGACCACTACGAACAAACCCCTAAATCTATTACTGAAGAAATCGTTAAAAAACGACAAACTAAATAATTTTGCTAAGGAGGATATTATTTTATGGCAAAACAAAAATTCGATCGTTCAAAACCACACGTTAACATTGGTACAATCGGCCACGTTGACCACGGTAAAACCACGCTAACCGCAGCTATCACTTATGTGCTTGGTGAACGCGGTCTTGCGCAAAAACTAGACTATAACCAAATTGACAAAGCACCAGAGGAAAAAGAACGCGGTATTACTATCAACACTTCACACGTTGAGTATGAAACTGCGAAACGCCACTACGCACACGTTGACTGCCCAGGCCACGCCGACTACGTTAAAAATATGATTACCGGTGCTGCCCAAATGGACGGTGGTATCTTAGTAGTGT
>CAUUDV010000014.1:0-18865 GCA_963544075.1 uncultured Acholeplasmataceae bacterium | reverse complement strand
TAAGAGCAAAGAAAATAAAGAAAGAAAATAAATTTTTCTACTGTTTCGTTTCAACAAATTCTAAGTCTGCGCAAGAACGCGCATACATGGAAAAAGTAAGTAAACGAAATAGTTATGATGAAGAAAAATACTTAGAAAAACAAGAATATTTTGGGCTAATAGTTTTTGAGTCAAACACTGATTTGCCACTAAAAGAAATTTATATTGCCTACAAAAAAAGGTGGGAAATAGAAGAACTATTTCGCACCTTTAAAAACATTCTTGATCAAAGCGAAGAAAATGTACACGGAACTTACAGAGTCATTGCCTCTGAGTTTATTAACTTCATTTCAACAATTATGATTTCAAGAATTAAAAATCATTTAACTAAACTTGGTCTACTTGAAAAGAATTCTCTGCCTAAAATTTTAAAATATTTAAACAAAATATTTATGAGAAGAGGCATACGCAAAAAAGAAACTTGGGTTAGAAGTAAAACACTTAAATACATTGAAGAATTGGCACAAACATTAGGTATATAGTGTCCACAATTGGGAATTCTTTATTATACTATGCTTTTTTTAATTTTTCTATTTCGGTTAAGATTTTCTTAAAAGAATCCAGAGAAGGTATTAGTTTATCTAGATATTCGTTTTCTTTTTCTAACACATTTGGAGTTAGTCTAAGCACCTTGTCTGAAATTAAAATAGTTAGTGTTTTTAGTTTTTTGACCAAAATCACTGAGTTGAACCTAGCAAAAGTACTATAGATTTGTGTGTATATATGTTCTTTAAATAAATTTGGTTGTTTAGTGTAGAGTTTAAATTTATTTTTAAAAGGTGTGGGCAGGTTTTTGACTAAAAATTGACGATTAACTTTTGGTTTATTTAAAGCGTAGTGGTTAAATATAGCAAAGTCAGGAAGTTCTGTTAAGAAATTAGTAAACTCAATTCTAACTAAATGTCTTGAGAAAATTGCGCTTTCTTTAAACTCAGTTAAAATAATTCCGGTTTCATCGTTTACTAAATCTAAATTACTTTTTTTGTTTATATTGTATTCAGGTGAGTAATTAAGTTCTGGCGTGTAGGTAAGTTCTAACTTATTTTTAATTCTTAGACTAACTTCTTGAAACTCATTAGACTTAAAAAAGTCTTTTAAGTATAGTGACTCTAAATACCTTAAATAAAAAAGCAACATAACAACAAGCAAAGGAACTAGCGCAAAAACAAAAATCCCAAATATTATTTGCATGTCCTTTTCTTTAAAAAGGAACGGAAAAAAAACAATCGCTACCAATTCAAATCCAACCAGCACATATAAATAACTCATAAAATGTTTGTAAATTCTTTTAATTTTTTTCTTCATTTTTTAAATTTTTCCTCTGAGATTTTTTAAAAATTTGACTAAGTTTGATTTTTTCGTATCTTAAAATAAAGAAACGATAAATCTGCGGTGCGTAGTAGAAAAGTACAAACACGAAAATTGTGTTTAGGGTAAAAATAACTAAGGTTTCAATAATTGAGATAGTGCCTGCTAACATCAAAGCGGGTGCTGTGATTAGTCCAGTTAGCGGAAAGTAGGCAAAGACATGAATTAAGGTCAGTGCAAAAATAGACTCTGAGTTATAGGTGAAGAATACCACATAGAAAGGAGCAATGAAAATCAGCATCAAGACCGAAAAAATATTTTGAAAAGACTCTGAGTTGTGTGCAAATGACGCCAAAATTCCGGAAATCAAAATGGACGCAAACAATAGTGTAAATAAACCAAGTAAACCAACGGTTAGCGGAGTGGTAATGGCTGCTTTTAATTCAGAGGTTATTTTAAGTCCTGTTAACTGCGCGCCCGAGTTGATGCTTTGTCCGAAAAACGCAGAAGCCAGCGTAGAGTAGACAAAAAGCAGTGCAAACTGAATTAAGATATAGACAATAATTGCTAAAAACTTAGTATAAAAGTGTTGACGCGGAGAAATTGACTGAAAGATTAACTCAACTGTTTTACTTTGTTTTTCGCTAAAAATGTCTGCGGAAAACAACTGAGAAGTAAAGGCAAACGCAAAAATAAATATGGTAAACATCGCAACAAGCAAAATAAAGGCAATTCGTTTGGTATCAAGAGTTAACTTGTTTTGATTGATTTGCGGGTTAACTTGTTCTTCCGTTAAATTATAAAAATCATACACTGCAAACTTACGAAGTTGTGCATTTAGTTCAATTTGCACACTTTGTTTAGTTTGATTGAAGTAAACATTGGTAACTAACTTGGCATTTTCTAATTTAAAGTCAACTAAAGCAGTGGCTTTTTTGTTTTCAAGGAAAGCCTTAATTGAACTTGCTTGATTTAACTTAAAATTAAAGTTAGTGATGAACTCAAGTTCAAAATTGCTTTTTTTAGGGTCCTTGCCAACTAGACGGTCCTTTAACTTATTCTTAAAATCAGCAATTGAGTAAGTGCCGTACGCACCGTCTTTTAAAGTGTTGACAATAACTTTACTTTTAACAAGTTCTGCTTTGTTTTTACGACCAGCAACTAAGTTAGGCAGAGCGCTTAAAATAAAGATTAAAAAGAACAAAATTAAGTTAGTAAACAAAAAGGTTTTAGTCTTTAGGCGTCTTGCTAAATTATATAAAAACAACTTACCAAATTTACTATTCATAATTCTTAACCTTCGCGATAAAAATTTCTTTTAAAGAAGCGTAGTCTAGTGAATATCTCTTGATGTCTACTTTGTCTTTTAAAAAATTAAAAATCGGCTGACTGTAGTTTTCTGATTTTAAAGTTAGTCTAATTTGGTTTAAAGAAAGTTCTTTAATTTCACAAATTCCATCTAGCCCTGAAAAAGACTGCTTAGCAATTTCTGGGGCTACGATGTTTAGATAAACTTTTGAAAAGTTTTGTTTAATTTCGTTTAAATCGCCTTGTACGACGGTTTTACCTTGATTTAAAATTAAAACCTTTGAGCAAAGCGACTCAACTTGATCAATTTGATGTGAAGAAAATATAACCATTGTGCCCGACTTAATTAAGTCGTTTATTACTTCCATAAATAACTTTATATTGAAAACATCTAAACCTGTAAACGGTTCATCTAAGATTAAGATTTTGGGTTTATTTAAAACTGCTACAATAAATTGCAAGCGTTGTTGCATACCTTTGGAAAGTTCTTGGATTTTTGAGTCAAACTTGTCTTTCAGCCCAAAAAACTCAAGGTGTTTTTTAAGTTCTGTCTCAACTTCTTTTTTTGACATGTCTTTTAGCATACAAAGGTAGTAAACGTAGTCTTTAACCTTCATATTTTGAATTAAACTACGTTCTTCAAGCATATAGCCAATGTCTTTTGAAAGCGCGTAGCCAGGCTCTTTTTCAAAGATAGAAATTGAACCACTTACTGGTTTTATCAGTCCAGTAAGCAAACGAAAAGTGGTAGACTTACCAGATCCGTTGGCACCAAGTAAACCCATTATTTCGCCAGGTTTTAAAGTAAAACTAAGGTCAGTTAAAACTAAGTTTTTCTTATCGTAAGAAAAACTAACATTTTTAAACTCAATCATTTATTTTAAGCCTTTAGTTTTAATTTCTTTTTTAAGTAGTTTAATAAAGTCACCAGTCTTAATTTCGGTTTGCTGAGTTTCTCCGTATTTACGGTAAGTTACTGATTTGTTTTGAACTTCGTTGTCACCAATTACCAAAGTATAGTTAACTTTTTGAGTTTGGGATTGTCTAATTTTGTAGCCTAGTTTTTCAGAAGAAGCGTCAAGATTAACAATAAAACCTTGCTTTCGTAGGCGAGCAACAACTTGTTTTGCGTATTTTAAGTGAAATTCGTTGTTTACAGGAATTACTCTGATTTGATCTGGCGACAACCAAAGTGGGAAAACTCCTTTGGTCTCTTCAAGTAGATAGGCAATGAAACGCTCCATTGTAGAAACCACACCACGGTGAATAACCACTGGTGTTTTTTCTTTGCCGTCTTTGTCAACATAAGTTAGGCCAAAACGGTTGGCAAGCAAGAAGTCTAGTTGAACAGTTGAAAGCGTTTCTTCGTGGCCAATTGCTGTTTTGATTTGCACGTCTAGTTTAGGTCCGTAGAAAGCAGCTTCACCTTTTGCCTCAAAGTAGGTTAGTTTTAGTGAGTCCATGGTTTCCTTTAGGTATTTTTCAGCCATATCCCACATTTTGTCATCTGGATAGTATTTTTCTTTATCTTCTTTATCACGGTATGACAATCTAAACTTAAAGTCTTTGATGTTAAAGTCTTTATAGCAATCTAAAATTAGTTTTACAGTTTGACTAAACTCTTGTTTAATTTGTTTCGGAGTTACAAAAATATGAGCATCGTTTAAAGTCATTTCGCGAACTCTTTCCAAACCAGTTAGCGCACCTGACTTTTCGTATCTGTGCATCATGCCAAGTTCAGCAATTCTAAGTGGTAGTTCTTGATACGAACGTAGTTTTTGGGAAAATATTTGCATGTGATGCGGACAGTTCATTGGACGCAGCACCATTTTTTCACCACTTTTGAACTCTAATACTGGAAACATTGAGTCTTTGTAGTGAGCAAAATGACCAGAGGTTTCGTAAAGCGAAACGTTTGCCAAAATTGGTGTATAGACGTGCAAGTATCCAAGTGCTAGTTCTTTGTCGGTAATATAGCGTTCAACTGTGCGGCGAATAGTTGCCCCTTTTGGTTGCATAAAAACTAGACCTGAGCCAACTTCTTTGGAAATAAAGAAAATGTCTTGTTCTTTTCCGACCTTGCGGTGATCGCGGTCCTTTCGCTCTTGCAGTAGTTTTAAATAAGCATCCAAGTCGCTTTGCGTAAAAAAAGCACAGCCATAAATTCGGGTAAGTGGTTTTTCTTTAGCCGAACCCTTAAAGTAAGAACCCGATACTGAAAGTAATTTGAAAAACTGAACCTCCCCTGTTGACTTAACATGTCCACCGCGACAAAGGTCTGAAAACTCACCTTCTGTGTAGACAGTTAAGCCTTCACTTGCGTGTTTTTCAATTAAGTCTAGTTTATATGGATTTTCTTTAAAGATTTCTTTGGCTTCATCAAGTGTCACTTCTTTTTTTAAAACTGGAAAGTTAGACTTGCTAAGTTCATGCATTTTCTTTTCAATTAGCACAAAGTCTTGGTCTGAAATCACAGAACCCGCTAAATCCATGTCGTAGTAGAAACCCTCTTCAATTGCAGGTCCAACCCAAAATTTAGTGTTTGGATACAGTTCTTGAATGGCGTATGCTAAAAGATGTGCAGCTGAGTGGTTTAGGATTTTTAAAGCAAGTTCGTCTTTTTTAGTTAAAATTAAAAACTCGCCACTTTCTAAAATTGGCTCGTTTGCACCAATTAAGTGGTTGTTTAATTTAGCACCAACTGTGGCTTTTTTTAAAGAAAGCGAGATACTTTCGGCAACTTCTAAAACAGTTGTGCCAAGAGCATACTCTTTTTTGTCTTTGTTCGGAAAAGTTAATTCTATTTTCATTTTTAAACTCCTTATATAGGTTAGGCGATTTCAACAATGTTTTTACCAGTAAGTATTTTTATCTTACTGCAAATTTGTAGAGCAAGTTGTACATCGCCAGTTTTTTCGCTAATTTTTTTATAGTATTCTTTTAAGTTAAAATTAGATGAAAAAATCGTCGTGAGCCTGTAGTTTAAACGGTGCTCCAAAATTGGCACTAAAACAGATTTGTACAACCAGTCTGCCCCTTGTTCGGTTCCAATGTCGTCAAGAATTAAAACAGGTGTGTTTTTAAATAACTCTAGGTATTTTCGGTTGTTTGGTTCAACTGGATTAGCATAAGTAAATAAGTCTATTGGAAAAACATGCAGAACTTCGGTGTTTTTGTGGCGCAGAGCAGTGGCAAGAGCTCTAAGTAAAAAAGTTTTGCCAACTGCATTTTGGCCGGTTAACATAAAACCAATAGGTGAGTGTCCAACAGTAATTCCTGAAATTACTCGGTCTGCGTGAAGTTTTGCATTTTTTTGTCCAGGCATTTTCTCTTGAAAACCACTAAGTTCAGCGTCTGGTTGTATAAACTTACCAGAAATAGAAGCAGATGCTACTTTTTCAATTGGTCTGATTTTAAGTGCATTGTTTTTATCTCTGTAAAGTTCAGCGGGTTTGTTTTGACTTAAGTAATATTTAATATAAAATAAAATCGTTTGTTTATCTAAAGTGTTTAGGTCAATTTTAAGGTCTGGATATTTTTTTAATATTGCTTTAATTTCGGCTTGCATAATTAAAACCCTTCTACTAGTTTATCTGCCCAACTAGGCGAAAAACTACTGTTGGTTGAGTTTGTTTTTCTAGTTTTAGGAGCAGTATTTGAAATAAATCTTTCGGCTAATTTTTGTGAAAGTAAAACTGCGTCTTTCGTAGTTTTTACTTTATAGTCAATTATCCAAATGTTTAAAGCCTTTTCTAAAAAAGTGTTAGTTGGTAGATGGTCTGCGTATTCTTTTTGTTGGTATTTACAAGAATGCAAAATTAACATATTTAGCACACCAAGGTTGACATTTTCTTTGTGTTTTTCAATAAAGTCAATTAGTTGAACAAAATCTTTTGCATCAATTTTAGTGACTTTAGTTTGTTGTTTAATCGCTTCAACAAGCGATTTTACATCAATTGAACTCAACCATTTAGTAATTTCTGAAGCACTTTCTTCATTAGTTTTATGACTAAAACGGTATGTTGAAATTGCAACTTTTAAAGCATCAATATTTGGTACTTTTTTGTCTTTGATGTTGGCTATAAAAATTTCCGCAAATTCTTTTTCTTTTAGTGAAAAATTTAAAGCCAAAGAAATAAGTCGTGATTTATAACTTTCGTTTTCAAGTTCAGTACCAGATAAAGGGACTTTTGATTTAGTTAAAAAACCAGTGAACTCAACAAAATCAAACTCAGATATAAACTCTGGAACCCTGGTTTTGTCAATTCCATAGCTTTCAGCTACTGCTACTTTTTTAGGATCAAACGCTCCAAAGGTTTTAACTAAGTTAGTTTCAGTAATGTTTGTGTAGTTTTTTGAAATGAATGAATTGGTATGAAATATTTGTTTGATTGAGTTATAGGTTTCTAAACTTGGAATATTTTTTTGAAGTAAAACATGTAAGTTAGGATTTGCAAAAAAAGAGTTTGCAGTAAGCGGATTGTTTAAAATTAAAACTAAGTTATCTTGGTTTTCAAAAGTATCAATTAGTCCAATTGCCTCTAGTCTGCGTCTAGTTTCGGTAAGTTTTTGGGGTGAAATATTTAGTAAATTTACAAAAAAATTGTGGTCAAAATCCAAAGATTTACCCACAGAAAAATTCACCAATTGTGCAAAAGAAAGATAAAGCGAATATGCTCTTTTGCCCAAAATTGGCAGGTATAGATAAGTTAAAACTTTGACTTGTTCTGCTGTTAACTGTGATTTTTTATAAACTGTGATTTTAGTTGCCATAATGCATTTTTAAGACTGAAAATAAAGCAGAAATTTCGTTTTCTAAACTTAAATTCATATGATTATTATATACTACATAATCTGCAAAAAGCAATTTCTCATCGTTGATTATTTGGTGTTTTAAGATAGAAAAAAACTCTTTTTCGCTGTTTTTTCGGGTGGTTAAAAATCTGTTTTTAGAGGTTTCTAAATCAGCATATACTAGTACTACAAAGTCAAATTTATCGCGTAAATTCCGTTCAAAAAGCAAAGGAACTTCAACAAAAATGTATGAGCTTTTAGACTTTTCTTGCACTTCTTTCAATTTTGCAAAAACTTGTGGAAAAAAAATATCTTCCAATTGTTTTAGTTTTTTTGGTTGACTAAAAACTAGTTTCTTAACAGTTTCTTTAAGTTTGGGGGACAGCGTCAACGAAAAAGTTTCGGCAATTTTTGCCAGATTGATTTTATCTTGCCAGAGTGTATCTACTATGTCGTCAGTAGATATAGTTTCATGTCCTTGTTTTTTAAGTAAAGATAAAAACTCAGTTTTACCAGAACAAATATTTCCGGTAATCGCAATTAACTTACTTTTGGCAAACTTCGCAGACATAACTGGCCCTTCCTGCAACTTTAATTTTCTTAATTTCAGTGCCACAAACCAAGCAAGGTTTTCCAACTCTAGTGTGTACTTTTAAATAATTTTGAAAACTACCGTTTAAACCTTCGGCAATTTCAAAACTAGAAATGGTAGAACCCCCTAGTTCTACTGCTTTTTTTAAAATTATTTTTGAGTTTTCTAAAATATTTTCAAAGTCAGTTTTTGTTAATGTATCTATTGTTCTGGTTGGCAGGATTTTACTTACAAACAAAACCTCGTCAACATAAATATTGCCAAGACCTGCGATGTTGTGCTGGTCAAGCAAAAAAGCCTTAACTAGACTGCTTTTTCGCTTGGCTTTTAAAACTAACTCATCGGCAGTTAAGTCAAAAGGTTCTTTTCCGACTTTATCAAAAAGATAGTCGTCAATTGAATCTGTTTTAACTAAAACAAAGTTGCCGAATTTTCGTCTATCTACAAAATCCAGAGTTTCTTTGCCTTTAAAGTAAAAGCGGACTCTGGTGTGGGGGTTAATTTGTGAGTTTAAGTAATACCTGCCTTCCATTCTCAGATGAGAAATTAAAGTCATGTTGTTATCTAAGTCTAAAAACAAGTATTTTGCGTGTCTACGAACGGACTTAATTGTAGTGTTTAAAATTTGTGATATAACGTCGTTGGAAATAATTTTTTCATTAGAAAAATTATCTATGGTCTCAATTTTTTTGCCAACTATAGATTGACTTAAGTATTTTCGAACGTTTTCAACTTCAGGAAGTTCAGGCAATTTACACCTCTATCCAGCGTTTTGCGCTGCTTTCACTAACTAAAAGTGGAACATTTAAATCAAAATCAGTCATGATTTTTTTAATTTCAGGAATTAAATGCTCTTCTCCTTCTTTAATTTCAAAAATCAACTCATCGTGAATTTGCATAAGCATTCTGCTCTCGGCTTTTTGCTCTTTTAAAAATTTGCTGATTTTAAGCATAGAAATTTTCAAAATATCGGCAGCAGTTCCCTGAATTGGTGAGTTTACAACAAGTCTTTCAAAAAGTTTTGGGTTACGGCGAAAATAAAGAGTTTCTGGGTCTAAATAGCGTCTACGGCCAAATAAAGTCTCTGTGAATCCGTTAGTTTTTGTATCTTGAATTTGTTTATCTTGCAAAGGCAAGACTGCAGGGTAAGCAGCAAAGTAAGTTTTGATGTACTGATCTGCTGTTTTAATGTCTAAAGAAAGTGCTTTGCTGAGACCATAGGCAGACATTCCGTAAATTAG
This sequence comes from uncultured Acholeplasmataceae bacterium, assembly GCA_963544075.1. GTDB lineage: Bacteria > Bacillota_I > Bacilli_A > Acholeplasmatales > Acholeplasmataceae > CALISC01. The sequence goes on along the minus strand of CAUUDV010000014.1, from coordinate 9,583 downwards.
TCCAAAGTTAATTGCTTTGGCTTTGTGTCTTTGTTCTTTATCTACTTCGTTTGTGTTAAAAATACGCATCGCAGTTGCGGTGTGGATATCTTTGTTTAAAGAAAAGTCTGAAAGCATATTCTTGTCTTTAGAAATTGTGGCTAAAACTCTAAGTTCAATTTGTGAGTAGTCCAGTGAAAGAAATGAAAAACCAGCTCTCGCAGCAAAAGCATTTTTGATTTTACTTCCGAGTTCTGAGTGCGTAGGGATGTTTTGTAAGTTTGGATTAAAGGAACTAAGTCGTCCTGTTGCAGTTTGAGTTTGGTTGTAAGTTGTATGCACAATATTTTCGTTATCTACAGATTCAAGCAGTCCAACTGCGTAAGTTTGCAAGATTTTGGCGTAAGTTCGGTACTCTAAAATAAGTTTAACAATTGGATAAACCTCTGAGTACTCAGTCAAGGTTTCTGAGTCTGTGGAAGCCGCTCCTTTTGCAGTTTTTTTAGTTTGTTTTAATCCAAGGTCTTCATATAGCAATTTAGCAATTTGTTTTGGACTAAGTGGGTTTAAATCGTATCCTGCAAGACGGTTAATTTCTGCTTTTAGTTCCACTAACTTAACTTCAAACTCTGCTTTAAGTTCTTTTAAGTAGGCAGTGTCTAAAAGTACTCCTGTGTTTTCCATTTTTGCCAGCACCAAAGAAAGAGGAAGTTCAATAGAGTGGTATAGTTCATATCTTTTTGTGTCTTTAAGTTCATTTTGCAACTTAGTAAAAGCTAAATCGGTTAACTTAACTTTTTTACTAAGAGTGTTTAAGTCAAGGTCTGAGTTAGACTTGGTTTCATAGGCTTTTGGCACTTCAATTAAATCATCAAACTCGTTGTTTGCAAGAAAATTAAAGTATTGTGTACCGTTTTCCGCATCCTTGCAGTAGGCAAGTAAAAGTGCGCAGTCAAACTTAGCAAAATTAAACTCAATTTGGTTTTTAAGTAAAACTTTGATAAATCTTTTTAAATTAAAGACAACAGTTTTGGTTTCATTTTTTAAAAATGTCAAAAATGCAGGACTAGAAAGCACTTGTTCTTTTTTTAAAAACAAGTAATTGGCTTTGTTAAATAAAACCAAGTGAATTAGTTCGTCTTTATCTGTGTACTCAGCAAACAAGGTAGATGGTGTTTTTAAAAACTCAGCGATTTCTTTTTCTTCAGTTACATACTGAAAACTTTGAATAAAAGTGCTTGTGTTGTTTAAAACTGTTTTTTCTCTGTAGAGTTGATTTAACTCAAACTCACGAAAAAAGTTTTGCAAGCCTGCTTCGTCTGCTGGTTGTTTTTGAGTTACTTCAACTGAAAATAACTTATCTGTGTAAATTTTTCCAAGAAAATAAGAAAGTTCAGCGTCTGCTTTGCCGGCTTCTAACTTAGTTTTTTGCGCTCCTTTTAACTCAGAAATGTGCGCGTATAAATTAGTAACAGAGCTGTATGTTTGAATTAGTTTAAGTGCAGTGACTTTTCCAATTCCAGCAACTCCTTTGATATTGTCAGAAGTATCTCCTTGCAGTGCTTTTAGGTCGATTAACTGAAGGGGTTCTAGGCCATATTCTTCAAATATGACATCAGGAGTATACTCAATAATTTCCCCCATCCCTTTTTTAATTAAAGCAACAGTGGTTTTTTTGTCAACCAGTTGCAGTAAATCACGGTCAGACGAATAAATTATAACTTCGTCAATTTCAGGTGAGTTTTTAGAAATTGAGCCAATTATATCGTCAGACTCATAGCCTGGTTTTTCAAGGCAAGCAACACCTTGCAGAGCAAGATATCTTTTAATTGAGTCAAACTGCACAAAAAGTTCAGGGTCTCCGGCTTTTCTACCTGCTTTGTAGTCTGAGTATGCTTTGTGTCTAAAAGTTGGCTCTTTTAAGTCAAAAGTAACTGCGATGTGTGTGGGTTTTTTGGCAAGAATTTTTTTAAACATATTGATAAACGCAAGCAAGGCATTGGTTGGCACGCCTTTAGAAGTTCTTAAAATCTCGCCAGTATACGCAGTTGCGTGGTAAGCTCTAAAGATAAGTGAGTTTCCGTCTACTAAAATTAGTCTAGACATAGTGATTTAAAACCACCTTCTTTGTTTGTTTTTGCCTTTACCTTTTTTTGTTTGACTTTGGCTTTGGCTGTTTAGCAGTTTGTTTTGTAGTTCTTCAAACATTTTAGCAAGTTCATCTTCTTTTGGGGCTTCGTTTAAGTCAAAGTCTAAGTTATTGGCAAAAATTTGTCTCATCATTTGTTTTTGCTTTGAAAAAGCCTGCTCTAGTTTGCGAACTTCGCGAGTTGGCATACCGCATCCTTTGGCAATTCGCATACGACGAGTATCTGAGTAGGCTATTAAGTCCGGGTCTTTGCGCTCTTGTTTGGTCATAGATTGAATGATGTGTTCGTATTTATAAAAAGTAGCATCGTCTATTTCACTTAAGGCTTTTTTGATTTGCGAAAGCCCTGGGATAAATGAAAAAATTTTGGCGATTGACCCCATTTTTTTCATAGACTTAAATTGTTTAAGTAAGTCGTTGTAATCAAAAGTATTGTTTTTGATTTTATCAATTAGTTTCTTTGACTCTTTTTCTTCAAAACTTTCTTCGGCTTTCTCAATCAAGGTAAGCAGGTCTCCCATGCCAAGAATACGGTTAGCAATGCGTTCTGGGTGAAATACCTCAATATCGTCAATTTTTTCGCCAAAAGTTTGAAACATGATAGGCACACCAGACTCGGCCTTGACCGAAAGCACAGCACCGCCTCTGGAGTCTCCGTCAATTTTAGTTAACACTACACCTTGGACAAAAATATTATCCATAAAAGTTTTGGCAACATTTGCAGCCTCTTGGCCGGCCATTGAGTCTAGCGTCAATATGGTTTCGTTAATTTTAAAATTACTTTGAATTGATTTTAGTTCCTGCATTAGCACGTCGTCAATTTGCAGACGGCCGGCTGTATCAATAATCACCACATCATACAGGTTTTCTTTTGCGTAAGTAAGTGCTTCTTTAATTGTTGAAAGTGGGTTAGTTAAGCCTTTTTCAAAGACTTTGACGCCAATTGATGAGCCTAGTGTTTTAAGTTGTTCAATGGCAGCCGGTCTGTAGATATCACAGGCTACTAAGAGTGGGTTTTTGCCTTCTTTGGTTTTAACTAAGTTAGCAATTTTAGCACAAGTTGTGGTTTTACCAGAACCTTGCAAACCTGCTAGCATTATCAAAGTAGGGTTAGCGGTAAACTCAAGTAGACGCGGGTTTGCACCCATAATTTGGGTAAGTTCGTCTTTTACAATCTTTACAACCTGCTCACCTGGATTTAAGCCTTTTAAGATTTTTTGGCCTAGTGCCTTTTCTTTAATTGCGGTGCTTAATTTCTTTACAACTGCATAAGAAACGTCGGCTTCCAATAAAGAAAGCCTAATTTCTTTCATCATTTTTTCAATATCACCCTCATATAACTTAGCAGTGCCAGTTACTTTGCGTAGGGCCATTTGTATTTTATCTGCAAGTGACATAACTAAACCTCAAATTCATCATTTAATAACTCATCGTAGTAGTAATACAATTCGTTTGCAAGTTTTTTCTCTTCAGGGTTGAGTAGATGGTACTTTTTAGTTTACCGCTTCACTCAAGTTCTAGCATTTTTTATTTTTGATTTTTTGCTGTGTGCACCTTCTTGAAAACTTTGTAAAAAACTTTTTAAAGAATTCCAGCTTACTATTCCTCAAAAAGCAACTCATTTAGCGGAATGTTGTATTTTTCGGCAACTTCCTTGAGTTGATTTGTGTGTTTTTCGGCTTTTTTAACTACACTTAACTTAGCCTCAAAATCAATTAACTTACGCTCGGTTTGTTTAATTGATAAAAAGACTGCGTTTTTAGAGATTTTTGAGTTTTCGGCAATTTCGGCAAGTGAATAGTCTAAAAAATAGTGAGCATGAAAATGCTCAGCCTGGGTTTTGGTAAGTAGAGGAGAGTAAGTTAAGTAAAGTGAAACTAAGTTTTCTTTGCTAGCAAGCGGTTTCATTTTCAAAAAGTTCCTGAAAAACTACAGACATATAGCGCTCAAGTTCAAAATCTAAAAGGTCGTTTTCCTTTTCACCAACTCCAATCAGTTTAGTTGGAATTTCAAGTTCGTTTTTAATTCTAAAAATGATACCGCCTTTTGCGGTTCCGTCCATTTTAGTTAAAGCCAGCGCAGAAATATCGGTGATTTCTTTAAATGATTTTGCTTGTTCAAATGAGTTTTGACCCAAGTTTGCGTCTACTACCAAAATAGTTTCACTTAGTTCTTTGCCTAGTTTTTTGACAACTATCTTTTTAATTTTGGCAAGTTCAGCCATTAGGTTTTGTTTGTTTTGTAGACGACCTGCTGTGTCAATTAAACAGTATGAGTATTTTTCTTTAATTGCTTTTTCAAGACCGTCAAAGCAAACTGAGCCAGCATCTTTGGTGTTGGGGTTTGAAAATACGTCTATATCTAGACGTTTTCCCCATTCAACTAATTGGTCAACCGCACCTGCTCTAAAGGTATCGGCAGCGACCAATAGTAGTTTTTCGCCTTGTTTTTTCAATTTAGCAGCAAGTTTTGCGATAGTTGTTGTTTTACCAGAACCGTTAACTCCGACAAACATGTAGGCAGTTAGTGGGTTTTCTTTAGCTAAAGAATTGTCCACATCTACACTTTGCTTTTCGTAAACTGAGTAAATTGCTTCCAGTAGTTTTTCTTTAGTTTCATCAATTTTTAAAAAGTTTTTGTGAGTTACACTTTTTTGAAAAGTTTCTAGCACTTTTAAAGTAGTTTGTACACCAAAATCTGCCATTATTAAAACTTCTTCAAGTTGTTCAATAAATTCAGGATAAGTTAAGTTTTTTAGGTTTAAAAAAATATCGGCAAGTCCAGAAACTGAGCGAACTTGACTGCTAAAGCCAAGTTGCTGTGGTTTATTTTTTTTAAGTTTTGCAAATATTTTTGAAAAAATTCCCATAACTAATCCTTTAATTTATTTTAACTAATAATTAAGTCAATTTCGTTAATTTTGTAAGTTTGTGTTGCTTTTTGTTTAAAAGAAAACGCACGCAGGAAGGTAATCGGGCCGACACGACCAAAAAACATCATAAAGATAATCGCCCATTTTGTAATCAAAAGTTTAGTACCAAAAGTCAGGCCTCTGGAATACCCAACTAACCCAAATGCAGATACTAACTCAAAGACTATGTCTTTTAAACTAAAAGTAAGTGGCTCTTGGAAGTGCTCTCCTTTAAGAGCAGAGGCTTTTGCGATTTGAAGTTGGCCTTCATAGTAGTTTTGCTCAGCCACAGCCACGACAAAAATAGAAATAATTAAAACTAATGCAACGGCTGTCGCGACAATAAAGGCTTTTTTGACAGTCTCTTCTTTAAATGCCAGTTTTTTTCCTAACTTAGTTTGAGACTCTGCTTTGATGTGGCTAAAAATCGCAGCAATAATTAATACAACAGTAGTGGTTCTAACACCACCACCGGCTGAGTTTGGAGAGGCTCCAATAAACATTAAGATAATCATTACGATAATACTGCCTTCTCTGGCGAGACTGGCTTGGGGTATTACGCTAAAGCCAGCAGAACGCGCAGAAATTGAAGTAAAGAAAGTCGCAGTTAACCTTTGCGGGCCGTTTAGTTTTGCAAGAGCCGGTGAGTTAAACTCAAGGGAAGTTAAAACAACAAAGCCAAAAATCCAAAGTAAAACGTGCGCAAAAAACAGAATTTTGGCGATTTTGGAAAACCTAAAGCCGGTTTTTTTGACCTTTGCTTTAATGTAGTCGGCTAAAGAAATCAAGGGAATGTAGCCCAGACCTCCTAAAAATATCAAAAACGCACAGCCTATGAAAAACACAATGTGACCATTTGCAAGTAAAGTCGGAAAGTCTACCGGAAGCGGTACAAAGCCTGCGTTCATAAACAGAGAAACTGAGAGAAAAACGCCATAAAAAAGAGCTTTTGTGAAACTAATTTCCTGAAATTCAGGCATCGCAAAGTAAATGTAGGAAGTACAAAAAATAACGCCAATTAACTGAATTAAAACTAAGGTGTAGAAAACTTTTTTAGTAGTGCGAATTACTCCTCTAAGCGAAGGTAGGTTTTGCTCATTTGCCAGAAACACTCTTTGTTCAACTCCGATTTTACTACCTGAGTTTGTCAAAAACAAAGCAAATAGCATGTATATCCCCATACCACCAAACTCCATGATTAAAATCAAGACAACCTGGCCGAATAAAGTCAGGTCTGCGAAGTTTATAGAACTAAGTCCAGTTGTAGACATAGCAGATACAGAAAGCAGCAAAGTGTCTACAAACTTAAGCGGGGTTTTGGAAGCTATTGGCATTTTTAGTACTAATGCGCCAATTATTGAAAACACCAAGTAGATAAGTAAAAACATGCGGGCATAAGACTTGGTGAAAAATTCAAGAGTAGCCTTGACTTTTGGTGATTTAAAAAAATTATTAACTTGTTTTGTCATTTAATTAAGTAAATTAAAAAATTAGTCTGCAACTAAATACTCAACAAAAACTTGTGGAACTCGGGCAAACGCGTTTTGAATGATTTCTTGAGTGATTTCAGTCAACGCTTTGGTTGACGCTTCTCTGTCTTCTGCTGAAAAAGTATTTAGGTAGTCTGTGGCTTTTTGGGCAATTGCCTTAATTGTTTTTTCGTTTTCGTAAACTGACATGAAACCACGAGTCGCGGTTAACACATCTCCGTTTAGTTTATTTTCTGAGTTTAGTGGAACAAACAACACAAATACACCATCTGCAGAAATAGAGTGACGTTCTGCGATTAGTTCATCTGAAAAAAGAGCAGCAGAATTGCCTTCGATTAAAAGTGGGGTTGCGTCAACTTTGGCTTTTTTTACCTCAGCGCCGGAGTAGGTAAACTCAAGGACGTCTCCATTTGCCAGCGCAAAAGTATGTTCTTTTGGCATGCCAACTTCCACACCAAGGCCACAGTGAATCACTTGCATTCTGTGTTCTCCGTGAATTGGCATTAAGTATTTTGGCCGACAAAGATTGATCATTAATTTAAGCCCGTTTTGTTCAGCGTGTCCAGAAGCATGAGTTTCATAAAGAGCACCGTGTGAAATTACGCTGACGCCTAGTTTATTAAATTGATTGATTAAGTTATTGACAGACTGAAAGTTGCCAGGTATTGGTGATGAGGAAAAAATTACGGTATCACCTGCTCTTGCTTTGATTTTTTTATGTTGACCACTGGCAATACGGGCAAGCACAGCCATTGGCTCGCCTTGCGAACCTGTGCAAAGTATAGTCATTTTAGAGTCGTCTGTATCGTTGACTTTTTCTGGGTCTAAAAAGAAAGCATCTGGAATGTCTATAAACTTGTTTTTGCGAGAAACTTCGACAATGTTTTCCATAGAATGGCCAAAAATTAAAATTTTTCGGTTATTTTGAAAAGAAGCGTCAATAATTTGTTTAATTCTGTAGACGTTTGAAGCAAAGGTTGCGATGATTATCCTGCCTTGAATTCCAGAAAATATCTCGGAAATTGAGCGACCAATTGCTTTTTCAGAAGGTACCATATCAGTGCGCTCTGCGTTTGTAGAGTCCGGCATTAAAAGCAAGCAACCTTCGTTGGCCATTTCAACTAGTTTTTCATATTCTGCGTGTGGACCAACTGGAGTCATGTCTATCTTAAAGTCGCCAGTTTCAAAAATTGAGCCAAGTGGAGTTTTAACGCGAATTCCAAAAGCATCGGGAATAGAGTGCGAAACTCTGATAAAAGAAAGCGAGATATCTCCATAATTTAAGACAGTATCTGGAGTGTATAGCATCAACTTGGTGAGTTTTTTGCCTTTATCGCCGATTTTTTTCTCAATTAAGTCAAAGGCCATTTTAGAGGCGTAAATTACCGGGATTTTAACGTATTGCAAAAGATAAGGAATTCCACCGATGTGGTCCTCGTGTCCGTGTGTGATAAAAAGCCCAACTATTTTCTCTTGATTTTCAGATAAATATTTAAAACCAGGAACGACATAATCAATACCTGGCAGAGTTTCGTCTGTAAAAGATACACCACAGTCAATGATAAAAATTTGGTTTTGATACTCTATGCAGTAGCAGTTTTTACCAATTTCGCCGAGTCCGCCTAGAGCAAAAACACTAACTTTAGGTTGTTTATTGTGCATTTGTTTGCTCCTTTTTTTATTTAACTGTTAGGAAAATTATACCACACAAAGACCTGGCTATTTCGGCGACAATGCTTATACAATTCCAGAACTCCTATCGTCATATGCAAACATGCAAATGACGATGATAATTTTCACACTTGCAAGCGTGAAAGCAACTATAAACTTACTTTCACGGCAGGTAAAGTCAAATAAAAATTGCTAAAACCAAATATAAAATGTGATTTTTCTTTTAAAAATTAAAATAAGGTAAAATGAAAAGGTAGCGCGGGGTGATGTTATGCCTAAAGATGAAAAAATAAAAGATATTAAAAACGAACTTGAAACCTCTAAAGAAGAAAAGCAGAAAGCAAAGGCCGAAAATAACAAGGAAAAAGAATCTGAGGTCTCTGCTCCAAATCCAGACCAACCTATTAAGGGAAGAGCATTAGTTTGGACTTTGTTATTTGGAATGGTATTTTCTTTTATCGCTGCTTTTATTTCAATTATCTTAAGATCACACGGGGTTATTTAAAACTTAAACTTTCAACTTTTGTAATTTGATAAAAATAGAGTTATCAGTTTTATAAAGGTGATAACTCTTATATAAATTTCAACTCGTATAGTGAAGAGTTTAGATAATTGCTTTCATAAATTATTGTTTGTTGATGTTGATGGTTTTTTTAATTCTTAACAGCAAAAGAGTTTTATTTTAAAATTAAATTTTTCGCCAATGGGAAACTTTCGTGAATTATTTCTGCTATTTTTGCTTGCCTGCTAACTATATAATTTTTACCATTCTTTTCAAACTCATGAAAATCTACTTGGTTCATAGAAGTATTTAAGGCTATATCATTACCGCTAATTTTTTTGTATTCTTCAATTTTTTCGGTTATATATTTATTTTTAATTTTATTATTAACTTTACCGTTTAAAATAAATTGATTTCCGATGCTATAAATGTATTTATTTTGTTCTTCTGAGGTTCCAGGCCAGCCACCTAAACTTGCCCAGTCAGCACAAGGTTTTTGAGGATAAATATGCTCTAATTCAACTGATTTTATATCAATATTCGATGATTTATTAGACAAAATATTATCTAAAAGAAAAATTGCTTTATAAATGCCAGCGTTAGCATTATCATTGCGACCTAACGCCGATGCAAAATCTTTAAGATCAGTCTTGCAAGAATTGCTGTTTTGATCTATATATTCAGATATCGCCTTAGAAATTATTTCAGGTTTATCATCTTTTTTAATTTTTTCAATAACAGTATTGATGATACTTTTTAAAATACTAGGAAGACCTCCTGAAAAACTTAAAACTATACTTAATAAACTTAAAGGAAATATAACATAATCTAAGTATTCTCTTTTTTGAAGTACATTTATTTTTTTGAATGCTAATATGTAT
>CAUUDV010000013.1:0-20051 GCA_963544075.1 uncultured Acholeplasmataceae bacterium | reverse complement strand
ATGAACGAAAAACATCAACTTTAAGGTCAGTTTTAGCAATTTCAAGATCATAGCTTTGTTCAATTTCGGGAGTTACTAAGACTGAAGCAAAGGTAGTATGCCTACGTTTGTTTGCATCAAACGGAGAGATTCTAACTAAACGGTGAACACCACTTTCTCCTTTTAGAAAACCGTAGGAATTAGTTCCAGAAATTTTTACGGAAATCGCCTTAAACCCCGTTGTATCGCCCTTTTGTAGGTCTAAGATAGTTGTTTTAAAGCCGGCTATTTTGGCGTATTTTAGATACATATTAAAAAGCATTTCAACCCAGTCATTAGACTCAGTTCCACCACTTCCTTGGTGAATTTCTAAAATACAGTTTGTGTCGTCGTACTCTTCATTTAAAAAAGTTAAGACTTCAAAGTCAGCGAACTCTTTTTCTAAGATACTAAGTTCTTTTTCTATTTCTTCGCCTGTGTCTGAATCTGCCAGTTCTATAAATTCAACTAAGTCATTTAACTTAGAGTTAAGTGAGTTAAAAGTCTTTAACTTACTTTCTAATTCTGTCAGTTGTTTTAAAACAACTTTGGCGTTGTTTTGGTTTTGCCAAAAATCTGCGCCTTCAGTTACTGATTTAAGTTCTTGAATTTGCTTTTCAAGTTCGCTGTGTTGCACAGTTTTAGAAAGTTCTTTTAACTTGCTTTCAAGATCAGTAAGCCTACTTTTAAGTTCGCGATTTTCTATTGCCACGGTTTCTTTTTCTTAGAGGTTTTAGGTTGTTTTTGGGGACCTTTGTAGTCAGTTGCCTGATTAGTTTGGGCGTTTTTTACAACCTCTTCGCGTTCTGTATTTCTTTCAACAACAGCTCTTAAAATGTATCTAGAAATCATTTCGTTAATTTGGTCAAGCATCTCTAGAAACATGCGTTTACCTTCATTTTGATAGACAATAACTGGGTTTTGCTGAGCATAGCCTTGCAGTGAAACCGCCTGTCTAAGCCCTTGCATACGGTCAATGTGTTCCATCCAATAAGTATCTATAGTTCTTAAAATTATCACTTTTAAAAACTCGTTGTACTCTTCAACTGAAGACTTTTCAATCTTGTCTTGAATTTCTTTGTCTGCTAGTTCTTGTAAATATTTTTCAATTTCGGTTAGTGATTGTTTTTGTTTTAAAGTGTCGAAATTGATAGCATTTAACTTAAAGATGTTACCATCTAAATATTTAAACAGCGGAGTGGTGTTTAGTTGACCTTTCTTTTGACCATATAGGCGGTCAAAAGTAATGTCTTTTAAGTATTGAATTAAAATCTTGTAGGCAAGTTCTTGTACATCTTGGTTTTTAATCACGGCCTCGCGCTCAGCGTAAATCGTTTCTCTTTGAATACGCATGACGTCGTCGTATTTCAAGACGTTTTTACGAGAGTCGCAGTTCATACCTTCTACTTTTTTTTGGGCATTGGTTACCATGTATGAAAACATCTTTGACTCAATTGGTGGCATGTATTCAGACTCTGAGTTTTTATCTTGTTGCAGGCCTTGCATGTAGGCAACTCGGTTTTTAAAAGTTTCAGATGAAAATCTTTGCAGAAGTTCGTCGTCTGCAGAAATGTAGAAACGAGAGTAGCCAGGGTCACCTTGTCTGCCAGATCTACCACGAAGCTGGTTGTCAATACGGCGAGACTCATGTCTTTCACTACCAATTACTGCAAGTCCACCTAGTTCTTTAACACCAGGTCCGAGTTTAATATCGGTACCACGACCGGCCATATTGGTAGCAATAGTTACAGCGCCTACTAGTCCAGCGTTTTTAATAATTTCGGCCTCGCGTTCATGTTGCTTGGCGTTCAAAACCTCGTGTTTAATTCCGCGACTGGTTAAAAGTTGAGATAAATACTCAGAAGTTTCAACCGCGATAGTTCCGATCAAAATAGGTTGACCTTTTTCGTGTCGCTCTTCAACTTCGTCAAGTAAGGCTTTGAATTTATCTGCGGCAGATGCAAACAACAGGTCAGTTGCGTCAATTCGCTCAACTTTGACGTTAGTTGGCACTTCCACGACTAACATATTATAAATTTCTTTAAACTCTTCTTCTTCGGTTTTCGCGGTACCAGTCATTCCGGCTAGTTTTTTATACATTCTAAAGAAGTTTTGATAAGTTATTGTTGCAACGGTCACCGTTTCTTGTTTGATTTTAACGTTTTCTTTAGCCTCAAGTGCTTGGTGTAGACCTTCTGAAAACTGACGGCCATCTAAAATACGACCAGTAAACTGATCAACTATCAGTACTTTGTTGTCAGCAACCACGTAGTCTTTGTCTCTCGCCATGATGTAGTTTGCGCGCATTGCGTTGTTAATGCGGTGAAGTAACGAAACTTGAGAAATATCGTATAAGTTTTGCACGCCAAAATAACGCTCAGCCTTAGACATACCACTTTCAGAAAGTTCAACGGCTTTGTCTTCAATGTCAATAATATAGTCTTCGTCGTTTAAAGATTTTGCAAAAGCGTCGGCTCTACGGTAAAGCGCGGTATCGTCTTTTGCACCACCAGAAATAATTAAAGGGGTTCTTGCTTCGTCTATTAAAATTGAGTCAACCTCGTCAATAATCGCGAAGTTCAGACCTCTTTTTCCAACTAAGTCTTCTTTATATAAAGAAATGTTGTCACGCAAATAGTCAAAACCAAGTTCTGAGTTTGTTGAATACAAAATATCGCAGTCATAAGCCGCTTGTTTTTCTGTAGACTCCATTTGCGATAAGTTAAGTCCAACTGATAAACCTAAAAACTCAAATAATTTACCGATTTCACCTTTTGCTTCGCGGGTTGCTAAGTATTCGTTGACCGTAACTATATGCACACCTTGTTCAGTTAAAGCGTTTAGATATGCCGGCATCACAGCTGTCAAAGTCTTTCCTTCCCCAGTTTTCATCTCGGCGATATTACCACCATGAATAATATAAGCACCTGCGATTTGCACAAAGAAAGGAGTAAGGCCAGTAACTCTTGTAGAGGCTTCTCTAACTAAAGCAAAAGCAGGAACAACTAGTTCCTCAAGTGTAGTTTTGCCGGCTTTTAAAGCAGACTTGTATTCATTTGTAATTCTTGGAAAGTCTTCATCTTTTAAAGCCTTGTATTCGCTTTCTAGAGCTAAAACTTTTTTTGCAATATTTTTGGCTTTCTTTAAAAGTTTACGAGAAGGGTCAAATAATTTTTTTAAAAACATAAATTAGGTACCTCAGTTTCCTTAAAATTTAGTCAAGATAAGTTAATTTTTAGGGTAGTAGTTGAAATACTCACCTTTTTTTAAAAGCAGCTCACTGTGAGTTCCGCTTTCTATAATTTTACCATCTTTAAGGACAAATATGCAGTGGCTGTTTTGAATTGTAGAAAGCCTGTGAGCAACCACAATTAGTGTGTATTTACCCTTAATTTTGTCAAGCGACGCCTGGATAATACTTTCGGTTTTAGTGTCAATGTTGGCAGTGGCTTCGTCAAGTAAAATCAGCAGTGGGTCTTTACAAATTGTGCGGGCAAAAGAAATTAGTTGGCGTTCACCTGCCGATAGGTTTTTACCGTTTTCTTCCAAAACATGGTCAAGGCCCTTTTCGTATTTCAAAACTAAGTCTGCGCAACCAAGAAACTCTAGAGTTTCCATGACTTTTTTCTTTGTGATTTTTGGGTTATTTAACGTGATGTTTGCCAAAATTGTGTCGTTAAATAAATAAACTTCTTGCTGCATCACACCAATTTTTTCGCGAAGTGCGGCAAGCGAATACTTAGAAATATCGGCGTGATCAATTAAAATTTGGCCTTTTTGAATGTCAAATTGGCGAGTAAGTAAATTTAAAATCGTAGTTTTACCAGAGCCGGTTTTGCCAACAAACGAATAAGTTTTGCCACTTTCTAACTTAAAGTTAACACCAGTTAATACAGATTCATTTAAAGCATACTCAAAGTAAACGTCTTTAAACTCAATGTCAAATTTCTTCACTTCTTGAATTAGTTTGCCCGTGCTTTCTTTAATTTCAGGTTCAGTCGAAAGAATTTTATTAATTTTACTTGATGCAACCATGGTAGACTGAACTTCAACAAACTGCTCTGAAAACCACAAGATAGGGTGAAAGAAAGTTTCTATTAAAATAAAGAAAGGCGGAACTATGTAAATGTCTTGAATTGTTCCTTTTAAAATTAAGTAAAAAGCCACGTAAAATAGATAAACCCGGGCTACTGTTGAAACTCCAAAAATTATTGGCCTTAAAAAGTTGTGCATCAACATAATTTTTAAGTTAGCCTTTAGTAGTTTTCTTTCTTGCGCGCGAAACTCAGCGTTTTTCTTTGCTTGTTTGCCAAAAACTTGAGTAATTTTCATCCCACGAAAGTTTTCGGCCAAATAACCGTTGATTTTAGCCTTTTGGTTATCTGAAAAATCAAAAGATTTTTTGGTAAAAAAAGTAGTTAAAATAACTAAAATAATTAAAACTGGAATGTTTATCAACATGTAGAACGTTAAAATTGGCGAAATTATTAACATGTAGATAAAAATAGAAACAAATAAAAAGATATTTTCAAGAATTCCTGGCAGTAGGGCTGAAAGAAAATAGTAAAGTTCTTCAGCAGACGAACAAACTCGGGAGGTTAAAGAACCAGTTTGGTTTTTTTGCATGTTGCCAGCGGAAAACGAAAGTATTTTTTTAAAAGTTTCTAGTCTGATTTGATAAACGTAGTCTTGCCCAATTTTGTCAAGCTGCACAGAGTTAAATAATTTAGCTAGGGCTGTGAAAACCGAAAAGAAGGTCAAGACAATTAAAGCAATTAAAATAGCCCAAATGCCCGACGCCCAAAGAAAAGTACCTTTGCCGTCAACTACTTTCATAATTTTGCCAAAGATAGACTGAGGAAGTGCTGCTGAAAGCGAAAACAAAATAGACAAAAGAAAACTAGTAAGCAAAGTTTTTCTATGCTTACGAATTAGTTTTATATTGTTTTTAGTAAAAGCATCTTTAAGTCTCGGCATTATTCAAGACCTTTCATGCTCTGCGTCTGCATTAGTTTACTGTATTCTTGGTTTTTCAAAATAAGTTCGGTGTGTGTACCAGAATCTGCAACTGTACCGTTTTTTAAAATAAAAATGTTGTCGGCAGCCATGATTGAAGAAATGCGGTGCGAAATTAGTATAACTACCATTTCAGGTGTTTTTAGTTTGTTGATAGAATCCAGGATTTTTTGCTCGGTGTTCATGTCAAGTGCGGAAAGTGCGTCGTCTAAAATTAAGATTTTTGGGTTGTTTAAAAATGCGCGAGCCAACGATATTCTTTGTTTCTCGCCACCCGATAAGTTTTTGCCGTTTTCTAAAATCTTGGTCTTTTGACCATGTTCTAAGTTAGCAAGGGTGTTTTTTAAATCAAAATTAGCATATAGTTTGTCAAGCACTACTTGGTCTGTATATTTATTTTTAAAATTAACATTGGCAGCAATTGTATCTGAAAACAAGAAACCATTTTGCGAAACATAGCCAATTTGCTCAGCAAGGGTGTTTTGAGATAGACTGTTAATGTCTACGCCTCCAATTAAACATTTGCCGTTTTCAGAGCTATAGACTTTAAGCAGTATTTCGCCAATTGTGGTTTTACCAGAACCAGTGCGGCCAAGTATCCCGATAGTTTGACCTGGTTTAATTTTTAAGTTTAGGTCCTTTAGCACAAGATTTTTAGGGTCATCTGGGTATGCAAAGTTAAAGTTTTTAAAATCAATTTCTGAAGTTAAATCGGCAGCCAGAATGTTCTTGTTTGTTTTTAAGTATCTGGCAAACACAACTTCTTTTGTAGGTTTAACTTCAGTTTCGCTTTCTTTATTTAATGCACTTAAAAACACACGGCGTGAAACCATGGTTTTAGAAAGCATTGTGACAAAATGACCAATTGCAATCAAAGGCCAAGACAGGGTAAAAACGTAGGTAAAAAACAAAATCATGTCTTCAGACTCAAGTTTGCCAAACACTTTACTTGGATAGATTATGATTAAGGAAAGTGTAAAAATTAAAACAGTTAAGTTAAGTCCAGTAATCAGCTGGTTAAAGAATTGGTTTTTAAAGCCAGCCTTTGCGCTTTTGGAGTAAGCCGAGCTGTAGTTTTTGGCAAGAACGCCAAAATGCGCATACGCCCAAGTTTCTCTTAAAAAAGCCTTAATTACTGCGTGTCCTTGAAAAGTCTCTTGGACAAAGTCCTGCATAATTGTGTAGTTAGCACGAGAAGTCTTGAAGTGCATCCTCATTTGGCGACCAAAGTAAAGCGATACTAAAAATACAAAAATCAAAGGCACCAAAAAGGCAGTAGATGCAGCCCAAGACAGCGTAAACATTTTATAAAGCGTAAAGCCACCTAAAAAAATAATATCGGAAAGCATTAAGAAACTCAGAGCCACGGTCATTCTAATTTGATTAATGTCTTGTGTAAAGTAAGCCATTAAAGCACCGGTTTTAGTAGTTTTAAAGTGAGTTTGACTTTGCTTGGTTTGCTTTTCAAACAGGTCAATCCGCATTTTGCTTTCAACTAATCTAGATGTGCCAAATAGTGCAAAACGCCAAATAAATCTACCTAAAATCAGAAGTCCAAGCAATATTAAAATAGAGGTGATATGGCTATACACCTCCATTTTTTTGCTGGTCAGTTCTGCTTTATTTGTTTTAAAAATCGCCAGGATTTCTCTAAAAAGTTCAGGAATTCTTAATTGATACCAGTTAATTACTACCAGTACTGCTGCTCCAAAAAACAAATAAGGACTAAAACGAACAATTAGTTTTAAAAAATAAAATTTGTTGTTTTGGTTTTTTTTCATCTAAAATTTTAATAAATTATATTTCTTTAATTTCAACTCCATAGTTTTGACGAAGAGACTGCTCTAAACCGAAAGCAAAGTCCTCGAATCTAGCGATTTCTGCAAACATCAAAGCCTGTGCTTTCATAATGTCTTCAATGATTTTCTTAAAATCAGGTGTGTCACCTTTATTAAAGACTAAAAAGTAAAGAACTGCTTCTAAATAAGCCTCAAATTTCGCAGATTCATCGTCTTCTAAAAGACTTGATAAAAAAACGCATTCTACCAAGGAACCTAAAATATAGACTTCTTTTTCTTTTTCAGAAAGATAAGAATCAGGGTGTTTAACTAAAATTTCTTTAAAAGCCTCAACTAGACGCTCTAAATAATTCATTAAACCGAAAGCATCTTCAATTTCTTTTTTTGTAAAGTCAACCGGAGCTAAATACAATTTTAAACAAGAAACTACATTTTCAAAAAGTCCTGCGACTAAGTAATTTTTTTCAATAAAACGAGTTAAAACAGCAAAGTCATCTGACTGCGTAAACTCTCTGATTTGAGTAAGTTTAGAATCTTCTTTTAGCATTTGCCAACTGAACCAAAAAACTGCATTTTTTGGCGAACTATTTCTTTGGCGCGTTCAACTCCTGGTTTTAGAATTTTACGAGGGTCGTAGCCTTTGCCAACTTGATCTAGCCCTGCTTGAAAGTATTCGTGCAGCCCATCTCTAAAGGCTTGTTGTAGTTCAGTATTGACGTTGATTTTAGCAATTCCAAGTTTAATGGCTTTTTTAACTTGGTCTTCCGGAATTCCGGTGCCACCGTGTAAAACTAAAGGAAAGTTTGCAGTTTCTTTAGAAAGCAGTTCAATTTGCGCGAAAGATAGCCCTTTCCAGTTAAGTGGATATGGTCCGTGGATGTTGCCGACGCCTGCTGCTAAAAAGTCAATGCCAAGTTCTTGCATGGCTTTAGCTTCTTTAGGATCGGCGAGTTCTCCGTTTCCAACTACTCCGTCTTCTTCGCCACCAATAGTTCCAACTTCTGCTTCAAAAGAAATGTTTTTGGCTTTAGCAAGTTGTATCAGTTCTTTAGTTTTTGCGTAGTTTTCCGCAAAGGCAAAATGTGAACCATCAAACATTACAGAAGTAAAGCCAGCGGCAATCGCTTTTTTGGTGCCTTCGTAAGTTCCGTGGTCAAGGTGCAGAGCAACCGGTACGGTAATTTGAAGGTCATCGTGCAAAGCAAAGACCATTTGCGCAACTGTTTTAAAGCCACCCATGTAGCGAATAGCGCCTTCTGAAACTCCAATAATTACTGGGCTTCTTAGTTCTTCGGCAACTTCTAAAACTAAACGAGTCCATTCTAAATTATTAATATTGATATGAGCCACGGCGTAGCCACCTTGGCGTGCTTTGTGTACCATATCATGTGCATTTACTAACATAGCTAAATTAAATACTCCTTAAATCAAAATTTGTTTAAGTTAAAAAGATTTATTTTTTATTAACTTGGCGATCAATGATGTCTTTAAGTACTTTGTGTGATTTTTGAATTGCCTTAGTTTCGCGTTCATCTAGTTCTAGTTGTAGAACTTCGCGAATTCCTGATGCATTTATCACACAAGGAGTTCCAAGATATACATCTTTTAGACCGTATTCTCCGTCTAAGTATGCAGAAACTGAAAGAACAGCGTTTTCATTTGAAAGAATGGCTTTACAAATTCTGGTCATTGCAGTACCAATTCCGTAGTAAGTTGCGCCTTTGCGGTTAATAATTTCATAGGCTTTGTGGCGTACGCAGTCTTCAATTTCCATTAGTTTATCGCATTTAACTCCACATCTTTTTTCAAGAAATTTGCCAAGTTTAAGGCCAGCAACAGAAGCAGCAGAGAAAGCTGCGAACTCAGAGTCGCCGTGTTCGCCCATCACGTATGCGTGTACATTTCTTGGGTCAACTTCTAAGTACTCAGACAAAGCATAGCGTAGACGTGCTGAGTCTAGGACTGTACCTGAACCGATTACTCGTTCTTTTGGGAAACCTGAGAATTTTTTAACTGCGTAGGTCATGATGTCTACAGGGTTTGAAACTACTAAAAAAATTCCGTTGAAACCACTTTTCATGATTTCCTTAACGATACCTTCCATAATTTTTAGGTTGATGTCAATTAACTCAAGACGAGTTTGACCTGGTTTTTGAGCAGCGCCTGCTGTAATTACCACTATTTCAGCGTCATGGCAGTCTTTATAGTCAGCTGCATAAACTTTAACGTTTGGACCATGCACTAACACGTCTTGCAGGTCTAGTGCGTCTCCTTCAGTTCTGGCTTTGTTGATATCAACAATCCCGATTTCTGTGCCTACTCCTAAAATTGTTGAGGCAAATGCGAAAGACGAACCTACTTGGCCGTCTCCAACTAAGATAATTTTATTTTTTTTAATCATTTCTTGCTCCTTAATTATCTTTTTAATTATAATATAAATAAAGAGTTTTTTCTATCGTTTTCTGCAGATTTTAGGCAGATAACTGACTGTTTAAGGGTGTTTTTATTCAAATTTAGAAACTCTTGGAATAATTTTTAAATAACTTAAATATCGGCACAAAATTGCGGTGCCATGGTATAATTTAGTAGTTAAACGAGGTACACAAATGCTTTGGAGTGATTGGCTAGTTTTTATATTATCTATTTTAATGGTTGCAAATGTATTACTGCAACAATCTAAAGATGATTTGCAAGATGCTTTTTCTGGTGATAAATCAGAATTATTTAAAAATAAAAAAGCACGCGGGCTTGAGGGTGTTTTAAACATTACAATGGCTGTGTTTTCAGTTTTATTTGTAATATTCATCATCGTTAGTCGTGTACTAATTACAAAAGGTTTCTAAGTAAACCTTTTTTTATTTTTAAAAATGCACCGTTTTTTTACCAAAAACTGGGAGTTTGACCCAGAAATTAAACACCAAATTAAAAATGTGCTAAGACTACGCGAAGGTACACAAATCGAGGTTTGTGCAAACCAAGAATGTTTTTTAGGGGTGGTCTCTTATCGTGAAAAAGAACCTGTTTTTATCAAACAATCTAAGTTAACTCAAAGCAAGGTTTTTAAAGTTGATGTTATACAAGGTTTAACTGTTCCTAAAAAATGTGAGTTTGCCGTTAAACACCTAACTTTATATGGTGCAAGAAAAATTATGTTTGCGCCCTTTCACAGAAGTGAAAGAAAACTTAAACCTCTTAACTTAAACAGAGTAGAAACTATTGCTAAAGAAGCCGCAGAAATCGCCAAGCGTTTTGAAGTTCCAGAAATTGAAATACTTAGTACTTTATTTGAAATTGATTTTAATAAGTATGACTTGGTGTTGCTAGCCGACGAAGAGGCTGAGTTTGAAAAGAAGTTTAAGTTTACTGACTTTAAAGATAAAAATATTTTACTCGTAATTGGACCAGAAGGTGGTATTGATATAAGTGAGCGCCGGTTTTTTGAAAAACTTTCAAACTGTAAAATAGTTTCACTTGGCGAAAATATTTTAACTACAGAAAGCGCGGCTATTGGCATCCTTTGGGCTTTAAATAATTTATAAGTTTTGTTGTTTCTTTAAGTATTTTTAGCACTTCATGCTAACTATATTGACGTTAATATGAAGTGCTTTTTATGTTTAGAAGAAATTGAAAACGAAATAAACTTTTTTAACTTTTTTAAGTTAAATAGAAATATTTTTTGCAAAACTTGTGTAAGGTCAAACGACTTTTCTTTAGTGCATGAAACTTTTCCAACAGCACAAAACTGTGTGTGTAATTTATATTATTTTGAGCATTACAATCCAGAAATACCAGAAGATATTTACCTGCAATTTTTTGCGCCAATTTTTACACAAAAAATCAAGACAGGCATTCCCATTTTCTTCTTGTTAGAGTATAATATAAGTGTAGATAAGGTTTTGAAAAAAGTTTTTAAAACCGATGTCATTATTCTCAGTTTAAGAAAGGTAGGAACAAATAATGAACATTAAAGTACAAGGCAAAAACGGATTTATTCCAAGTGAAAGTATTGAAAAATACTCTGAGAAAAAACTTGAAAAGGTTTTAAAACTAATTCCAGAAGACGATGTAAAAGTAAGAGTTGTTTGCAAAGTTTACAACGATATGCAAAAAGTAGAAATTACTTTAACTCTACCAAAAATTACAATGCGCGCAGAAGTTGAACAAAAAGATATTTATGCTGCAATTGATTTAGCGGTGGATAAACTACTTCGTCAATTAACTAAACAAAAAGATAAATTTGCTCTGCGTTTTTCTAAAAACAAAAACCGTGGTATTAAAGAAGAAAATGCCAAATTAGTGGATGCTATGGCAAAAACCAGTATTTACGGTGAAGACATTGTCAGAGTTAAATCAATTGCACTTGAGCCAATTACTGTAGATGAAGCAATTTTTAAAATGGAAACTTTAGATCATTCTTTCTATATTTTTAAAAATGTGGAAAACGACAAAGTTTGCGTAATTTACCGTCGTAACGAAGGCAATTTAGCAGTTATTGAAACTGAATAGTTAAAACTTATTATTTTAATAAATAGCTTAAATATAAGGCTAGCGCATGTTTGTGTTGGCTTTTTATTTTATTATTGGTTTAAATTAAGGAGATTACATGACTAATTTAAATAATTCAAACAAAGAAAATGAACAAAGAACGGAACTCCACCGTAAAATTTGGGCTATAGCGGATAAAGTTCGTGGTGCTGTAGATGGTTGGGATTTTAAACAATACATTTTAGGGATTTTATTTTACCGTTTTATTTCGGAAAACCTGACAAAATACTTCAATAGTGCAGAAAGTAAAGATTTTGATTATGCAGAAATTACTGACAATGTGGCCTTGGAAAATTTCAAACCAGGTACAGTTGAAGAAAAAGGTTTTTTTATCTTACCAAGTCAATTGTTTCAAAATCTCGTTAAAACTGCTCGTAGCAACGAAAACCTAAACATAGATTTAGCAAACACATTTAAAGCAATAGAGAATAGCGCAATTGGCCATGAGTCTGAAAACGACATTAAAGGTTTATTTGAAGACATAGACACCACAAGCAATAGATTGGGCGCTACTGTCGCCGAAAGAAACAAAAGACTTGCAGACATTTTAGAAGGGATTGCTGAAATTAACTTCAAAAACTTCCAAGATAATGAAATTGATGCTTTTGGCGATGCTTATGAGTACTTGATTTCCAACTACGCGAGCAACGCAGGTAAATCTGGTGGCGAGTTTTTCACTCCACAAACTGTTTCTAAACTTTTGGCTAAAATAGTGATGTTGGGAAAAACTAAGATAAACAAAGTATACGACCCAACCTGTGGTAGTGGTAGTTTACTTTTGCAAATGAAAAAACAGTTTGACGAACATATTATAGAAGAAGGATTTTATGGTCAAGAAATTAACATAACTAACTTTAATCTAGCCAGAATGAATATGTTTTTGCACAACATCAACTACAGTAATTTTTCAATCAAGAGAGGAGATACTCTTTTAAACCCACTTCACAAAGAAGAAAAGCCTTTTGATGCAATAGTTTCAAATCCACCTTACTCAATTACCTGGGTAGGGGATGATGATCCTACTTTGATAAACGACGAAAGATTCGCGCCAGCTGGTCGCCTTGCTCCCAAATCAAAAGCAGATTTTGCGTTTATTATGCACTCGCTTGCTTATCTTTCTAGTAAAGGCAGGGCTGCAATTGTTTGTTTTCCGGGTATTTTTTACAGAAAAGGTGCTGAGCAAACAATTCGCAAATACTTAGTTGACAACAACTATATAGACTCAATAATTCAACTTCCTGATAACTTATTTTTTGGAACAGGCATACCAACTTGTATATTAGTCATGGCCAAAAATAAAACTGAAAGCAAAGTACTTTTTATAGATGCTGGCGCTGAGTTTAAAAAAGAACCTAATAACAATATATTAGATGACAAAAACATAGAAGTAATTCTAAAAGAGTTTGAAGAAAGGAAAGGAATTGAGTATTTCTCTAAATACGTTGACATAAAAGAAATTCAGGAAAACCAATATAATTTATCAGTTTCTACTTATGTTTCTAAAAAAGATACAAGAGAAAAAATTGACATCGCTGTTTTAAATAAAGAAATTGAAGAAACGGTCATAAAAATAGATACGCTTAGAAAATCCATAGACGAGATTGTTGAGGAGTTTGAAAGTGAATAAGATTGAAGAACTGCTTAAAAATGAAAAAGTTGAATGGAAGAAATTATGGGAAATTACCACTTGGGATAAAAAATTTCAAGGAGTTGAAAAATATAAACAAACTAAAATCAATAAGTATAGATGTTATCAATCAAACAAAGTAAAGAATCTAGCTTGTGATGACGGTGATATTAAAATATTAACGACGTATAAATCCAATCTTTTTACAAATGAAAAAAACGCATACACTGTGTATAATAATGAAATTATTTACATACCCTCCGGTGGAAATGCGATAGTACAATATTTTAATGGTAAATTTATTGCTGCTGATAATAGAATTGCAACATCTAATGACAATACAAAAGTTTCAAATAAATTTATTTACTACAGCCTATTAAATAAAATTGATTTGATAGCAAGTTATTACAGAGGTTCGGGTATTAAACATCCTGATATGAGTAAAATATTAGAGATTGAAATACCTATACCCACTTTAAAAGTTCAAGAAAAAATTGTAGAAGTACTTGATAATTTTACAAATTATGTTGCTGAATTGCAGGCTGAATTGCAGGCTGAATTGCAGGCTAGAGTCAAACAATACGAGTATTATAGAGAATTACTATTAAGCGAAGAATACTTAAACAAATTGGCCGCCGTGCGAGAGAGAGAGAGAGTAAATTAAATAGTTTTGAAAATACGCTAGAATGGAAAAAATTGATTGAAGTTGCAAATATCACTAAAGGCGTCCAACTTAACAAGAGTAATATGCAAAAAGCAGGGAAATATCCAGTTATCAATGGTGGCGTTTCGCCATCTGGTTATGTTGATATATTTAACTGCAATGAAAACACTATAACGGTCGCACAAGGCGGGTCTGTAGGTTTTGTTAATTTTTTAGAAAGTAAGTTTTGGTTAGGAGCACACGCTTATTCTGTTATTCCGAATAAAGATATTTTAAAAAAATACCAATATGAATACGGCACATTCAACAGACTAATGTTCCACGTCTTAAAAAACAAACAATATGACTTAGAAAAAACAAAAGTTGGTGTTGGAATACCTAGTATTTCTAAAGATTTTCTTGATAATATTAAAATTCCTTTAACATCTAAAAACATTCAAGAAAAAATTGTTAAAATTCTAGATAAACTAAACTCTATGCAAACAGAAACTAAAGGACTACTCCCACAAGAAATTACTCAACGCCAAAAACAATATGAATACTACCGTGAAAAGCTGCTTGCTTTTGACACAATGGGGGTAAACTCTTACAGTATCTGCTGTTTTTAAAAACTGCGGCTAAAGTAGCGGGTTTAGATTTATTTAGCGTAGAATACAAAACTATTGGCGAAATTGGTGAACTATACGGTGGAATTACTGGTAAATCTAGAAATGATTTTGTAGATGGTAATGCAAAATTCATCACTTACAACAACATACACACAAATCCAGCGACTGACTTAAATACAGACGCTAAAGTTAAAATACAGCCAGGCGAAAAGCATATTAAACTAAAGTTAGGCGATATTTTGTTTACAGGTTCATCTGGAACCCTAAAAGAATGTGGGTTGTCCTCAGTTATCACAAATACCCCGAGTGAAGATATCTATTTAAATAGTTTTTGTTTTTTTCTTAGATTAAACGACCCAAGCATGCTGCTACCAGATTTTTCTAAACATTTATTTAGATCAGCAACGATGCGACAAAAAATTATTAAAACAGCATCAGGTGTTACTAGAAACAATGTTTCTAGAGAATTGGTCAAAAAAATCCAAATTCCGCTACCAAGCACTGACACACAAGAAGAAATTGTAAAAATTCTAGATAAATTTGAAAGTTTAATATCTGAAGCAAAAGGTTTGTTGCCAAAAGAAATCACTCAGCGCCAAAAACAATTTGAATACTACCGTGAAAAACTTTTGTCTTTTAATTAGTTTAATTTAAAGTTAAATAATCGCCGTTATAAAAAGGAGAGAATTTTTATGCTAGCAGAAAAAGAAGAATTTAAAAAATCAACAATTGCTGAAATGACCAATGGTATCATTTTAGCTGAATACAAAAGAGCAGAAAAACTAAATTCCGCTTATCAAACAGAGGCTGAATTAGAAAAACAATTGCTTAAAAATCTTTCTGAGCAGGGATATGAAATTCTTGACATAAAATCACCAGATAGACTAAAGCAAAACTTAAAAAAACAAATTGAAACTCTAAACAGTGTAGAGTTCAGTGAAGTAGAATGGCAAAGATTTTTACAAGAATACATAGACTCTCCAAACGACGGAATACTTGAAAAAACTAAAAAAATTCAAGAGGACCATATCTATTCTTTTAAATTTGACGACGAAAACTTAAAAAACATTAAGATAATTGACAAAACTAATATTCACAACAATCGCCTGCAAGTTGTCAGCCAGGTTGAAGTTCAAGGGGAATACAAAAATCGCTATGATGTTACGATTTTAGTAAACGGTTTGCCGCTTGTTCACATAGAACTAAAAAAAAGAGGTGTTAACCTACACGAGGCTTTTAACCAAATTCACAGATACTCAAGAGAAAGTTTTAACTTAAAAGATTCACTTTACAAATATGTCCAAATTTTTGTAATTTCAAACGGCACTTACACTAAATACTTTGCAAATACCACCGCTACTGACAAAAAAGCCTATGAGTTTGTCTGTGACTGGTCGGACGCAAAAAATAATAAAATATCTGATTTAGTTGATTTTACTAAAACTTTTTTTGAAAAAAGAGTTGTTTTAGAAGTTTTGACCAAATATTGTGTGTTTGATGCAAACAATACTTTACTTGTGATGAGACCTTATCAAATTGCTGCAACTGAACGTATATTGTGGAAAATAAATTCAAGCCACGAAAATAAAAAAGCAGGAAAACCAGATGCTGGCGGATATATTTGGCATACTACTGGTTCTGGCAAAACTTTGACATCTTTTAAAACCGCCAGACTTGCAACTGAACTTCCTTATATTGACAAAGTTTTTTTTATAGTAGACAGAAAAGACTTAGACTACCAAACAATGAAGGAATATCAAAAATTTAAACAAGACAGTGTAAACGGTAGTAAAGACACTAAAGAACTTAAAAAAAATATTGAAAAAAATGATGACAAAATTATCGTTACCACAATTCAGAAACTAAACGAGTTTATTAAAAAGAACCCAAAACACGAAATTTATACAAAAGAATGCGTACTAATTTTTGATGAGTGTCACCGCTCACAATTCGGCGAGGCTCAAAAAAATATTCAAAGATCCTTTAAAAAACATTATCAGTTTGGTTTCACCGGCACACCTATTTTTGCAGAAAACTCTCTGTATGGCAACACCACTCAAGATGTTTTTGGGAAACAACTACACAGCTATGTAATAACTGACGCGATTCGCGACCAAAAAGTTTTAAAATTTAAAGTAGATTACAACAATATTGTTCCTAAATTTAAGTCAGCAGAAACAGAAAAAGACGATATTAAACTAAAAGAACTTGAAAATAAAATGTTTTTACATCCTGAGCGTATTCACGAAATTTCTAAACATATTCTTAAAGTATTTAACACAAAAACTAAACGCAATGAATATCTTAGTTTAACAGAAAAAAGAAAAAACGGATTTAACGCAATATTTGCAGTTCAAAGTATAGAAGCTGCTAAATTGTACTACCAAGAACTAAAAAAACTACAAGACACTTCACCCGAAAAAAGACTAAAAATAGCTACAATTTTTAGTTTCAATCCTAATGAAGAATCTAAAATAATTGGCGAAATTCCTGAGGAAAGTGTAGCAATTTCTGCTTTGAACTCTACAAGCAAAGATTTTTTAAGTGAAATTATTTCTGAATATAACCGCGACTTTAAGGTGAATTTTTCATTAAATGACAATGATTTTCAAAATTATTACAAAGACCTTTCACGCAAAGTTAAAGAAAGTGAAGTAGACTTACTAATAGTAGTCGGAATGTTTTTAACTGGTTTTGATGCACCAAGATTAAATACACTTTTTGTTGACAAAAATCTAAGATATCACGGTCTTATTCAGGCGTTTTCTAGAACAAACCGCATTTTAAATGAACTAAAAACCTTTGGTAATATTGTGTGTTTTAGAGACCTTGAAAACGCGACTAAAGATGCGATCAAGGTTTTTGGTGATGAAAACAGCACAAAAATTATTTTAGAAAAAAGTTTTAACGACTATATAGATGGTTTTAAAGATAGCGAAAGCGGAAAGATAAAAAAAGGATATAGAGAAACTTGTACAGAAATTTTAACTAAATTTCCAGAACCAACTGAAATCGCTTTAGAAGTTGACAAAAAAGAATTCGTTCGTCTTTTCACTGAACTGATTAAATTAGAAAACATCCTTAAAAATTTTGATGAGTTTGGTAATTTTGAAAAAATTATTACAGATAGACAAATGCAAAATATGAAAAGTGTCTATGTTGAAATTAGAGAAGAATATTTAAAGGCTCAAAAAAATGAAATTAGCCAAGCTAATCAAATTGATTATTCTGATATTGAGTTTCAAATTGCTTTACTTAAGTCAGAAGAAATTAACCTAGATTATATATTAAATTTAATATTTGAGAAAACAAAAGAAAGTAAAAATTTAGTTGACATTAAAGCCGAAGTTATCAGACAAATTAAATCTACAATAAGCTACCGAGCAAAAGAAATTCTAATCTTAAATTTTATAGATACTGCTAACTTCCTAGATTTTAAAGACAAAGACGATATCATAAAGGCATTTTACGACTTTGCAAGAAAAGAAAAAGAAATGGAAATAAATACATTGATAAGCGATGAAAATCTAAAGGAAGGCGCAAAATACGCTATTGAAAAGGCTATTCAAGATGGTTGTTTTGAACGTGCTGGCGATACACTTGACCGAATAATTCCAAATGTTTCTCGCTTAGATGGCCAAAGAGAAAAATTCAAAAATAAAATACTACAAAAAATTAACAGAATTGCGGAAATTTACAACGGAATTTAATTTTATTTTTAAATTCGGGCAACAATTTAAAAAAAGTAGGTGAACATATGAAAGATCTTGAAATTAAAAAAATTATTGAAAAAGAAATGTTGCGTCAAAAAGATGGGCTTGAACTAATTGCTTCTGAAAACTATGTTTCTAAAGATGTACTTAGTGCAGTTGGTTCAATCTTAACTAATAAATATGCGGAAGGATATCCATCTGCTCGCTACTATGGAGGCTGTGAGTTTGTTGACGAAATTGAGGCACTAGCCATTGAACGAGCAAAAAAACTATTTAATTGTAAGTTTGCCAATGTTCAACCGCACTCTGGCAGCCAAGCAAACGCTGCTGTTTATCTTGCTCTTTTAAAACCAGGTGACACAATACTTGGCATGGGTTTAAACGCAGGTGGCCATCTTACTCACGGCTACTCGCTTTCTTTTTCTGGCCAGTTTTATAAATGTTTTGCCTATGACTTAGATAAAAAAACTGAACAGTTAAATTACCTTGAAATTGAAAATCTAGCACTTCAAGTTAAACCTAAACTAATTATATGTGGTGCATCTGCCTACAGTCGCGAAATTGATTTCAAACGTTTTCGCGAAATTGCTGATAAAGTCGGCGCTTACTTAATGGCAGATATCGCTCATATTTCTGCACAAGTTGCAGTTGGTATGCATTCAGACGCACTAAAGTATGCAGATGTTGTAACGACAACAACTCACAAAACTCTTAGAGGACCACGCGGTGGCTTGATTTTAACCAACGACGAAAGTATTGCAAAAAAAGTTAACAGGGCAGTTTTCCCAGGTGTACAAGGTGGACCCTTAATGCACGTAATTGCAGGAAAAGCTGTGTGTTTTAAAGAAGCACTTGAACCTGAATTTAAGCAATACGTGAAAAGATACTTAGAAAACGCAAAAGCAATGGCGACAGAATTTGCTCGCCACGGCTACAGAGTAATTTCTGGTGGCACTGATAACCATATAGTTTTAATTGATGTTAAACAAAAAACAGGTTTAACTGGGCTGGCTGCTCAAGAGATTTTGGAAAAAGGACATATTACTGTTAATAAAAACTCAATTCCTTTTGACACAGAACCACCTAAGTACACATCTGGAATCAGACTAGGTTCAGCGGCTTTAACTACTCGCGGTTTTAAAGAAAATGAGTTTAAAGAAATAGTCCGCTTGATTGACAAAATCTTGTCAAATAGCACTAATCTAAAAGTTATTCAAGAAGTTCAAAACAAAGTTCTTGCACTTTGCGAAAAGCATCCGCTAGACTATTAAAGTAAAACCCCCTCTTTAATTAAGAGGGGGTTTTGATATTTACTCAACTATTTCAACAAGACCTACTTCGGGTTTTGCTGTTTTGTCTATAGCAACTGTTGCTGCTTTCAAGATTCTTACAGTAACTTCAGGGTGTTTTTCTTTAGTAATTCGTGCGCACTCAGCCACGCAGTAATCAAAGCAAAGCCCGACTACATCTACAGTTGTATTTTTGTTAATTTCTTTGAAATTTAAAAGCAGGTCAACACCGTACTCTTCTTGGTTTGAGTCTTGACCTTTTGAAATAATTAAACTGTTTGGAATTGTAGATATCAGTTTAAGCAGTTCGTGGTCTATTTCGGCACCTTTTGACTTTTGTACGCAATGCGCAGGCCATGGTCCGCCTTGTTCCTTAAATGAGCAATGTTTTGAAGGATGCCAGTCGCGGGTAAAAATGACCCAGTTGTAGTTGTTTGCCTAAACTAGTTTAAGAATTTCAGCCTTGGCTTTTTGCCATGGTTCAAGTCCTACTGCTAGAGATCCATTAATAAAATCAGTTTGTGCGTCTATGATTGCCAGGATTTTCATAAAACAAATTCCTTTCTTTATAAAAAAAGCACCTACTTTTTTAAGTAGATGCAAACTCAGTTTTAAAGTGGCGCCCACTCCAGGTCTCGAACCTGGGACCTTCTGATTAACAGTCAGACGCTCTAACCAACTGAGCTAAGTAGGCGTGGGTGATAATTTAAAATAAAGAAAGAAACTGGCAGCTCCCTATTTTCACGCGCTCGCGCTATCGTCGGCGTAAAAG
>CAUUDV010000012.1:0-25388 GCA_963544075.1 uncultured Acholeplasmataceae bacterium | reverse complement strand
AACAGAGCCAATAATTCCGTTTTAAATTTCATATCTCCGAAACTCAGGTATTTTAAAAAAACATGCAAACAATACACTCATTTGAAATATTTACAAACCTCTTAAATTGTAATATAATATTATATAAGGACGAGAAAATGGTTCTAAAAAGGTAGGTAATCATGGAAATATTTATTGGATCTGACCACGCAGGTTTCGCCGCAAAAGAAAAAATCAAAGCACATTTAAAAGAAACTACTAAGCACATAATTACTGACCTTGGAACTAACTCAACAGATTCAGTTGACTATCCTGTTTTTGGCGAAAAAGTTGCCAGAAAAGTAGTTGAAACCAAAAACTCACTTGGCATTGTTGTCTGCGGTTCTGGAATCGGGATTTCAATTGCTGCCAATAAAGTAAAAGGCGCCAGATGTGCCTTGGTTTACACAAAAGAAGCCGCACACTTAGCAAAACTTCACAACAACGCAAACATAATTGCGTTAAGCGGACGCGGATTTGAGTCAAGCGTGTTAATTGAGTTTGTTGAAGAGTTTTTGCAAAGCGAATTTGAGGCAGGCAGACATCAACACAGAGTTGATATGCTAAACTCACTTTAATTATAAGGAGTAGAGAATGGTAAAAATTTTAAATCACCCACTAATTGAACACAAAATGAGCCAGCTGCGTTCAGTTCACACTAAAACCAAAGAATTTAGAGAACTGGTTTCTGAAATCGCTACCTTGGTAACTTATGAACTTTCTCGCGATTTTCAAACTAAAATCGTGGAAGTTACTACTCCGATTGTTAAAACTAAATGCCAAGAACTCAAAGAAGAAGTTGTTTTAATTCCGGTTTTAAGAGCAGGACTTGGTATGGTTGAAGGGGTTTGTAGTTTAATTCCAACTGCCAAAATTGGACACATTGGACTGTATCGCGACGAAGAGACTTTGGAGCCAAAAAAATACTTCTTTAAAGTCCCTGAAAACACCAAAAACTCGCTTGTTATTGTGCTTGATCCAATGTTAGCAACAGGTCATTCTGCTGCTTACGCAATTCAGGCTCTCAAAGAAATTGGTGTTAAAAACATTAGATACGCAGGTATTGTTGGTTGTCCTGAAGGGATTAAGTTACTACAAGAAAAACATCCAGATGTCGATATTTATTTAGCACAAGAAGATGAACACTTAAATGAAAACGGCTATATTGTTCCTGGACTTGGGGATTGTGGCGACCGTTTATTTGGCACTAAATAATTTATGAAAAAATTCGGAGCCTGGTATTTACTTGTCAGTCAAATTATTTTTTCACTACTAATTCCAACTGCGGTCGGTGCTTTGATTGCCAAAAAATCGGGCTATAGTCCAGTTGGTGTTGGCGTTGCTGCTTTAATTGGTTTCGGAATTGGATTTGTTTCTTCAATTTCTTTTGCTCTAAACATTTACCGCAAACTAATTAAAACTGAGAAGAAGGAAACAAAACCTCAAGACACCCCAAAAATTGGCGATGAAAATCAAAACGATTAACCACTTTGTCTATTTTCTTTACTTATTTAGTTTTATTTTTAGCCTTGTTTGGTTGTACATTGATAAAACTGCGTATTTATTTGCAAACCTTGCTTTAGTTTATTGTTTTTTATTCATGTTAATTTTAAAAGTAGAACTAAAAACCTTTAAAAAAGCCCAACTTTTTGGGTTTACTATTTTGCAAAACTTTGTAATTTTTATGTTGTTTTTACTAATTTTTATTTTAAGTAGTGTTTTAAAGTCAAAAACGCCTGGCTTAAATTATCTAAGTTTAGGCACCACTTTGGCGGCAAGTATAGTGCTTGCAAGTATTGCGATTTTAGTTGAAGCAAAAATTACGAAAGGAGAAATATGTTAGAAAATCTAGAAATCAATAAATTCCCACAAACCATTACTCCGTATTTTTTTGCATCTCTTTTCATAATGACAATAATCGCTATCTATGTTTCTGCAATTGGCGCCGCTGTTGAAAGACTTAGCGGAAAAGAACCAAATAAATTTCTCTACTGGCACATTAAAGTAGTTGACAGCGTCAACACTTTCTTAAAACAAAACATCGGGATTCATTGGCGAACTGCCGCTCCTTATATCTTTACACTGATTTTCTTTATTTTGTTTGCCAATATCTCGGGGATTTTTGGACTAATTACACCAACTGCCTTTACCGCAATCACAGTTCCGCTGACCCTGTTTTCACTATATTGCAAACATCAAATCGGACTAAAGTCAAGAAAAGCCAAACACTTTAAAGGTTTGTTTGAACCAGTTTCTATTATGTTTCCAATTAACCTGCTTTCTGAGTTCACACCCATTCTTTCTATGAGTTTTCGTTTATTTGGAAATATAGTAAGTGGTGGAATTCTGCTTTCTTTAGTCTATTCACTACTGGGTGGTCTTTCTCCGTTTGTCACGCCAATTATGCATTTTATCTTTGATATTCTATTTGGCTGCATTCAAACTTTGGTGTTTGTGCTACTTACAGTTATTGCGATTTCTCAAAAAACCGAAGAGACAGATAAATACGAAAACACAGATGAAAACTTTTTACTAGAGTATAATTTAGTATACAAAAACGCAAAAAATTAAAATTAGGAGGATATATTTTATGGACACAATTTTAAACTTAATTGCTAATTTAAACTTAATGCAAGTTGTAGGTTCACTTGCCTACATTGGCGCCGGTATTGCCGTGTTTACTGGTTTTGCAACTTCAATTGGACAAGGTTTAATTGGTATGAAAGCCGTTGAAGGGGTTGCTCGTCAACCAGAGGCTTCAAACAAAATAATGATTTTAATGATCATTGCCCAAACCGTCGTTGAAACTTCTGCCATCTACGGTATGGTTGTTGCCTTTACTTTAGCAAGTAAATAAGCATTCATTTAGTTTCGCTTTTTAAAATGACTATTTATACAGATATTTCTAAAAACATCGTAAAGACCGTTGAAAAAGGTCTTTACTCAATGTTTTCAGATTGGTCTATTATTGTCTATCAATTAACTGCGCTGTTTATTCTTTACCTAATAGTGCGTTTTTTCTTTTGGAAAAAAATCACTAAGTTTTTAGATGAACACAGAATGCAGGAAATTAAAGAAAAACAAGAAGCGAATAAAGCACAAGCAGAAATTAAAGCACTAAAAGCCGAAATTAGTCAAAAGTATTTATCTGCGCGTGATGACATCGAACAGATGAGAGAGACTTTAATTAAAGACGCCCAATTAGAACGCGACGGAATTTTGGCTAAAGCTAAAAAAACCGCAGAGCGTCGACTTGCTAAACTAGATAACGAAATTGAGGCCGAAATCAAGGAAAAAGAAGCAGAAATCAAACAAGCAATTAAAGCGATTTCTTATAAGGCTACTAAGTTAATTGTCAAAAAAGAAATTGATAAAAACTTATACGAAAACGAACTTGATCTTTTAATTGAAACTGAACTTGAAAATGCAAAAAAATAATTACGCCAAATACGCACACGCCTATTTTAATTTTGTTAAAGACAAAACTACGCAAAAAACTTTAATTGAAGAACTCCACACTTTTAAAAATATTTATGCCAAAAGTCCTGAGTTAATTTCAGCATTGGCATATGGTCGCATAGACGCTGAAAGAGTTCTTGCTCAGTTCAGTAAAGAAACTCAAAGTTTTGTAAAAATTTTAATTAAAGACAAAGCAATTTTGGCAATTGACAAAATTTATGCGGAGTTTATGCGCCTGCAAAACATTGAAAGAAATCAAGCGTATGTAACTATTTCTTCGCCTAAAAAACTAACAGATACACAAATTAAAACTCTAACATTTGAACTTAAAAAAATTATTCAAGGCAAGGCCTTAATTTTAAGACAAGAAATCAATCCAAAACTAATAGATGGCCTCAAGATTGATTATGCTGGCCGCAGCCTGGACTTGTCAGTTTTAACCAAATTAAAAGAAATGTTTAGATAAAGAAAGGAAACAAAATGGCTTTAGATATCAAAAAACTGCAAACTCAAATTGAAGAAGAGCTAAAGGCTCAACAAAACGGAAGCCAGTTCCAAGAAGTCGGCTATATTTTGACAGTTGGTGATGGAATATGTTTCTGCTATGGACTTAAAAACGCCATGATGGGCGAAAAAGTTGTATTTAACAGTTCTTGTTTTGGAGTAATTTTTAATTTAGAAGTTGATAAAGTCGGAATTATTTTACTTGGAGATATTTTTTCAATTAAGGAAGGCGATGAGTGTAGATTAACTGGTAAAATCTTTGAAGTGCCAGTTGGTGAGGCCTTACTTGGTCGCGTGGTTGATCCTCTTGGTGAACCTCAAGACGGACTTGAAAAAATTATAACTTCAGAAACTCTGCCAATTGAAAGACCTGCACACGCCGTGATGGAGCGTGATCACGTCAACGAACCACTGCTTACAGGCATTGGAATGATAGATGCCTTGATTCCAATTGGCAAAGGCCAAAGAGAGTTAATTATTGGTGACCGTCAAACCGGTAAAACTTCTATTGCCATGGATACAATTTTAAACCAACAGGGTAAAAATGTAATATGTGTCTACACAGCAATTGGCCAAAAACAACAAACTGTTGCGCAAATTAGAAAAACTTTAGAAGAACACAATGCACTTGACTACACAATTATAGTGTCAGCTCCTGCTCACAAAGAAGGAACACTTCAGTATTTGGCTCCATTTTCAGCGTGTTCTATGGCCGAATACTTCGCTGAACGTGGACGCGATGTTTTAATAGTTTACGACGACCTTTCTAAGCACGCTGTGGCTTACCGCGAACTTTCGCTACTACTTAAACGCCCACCTGGCCGCGAGGCTTTTCCTGGAGACATATTTTACCTGCACTCAAGACTACTTGAACGCTCTGCAAAATTATCTAAAGTTTTAGGTGGAGGCTCACTTACTGCACTTCCTATTATTGAAACTAAAGCAGGAGACATTTCTGCCTATATTCCAACTAACGTAATTTCTATTACTGATGGACAAATTTTTTTAGAAACTGAACTTTTTTACAAAGGTATTCGCCCCGCTATTAACTCAGGACTATCAGTTTCCCGAGTTGGAGGCTCTGCTCAGTTTAAAGCAGTTAAGAGAGTGTCTGGACTACTTCGTATATTTTTAGCGTCATATAAAGAACTTGAGTCTTTTTCGCAATTCGGCTCAGATTTAGATGAACTTTCTTTAAAGAAACTAGCCAGAGGCCGCCTGGTTATTGAAATTTTTAAGCAAAACATTCACGAACTAATTGACTTTACCACACTTGCTTGCGTGCTTTGGGCACTTAACCAAGAACTTCTTGACGACATTCCTTTGACTAAAGTTAAAACTTTTGTTAATTTTGTCACTAAGTTTCTGCAAAGCGAAGAGACTGGAAAAGCGGTTTATAGCGCAATTTCTCAAACTAAAGATTTTCCTGAAGATGCGTTGATGTCAGAACTAATTTTGAAAATCAAAAAGGTTCTTTAATGCTTAACTTAAAAGAAACTAAGAAAAAAATCCAGGCGCTTTCGGAAACTGAAAAAATAGTTTCGGCAATGCAAGCAACAGCTCTTTCTAAAATCAACTCAGCACAACGAAAAATTTTTGAGTATAACTCATTTATGCGTTCATTTAAAGAGATTTTCCTTTCAGTTTTTAAAACTAACGAAAATCCAATTTTCCAAAAACACGAAAATGGCGAAACAATTTATATCGCGATAACTTCCGACAAAGGGCTGTGTGGGTCTTTTCACTCAGAACTATTTAAGAAGTTATTCCTGCATTCTCGTCGCAACCAAAATCACCACGTTTTGGTAATTGGCAAGAAAGGCCATAGTTTCTTTCGCCAAAAAGAAGATATTTTAATTAACAAAAAACCAATCTTTAACCGCGAAGACATCAACATTACTTATTTTCGCAAATACGTTTTAGACATTAAAAATCTGTTTTTAGCAGGCTACATTAAAAACGTCTATCTAGTTTACAACAACTCCAAAAACGCTTTGGAAAAAGAAACTAAAATTGAACGAATTCTGCCAATTACCAGACATATTTTTGAAGAACAGGAAGACCCACAAACTGAATACATTTACGATGAGTCTAAAAACAGAATAATAAGTGAGTTGATTGTGACTTTTATTGAATCTAAAATTTTTGGAGCAATGCTAAAGTCTAAGGCCTGTGAACACCAAGAGCGACAACTTGCGATGAAAAAAGCCTCTGATAACTGCAAAAAATTATTTGAAAAATTAACACTGGAATACAACCGCGCGAGACAAGGTCAAATTACTTCTGAGTTGATAGACATAGTCAACGGCTCTTGACCAGAAAGGAATTAAAAATGGGAAAAATACACGAAATTATTGGTCCAGTAGTAGATGTTTACTTTGACACTGAACTACCAAAGATCAATACCTGTTTAAAAGTTAATAACCATGGACAAGAGTGCTTTTTAGAAGTACTTCTACACGTTGGCGACAAGGTTTGTAGAACCATTGCTTTTTCGCCAACTGACGGTCTTAAAAAAGAACTTGAAGTGATTGACACTAAAGCACCAATTAAAGTACCAGTTGGCACCAAAACCCTTGGCCGTATGTTTAATACACTTGGCCAGCCAATTGACTTAAACGGAGAACTAAAAACAGATTCTGTCAAACCTGAGCCAATTCACAAGGCTCCACCTCAATTTGCTAAACTTTCTACAGAAGTTGAAATTTTGGAAACCGGAATTAAAGTGATTGACTTGCTTGCACCTTACATCAAAGGTGGAAAAATTGGGTTATTCGGCGGTGCTGGAGTTGGAAAAACCGTGTTAATACAAGAGTTAATTCACAATGTTGCGAAAGCCACTGGCGGGATTTCTATTTTTGCCGGAGTAGGTGAACGTTCTCGCGAAGGTTTTGATCTTTACACCGAAATGAAAGAGTCTGGAGTTTTGAAAAACACAGCACTGGTTTTTGGTCAAATGAACGAGCCACCAGGTGTTCGTATGCGCGCACCGCTGACTGCGCTTACTATGGCTGAGTATTTTCGCGATGTTAAAAAACAAGATACTTTGCTTTTCATTGACAACATTTTTAGATATGTACAAGCAGGTTCAGAGGTTTCAGCACTTCTTGGCCGCATGCCTTCGGCAGTTGGCTACCAACCAACTTTAGCAACCGAAATGGGTAGACTACAAGAGCGAATTACTTCAACTAAAGACGGTTCAATTACTTCAATTCAAGCCGTGTATGTACCGGCTGACGACTACACAGATCCGGCTCCGTCTACTGTGTTTTCACATCTTGATGCAACTACTAACTTAAAACGACAACTAATTGAAGAAGGTATTTATCCGGCAGTTGACCCTCTGGCTTCAACTTCTTCTGCACTTAACCCTAACATTTGTGGAACTGAGCACTATACTGTGGCTAGACGTGTGCAGGAAATTATTCAAAGATACTACGAACTTCTAGACATTATTGCAATTCTTGGAATGGATGAACTTTCAGATAGTGATAAACTAATTGTGCACCGTGCGCGTCGTGTGCGTTTCTTTTTATCGCAATCCATGCACGTTGCTGAACAGTTTACCGGAATAAAGGGCAGTTTTGTGCGTTTAAAAGACACAATTAAAGGTTTTAAAGACATACTAGACGGTAAATACGACCACATTGAAGAAGAGGCTTTTCATATGGTTGGGTCAATTGACGAGATGCTTGAAAAAGCCAACTTGTTAAAGAAAGCATAAAATGCAGTTTAATCTATATTTATATCAAGGCTTGGTATTAAGTAAAGATGCTACTAAGTTTTTGCTGAAAGACGAAAACGGCGAAGTTGTGATAATGGATAAACACATCCCGATTGTTTTGTCTGCGCTTGAGGCAACTTTAGTTTTAACTCTTAAAAACAATGAAACCAAGTATATTTGCCTAGAACGCGGAATCATTGAGTTTAAACAAAACACCGCTAAAGTCTTAGCTTCACTTGCTATTGTCAGAGATTCTGAAAAAGAAGCACAAACTGCTTTTCTTAAGGCCAAAAGCACAGCGTTAAACAATGCAAAGAAAGAAAACAACGAGTTTACAATTTTAGAAAAGAAACTTAAAGACCAAATACATTTAACTAAAGCAGGTTCACTTTAAAATTTAATGCTAAATTGAAAAATGCAGGTATTACCTGCATTTTTTGTTTGATTTTAATTAGTTAAAGTGTACTCAGAAATATCTACAACTATATAGGAAACTGAGTCTTTGTAAATTGTGCGGTTGACATTTACTTTAACAATATCATTGCCTTTTTGCATTAAGTCGTTTATTTTATCAGCACATACGTTGAATGCAGTGCAAGAAATTGCACTGTTTGCGTGGACCAGTTCAAACTTAGCCACACTAGTTCCTTTAGCACTTTTAAAAACTTTTTGGTTTTTGATTTTAGCAATTGTAGTAATTGAGTGTCTACGCTCAATTTCAGAAAACGGCACAAAATACTTTTCTTTTGACAGTTTGTTTAGCAAATCATATTTTAAGTTGAAACCGAGAGCCTTAAACTCAAAATCACTAAGTTCACTGTCTGAGTATTCAGATTCATCTTTTTTGTAGTCTGAAAGCAAGGCAGTATGTGCACGCATCATAGTGAGGTCGTGCATTTGCTTTTTAGTCAAACTAAAACCATCTAAAGTACTTGCAAAAATCAAGTTTTCAAGTTGTTCTCGAGATAAAATGTATTTAGTTTTTGTTAAAAAATCAACAAAGTCTGTGTATTTTTGTGAGTTTAGTTGTTCAACAATTTCACTGCTAATTCTTTTAACAACAGTTAAAGGAAGCAAGATCTTGTTTTGACTTAGTTTGCATTTTTTGCCAGAAATTAAAACTCGAGGATTTAAAACAAAGTAGCCTTTTAGTTTTGCCTCAAAAACGTATTTAACAATAGTTTCTGTGTCACCTGTATAGAGTTCAAAAAAAGCAGCCGCAAAACAGTTGAAGTAATTTGCTTTGATATACGCCATTTGGTAAGCCAAAGTGGCATAGCCAACTGAGTGGCTTTTGTTAAAACCGTATTCTGCAAACTTCTTGATGAATGCAAATATTTTTTCAGCAACCTCTAGACTGTATCCGTTTGCAGTTGCTTTCTTTAAAAATAAAGGATGTTCTTTTTCAATTACACTTTGGTCTTTTTTAGAAATCGCTCTTCTAAACAAATCAGCCTCAGCAAACGAGTAGCCGCCTATTTTTTTAGCAATTTCAATAATTTGTTCTTGATATAAAATGATGCCGTTAGTGCTTTTGATAATTTCAGTTATTTCTTCTGGCAAATCAGTTTCAAATGAACCTTGCTTTTTGTTTTCTATGTAGACATCTATTTGATCAAGTGCACCAGGTCTCCATAGAGCCAAGGTGTCAATAAGGTCTGAAAAAGTCTTGGTTTGCATTCTTCTGCAAAGTCTTTTTAGTCCTTCTGTTTCTAACTGAAAAATTCCTTCGGTATCTGATTTAGCAATTAGTTTAAAAGTATCTTGATTTTGAAAGTCAGTTATTCCTTTAAAATCAGGGTCAATTTTTTTAACATAATTTAGTTGTTTCTTTAAAACCGTTAAGTTATTTAAAGAAAGTAAGTCTAGTTTAACCAGACCAATTGTCTCAAGTTCGTTCATATCAAAAACTAACTGATTAAAATCACCATATGGAGATTTTTTAACTGCTAAATGTTCAGTCAGTTCAACATTTGAAACAATTAAAGCAGAAGCGTGAGTTGAAAATGTTTGGATTTTTCCGTATAGAGTTTTACAAACTTCCGAAACTTCGCGAACAAGTGGTTTAGTGTAATACTCTAATTTTCCTTCAACTTCTCTCTTAATGTCTCTTTTTTCAGATTCAGAAACTGCTAAAATTCTGACAACATCATTAAGTGCAGACTTTTCTAAATATTTGTTCTGGGTATTTACAAAAGCAATTTTATCGTTTCCAAAAAGTTCAGTTAAATATTTAACCACTTTTAATTTATCAGCACTATCAACGTCAATATCAATATCTGGATATCCTTGTCTAAACTTATTTAAGAAACGCTCAAAAATTAAGTTATGTTTAACTGGGTCAATTTCAGTTATTCCAAGAGCCCAGGCAACAAGTGAACCAACTGCAGAGCCACGACCAGGTCCGATTAGCACATCGTTTGCTTTTGCCCATCTGCAAATTTCGCTAACTAACAGAAAGTAGTTTGCAAAATTAAGTTCCGTAATCACACTAAGTTCATGTTTTGCTCTCTCTTGGTATTTTGGTCCAAGATGCGTGCAAAATTCATAAACTCGGTTTTTAATTTCTTCGTTTGGATTTGGATAAATTTGTGGAATTTCAAACTTTGGAAGTTCATAGTCAAACAATTGAATTTGGTCAAGAAAATCATCTAAGTTGTCTAAAAGAATTGGATTATATTCTTGAACTAATTCTTTAAATTCTTCTGCAGTTTGTAGATAATGTTTACCAATTTCTTTGTCTACACTACCGTTAATTTTTCTTAAGTATTCGTGCGCTTTAATATGTTCAACTTCTGAATACTCTGCACTTAAACCAGGTAGTAAGGCTATATTGTAGTTTTTAACAATGTATTCAACTTCCTTAATTTGCTCTTTTGAATAAGCAAAGTCAAGTAAACAGTAAACATTGAAAGCACTTAGTTTTTCAAGCATTATTTGTGCGCTTTCTGTTTTTAATACATCTGTGTTTTGTTCACTTATAACAAAAAAGAAATCATCTTTATGCTCAAAACAAAAATCAAAATCAATGGATTGATTTGTATCTATCACTTTGTAGTTTTTAAGTAAAACACGGAAAGCAGTTAAATTTCTTGGAAAAATCAAAATATTTAAACTATTTTTTTCAAGACTTAAACGCGTAGCAAGGCTAATTAAACCAGTTTTATTAGCATCTTTGCAACTTTTGAAAAACTCAAGCATGCCGCCTAAATTATAGTCAGCAAGTACAGGTATATCGTATCCTCTACTTAATTGCAGACTAACTGCATCTGATACTGGAATTAGTGAGTGCTGATGTGAAAAAGCACTTTTAAAGTTTATTAAAGCAAACATTAGAAGTTAATAAAATCTTTTGCGAATTCCATACATTCGCGAATTTTATCGTCATCTGGTTGATAGATACAAGAAAGCCCTTTTTCTCTAAAAAGTAGTGTACCTACTTCTTTTACTCTATCTTCCCAAATATCCATCCAAATAGGGTCATCATACCAACCATAAGAGCCAAATAAGGCGATTTTACGACCTTTTAAGTGTGGAAGAAGTTCAGCAAAATAAGGTTCAAACTCTAGTTCTTCAAGAACGTTGTCTCCCATTGCTGGGCAACCAAAAATAATTTTATCGTAATTCAAGGTCGCAGGAACATCAATTTCAGACACCCATTTCAACTCAGCGTCAGCGTTGTTTTCTTTTAAGGCAGTCAGCATAGCATTGGCCATAATTTCGGTATTACCAGTTCCAGACCAGTAGACAATCAGTATTTTTTCCATAGTGTGTTAATCTCCTCTTTTTCATTTTTAGTATAACATTTTAAAAATTTTTTAGTTCAATTTTTAATTTATTTTTCTTTAATTTACTGCTCAGATTTGCGTATTTTTGTTTTATAAGACCTTAAGTCTTTTAAGTAAAAATAACTAAAAATACTGCCGATTAAAATTAAAGAAACACCAACCGTAATGGCTATTTTTACGGCAGTTGGTAAACTGGCGAGTTTACTACTATTTTTGTAAATTATAGTGCGCTCATAAGTTTGCACGTTTCCACGCTCATCAGTTGCAGTATACAAAAGAGTTCTAGGTAGTTCATTATTTTTAGTGGCATCTATTGTCTCGTGCCAGATGTCTAGTTTACTGTTGTTTTTAGTATCTGAGTTATCAGTAATTTCAAGACCTTTTAAGTAATCAATTTGGCTTGGATTATTTTTTAAAGTCACGATGTCAATTTCAAGTGGGTTAGTTTCCTTAATTGTTGGTTTTATCTTGTCATCCACCAAAAGTCTAAGTTCTTTAGTCACTGAGTTTTCCGAAGTGTCTTTTACAGTGTAGTACACTTTGTAGTAGTCGCATTTTTCTAAGTTAACGCCAGATACGTCAATGTGACATTTGCTAGGGTTAATTGACTTGTCTACATTGTCAAAAATACCTGCGATGTTTTGACGCAGAGTTTCAAGTAAATTAGTTTCTCTTAATTTCACAGTTAAACTATTTGCTTTTAATTCCAATACTGGTGGAATGTTGTCGCCAACCACACAAACAAAACTATGTATAGTTTCATTTCCGAATTCATCGGTCAGTTTAAGTTCACAGCGGTATTTACCAGGTTTACTGAAATTAAAGGTATATTCTTCTCCGTCAACGTACAGTTTTTCGGTTACTTTAGTGTCGTCTTGATATGAAAAATATTTACTTGCTTGAAACTTCTCGCCAACATTTAAAAAGATACTTCTTGGTTGTTTTACTAAAGTAGGTGGAAGTAAGTCTACAACTTTTAGCAGATATGATTTTGATATTTTATTGCCTGCTTTGTCTTGAACTGAGATTTCTACTAAATATGATTTGTCAAGTTCTTTAGTGTCAATAGTTTTGTCAATTGTAGTTTTAAGTTCGCTTTTAAAGTCGTAGTTATCTTTTATGTTAAACAAGTCAGTTAAGTTAAACTTAGAGTTTATCTGAACAGGTACATAGTTTTGGTTGCTTTTATCTTGCTTAGTTTGAATGGGCTCAATGGTTGGCTTAGTTGTGTCTTTAACTTCTAAGACAAAAGACTTTGAACCTCTGATTTCTTGTGTACCTGGTTTAAAGATGTTTAAAGTAACTTTGTATTTGCCAACCTTGCTTAAGTTAATTTCGCTAATGTCTATGTTTAACTCGCTTAACTCGTGGGTGTAGACTTTATCTTTTACTATGGCTGATTTTAAAATTTCTTCAATGAAGTTTGTGTATTCAGTCTTTATTTTTTCGTTGTCTAAACTAGGCGATAGCACTTCTTTAGTTACTTCTTGAAAAGGAAAAGTAATTTCAGCAACTCCAGTATCTTTAACTTCAACAGTGAATTTCTTTGTAGTTGAGTTTCCGCTTTTATCAGTTGCTGTTACCGAAAGTTGGTGCACTCCAACTTTATTTAACTTCTCTTCACCTTCTACTTTAATATCAAGTTCTTCCCCACTGTTGTCAGTAATATTAAACTGATTTAAGGCAAAAAATGGCGAACCGATTACTGTAGTTAACTGCTCTGTTTGTTTTTTAAACTTAATTTTGGGAGCCTCAATGTCTTTAACTTCTATGTAGGTTTTTAAAACCGCTTGGTTTTCGTTTTCATCTAAACAATGAACTTCTATTGGGTATTTTCCTGGTTTGTTTAACAAAACGTCTTCAGCACCAAGTAATTTGGTTGTCAATTTAGTTGAAATATTGTCTTTAAAGACAAAGTGTTTCTTTAAAATTTCGTCAATTTGTTTATTTGTAAGTCTATCTTTTTTAAGTTCTGTGAAAACTATTGGCTTAATTTGGTTTATTGTTGGTTTTTCTCTGTCTAAAATATTGATAATTAAATTAACTTCAAGTTCATCGGCAAGATGGCTAAACTCACAAAGTAAACTAACCAGCATTTTTCTTTGTTTGAAGTTAGTCATAAAGAATTTTTCTTCAAAACTTTCTGGTTTTGCGTATTCTATAGATTCAGCCATATATTTTTCACCAGTATTGGCGTCTTTTAACCAAACTTTAACAGCATTTTTTAGTTCATCAAATGAGACTTTTTCTGGATTGTCCAAACTAAAGTCAAACTCACGGTAAATCCCTTCGGCGTGCATTTCATATTGCAAACCTTCATAAATTACTGTTTTAATGAAAGTTTTTTCAACGATTCTAGATTCTTTTGCGGCAGCCTGTTTAGGTGAAAAAAGTCCAAAATAAAAGGAAATAAAAAATAAAACCACAAAACTAAGTTTTTTTGACATTAAGAGTTCCTCCGCATATATATTTATGCAGATTAACTAAATTGCTTAAAAATAGTTTTTGGTGTTTTTTAAACAGCAGTTTAATTGCCGAAAATTAAAAAACCAAACAGTGTTATGCTGATTGGTTTTTGAGATTTAAATGTTATTTTTTAGGTTGCCAGCCAACTTTTTTGGCAATCGCTTTTAAAAGCAAGTGCATTGAGTAGGTGTCTTGGCCGCAATATGCCAAAAGCGCTGCGTATGATTTGTCGTAGTCAGGTCCTTTTTTTTCAGTAAACGACAAATACTCCTGCACCGCCATTAAACCGTTTTGCACTTCTAGGTTTTTATAAGAAAGGTCTGTAAAAACAGGAAGCAGCTTTTTAATTGAGTAAGAACCAAACAAATCTCGGTGGTAGTATGCCAGACCACCTTTTGGTTTGTCTGTACTCTTTCCTTTAAAAACGTACATTAAGTCATATATTCTGTCTAAGATATTTTGCAGACCTTCTACCATTTTAGTGTCTGCTTTAAATAGTTCCATTAACTCTTTAATCCGGGTATTTTCAAATGCCTTGTTGTAAACCATCACGCTACCACCGTCTGGTTTGATAGTGTCAAGCATCAGTTTAGTAAACTCAAGTCTGTAGTCAGTTTTAGTGTCTTTATTT
Organism: uncultured Acholeplasmataceae bacterium; assembly: GCA_963544075.1. Lineage (GTDB taxonomy): Bacteria > Bacillota_I > Bacilli_A > Acholeplasmatales > Acholeplasmataceae > CALISC01. The sequence goes on along the minus strand of CAUUDV010000012.1, from coordinate 10,798 downwards.
AAAAAGTAGACATTGTCTGCTTTTAAGTCGCACTTGCCAAACTCTTTTTCTATGTGGATAGAAAACTGAAATAGTGATTGGGTGTAGGGTTTTTCGCCAATATAGCGCGGTAAAGGAAAGTTAGTAGACTCAAAGTCCAAGTGGTAAATTGGAAACTTGATTTCGTCTAAATATTTTTTAACTAAAGCCTCGTCAATATGTTCTTTGCCTGAAAGCACACAGTATTTTTGAGTTTTGTTCTTTTCTCGGTTTAAATATTCATCATCCAGATCGGTCATTTTAACTGTGCCTTCGTTAACCAGGTCTTCAATTTCTAGTTTTTCTGACTTGCTTTTAAAGCCATGGTGGCGGTCAATGTATTCAAATATTGAGTATTTCTCGGGTATCTTCCAGTCATGTTTGCACACACAAGAAAAGTATTGACACTCTAAGTTCTTTCCTTTTTGGCAATGCATACCAAAGTTAACTTTAGAGGCATCAGCCTGGTCTATGGCTTGTTCTATTTTTTTAATCTCTGAGTCTATTGTAGGTTGTAGGTATTCAGTTATTTTGTTGTAGTCAATAAAAGAAATTATTGCTTCGGGGTCATACACCCTTTTACCGTCTTCATTAGTTTTACCGTCGTATATGTATTCGTGGTTTAAAACCGCTAGATAAAAGTAAACCGGTTTAGTGAATTGTTTACTTCGTTCAACTACATAACGCTGGTAAGCAAGGTCAAAAGAAATTCTGCCAATTCCGCTTGTGTCAAAGCGTGTGGTGACTTTCGCTCTGGCTTTTTCAGTTGACATGATGTCTTCAATAATTTTGGTTTTTTCGTTGTAAATAAAAGCAGGGCCGTCTTTTTTGGTAGTTAGTTTAGTTAAAAACTTATTTGTAGTTGTGGCCTTGACTTCAAAAATACGAATAGCGTTTTCATCTTCTTGAAAAATATCGCAAAATGAAAAATAAGTGTGATCGCCTTGCTCTATGGCAATGTATTTTTGTAGATTAGTGTCTTTTGCAAAAATAACTTGACCACCAAATTGACTTTGCACGCGCTCCGCCGCCAGGACCTCAATTTGTTTAAAGTCTTCCATGTATAGGTCTAAAGTGATGTTTTTGTTTAAGTCTGGCACAAAAACTTCTTCTAAATCTCCGCCTTCATTTTCAACAACTTCATACATGTGTGCCAAAATTTCTTGTTTTTTTGCGTTTGTTTCTTCAGATAAAAAATCTTTAATTGTGGCGTTTGGGTCAAAAGCAACCACCACCTCGCCTTTTTCGTACCTTAATTTTTCTAAAGCCACGTAGCGCGGACAACGCATGTAATTTAAGAAATTTGTTTTAGAAATTTTTGCCATCTATAACTTTATTTTGTTTCTTTTGTGTTTGTAGCATCAACTTTGGCTTGATACTCTGCTCTGATTTTATCTAAATCAAACACAGGTTTAGCCGCTGGCAATTCTTTAAACATCTTATCGGCAAATAATGTGCCTTGCAAGTGGTCATATTCATGTTGGAAAACAATTGCTGGATAATCTTTAAAAGTTTGTGTGACCCAAATTGGTTTTTCACCTTCCACAATTTTTAAAAACCTAGCGGTGATTTCTTTGTGTCTAGGTGTCAGTAAGTTATCAGTTTCTCGATTGACACTCAAGCAACCTTCACCTTCAGGTAAATAAATTAGTTCTTTACTTCTTTCAATAATTTCAGGATTGACCGCAACAAAGTTATAAAAAGTCTCATCAATGTCGGAAAAGTAAACTGCAAACATTTGTTTAAGGACATTGATTTGAGGCGCTGCTAGTCCTACGGCTTCGCGCAGGTTATAGCGGTCTCTGATTTCTGGAGTTATTGAGTTTCTTACGTAATCTATTAGTTCTTTGGCTAAACGTTTATCTTTAAAAGAAAGTGGTAGTCTACACTCTAGACATTTTTTGTGGATATTTGTATTACTTTCATCAATTATATTGTTCATCAAAATCATAAATATATACCTCAAATCTATTAAATAGTTTATTTAATTTTTACGTTAATTTTATCCAAACTTAATTTATAAAAATAGTCTCATCCCTTTGTTTTAAAATAAGCAAGTCAAGTGTTTAAAACTTACGTTTTTCCTTTAAATAAACATTTAAAAGGTTAGTTCCTTTAGGTGTATTTTAGCATAGTTTAACCTAAAAAACTATTTGACTTTTAGGGGTTTGTTTCCTATAATTCAAATAGCGACAGAGTACATTTAAAACCCTGTCTGGAGGATAAAATGACTGCACTAATTATAGTGCTTGCGAGTTTAACCTCTATTATACTTGGTTCAATCCTTGGGTATATTGTCAGAAAAATAACTTATGAAAAGGGGCTAAAAAAAGCCAAATTTACTTTTGAAAAGATTATTAGCGAAGGTAAGAAAGAAGCCGATCGCTTAAAAAAAGAATACTTACAACAAGGACGTAGTAATATTGAAAGTTTAAAACAAGACGCAGAGGCTAACATTAACAGTCGTCTTAAACTAGTTGCTGAACAAGAAAATAAGTTAATCACTCGTGAGCAGTCTTTAGACAACCGCACACTTTATTTAGATAAACGCGAACAGTCTATTGATGATAAAGATAAAAATATTCAACAAAAACAACTTGAACTTGATGAAAAACACGCTAAAGTTGAAGAAAAAATCACTGAGGCTGAGCATGAACTCGAGCGAGTTGCTGGACTTTCTAAAGACCAGGCAAAAGCAGAAATCATGCAAAACCTTGAAAACAAGATGCAACATGAAATGAGTGCGTATATTCGCGAATCTGAAGAACGTGCTCAACTTGAAGCAGAGCGCAAAGCTAAAGGTATATTGGCAATTTCTATGCAAAAGTATGCATCTGATGCTACTGCTGACCACACAATTTCTGTAGTAAATTTCCAAGATGATTCAATTAAAGGAAGAATTATTGGAAAAGAAGGTAGAAACATTCGTGCGTTTGAGGCCTTGACTGGAGTTGACGTGGTAATTGACGACACTCCAAACGCTGTTGTCTTATCTGGATTTGACCCAATTCGTAGAGAAGTTGCTAAAAGAGCGCTAACTGCTTTAATTCAAGATGGGCGAATTCATCCACAGCGAATCGAAGAGTTAGTAGAAAAAGCACAAAAAGAAGTTGACGACTATGTGTTTCAAGCCGGTGAAGATGCTGTTTTCCAAATGGAAATTGGTAAGATGAACCTCGACTTAATTAGAATTGTAGGGCGCATGGCTTTCCGTACAAGTTTCGGTCAAAACGTCCTTAAGCACAGTATGGAAGTCGGTTTTCTTGCAGGCAAGTTAGCCGCTGAACTTGGCGAAAATGAATACATAGCACGCAGAGCTGGTCTACTTCACGATATTGGCAAAGCAATTGATCACGAGATGGAAGGTTCACACGTAGAAATCGGGGTTAAATTAGCACAACGCTACAAAGAAGCACCTGAAGTAATTGACGCAATTTCTTCACACCACGGAGACCGCGAAGCAAAATCGGTAATCGCTGTATTAGTAGCCGCGGCCGACGCTATTTCTGCATCTCGTCCAGGCGCTCGCAACGAATCTTCTGAAAACTACATTAAACGCTTAACTCAACTTGAAGAAATTGCCAACTCATTTCAAGGCGTGAAAAAAGCCTATGCAATTCAAGCAGGCAGAGAAATTAGGGTTATGGTTAAGCCAGATCAAGTATTTGACAAAGAAATGGCCTTAATTGCTAGAAACATCAAAGAACGCATTGAAAACGAAATGCAATATCCTGGAACTGTTAAAATTACTTTAATTCGCGAGACCAGAGTTACTGATTTTGCTAAATAAGCATTAGTTTAATATTTTAATAAATCTTTTAAATAGGTTTGAATTATTTATTCAAACCTATTTTTATTTAGGTTTAGTAAAATCAATACTAAACCCTTTATAATTAATGTATAGAAATGAGGAATAAATATATAGATGAAATTACTATTTATTGGCGATGTTTTTGGCAAAGAAGGCCGTAGATTTTTGTTTTCTAAACTACCTGAAATCAAGCAAACCTATAAACCTAACTTTATTGTGGTCAACGGTGAAAACACCACACACGGACTTGGCATCTCGCCAGAACACTACAAAGCTTACATGAAAGCAGGCATTAACTTCGTGACCTTGGGTAACCACGCTTTTGATAAGCGCGAAATTTTTCCTATTTTAAATGACCCAAACGCACAAATTATTAGACCTTGCAATTACGGAGATGTGCCTGGAGTTGGCTATAAACTAGTTAAGTTCAACGACAAAAAATTGCTTATTATTAATGTAATGGGCCGAGTTTTTATAAATATTTCTCTAGACAATCCAATTAAAGCAGTTGAAGAAATACTGGCGAAAAACGAAGCAGATTATATTTTTATTGATTTCCATGGTGAAGCGACTTCTGAAAAACTAGCGTTTGCTCTGCACTTTGATGGCCGAGTTTCTGGAATTTGTGGTACCCACACGCATGTTCCAACCGCTGACGAAAGAGTACTTCCTAAGGGCACACTTTATCAAACTGACACTGGAATGTGTGGGGTAGTTGATTCTTGTATTGGAGTTGAAGCCACCACGGTGATTGAAAGAAACCTGAATGGGTTTTCTGAAAAAGCCAAAACTGCTGAAGGCAGATGCTATTTAAACGCAACTTTAATGGATTTTTCTAAAAAAGAAATTAAACGCATCCAAATCTACGAACAGTAAATATTTTTTGAAAATGCCTAAACTGACCGAAGAGGAATTACTTAAATATTTCCGACCTGATTTAAATCAAGCGAGGCGCCGTACTTTTGAAAAAACCGAAAGTACAGTTTTTTTGCTTGATCCTGACTTAAAGACATTTGGTCATTTAAAAAAATTCATGGTCTCAACCCACGGTTGTCAGTCAAACGAAGTTGATTCAGAAGTGATTTCTGGAATTCTTGAGCACATGGGCTTTACAAAAGCCCAAGATCTAGATGAAACCGATGTCTACATTATTAACACTTGTGCAATCAGGGAAACTGCCGAGACCAAGGCCTGGTCTGAACTTGGTCGTATTATTAAGTTTAAACGCCATAACCCTGATTTAATTATTGGAATGTGCGGGTGTATGACGCAAGAACCCAAAACCATTGAACGAATTTTAAAAAAAGTACCAGAGTTAGACGTTGTTTTTGGAACGCACAACATCTATCGCTTACCTGAATACATTAAAACTGCTGTTCTTTCTAAAGAAAGAGTAGTAGAAGTTTATTCAATTCAAGGCGAGATTGTTGAAAACTTACCCCAAACTCACAAGTTCGCGCATAAAGCCTTTGTTAATATCATGTATGGGTGTGACGAGTTTTGCACGTTTTGTATAGTTCCCTATACTCGTGGCAAAGAGCGTAGTCGTGAACCTATAGAAATAATTTCGGAAGTCCAGGCGCTTGCTGACCGCGGATACATGGAAGTCACGCTACTTGGCCAAAACGTAAACTCATATGGTCGTGATTTTAAGGACCGAGAGTATACTTTTGGACATCTACTTTTTGATTTGGCAAAAACCAAAATACCGCGCATTCGCTTCATGACTTCATATCCTCGTGACATTGATGAGATTTGCATTAAGGCAATCACTGAACTTAAGCAAGTCATGCCTTATTTGCATCTACCAGTACAATCGGGTTCAAACACAGTTTTAAGACGTATGAACAGACACTACACAAAAGAACTATATCTTGAAAAAATTAATGCAATTAAAGCGCTTAGACCAGAAGTTACAGTAACTACTGACATCATAGTTGCGTTTCCAGGAGAGACGGAAAGTGATTTTCAAGACACTTTGGATTTAGTTAAAGCAGTAGAATACGACGGAGCTTTTACTTTTATTTTTTCGCCTCGCGAAGGAACCCCAGCCTCTAAATTCAAAGATGACACCCCGCTTGAAGTTAAAAAAGAAAGACTTGCTAGACTAAATAAACTAACTTCATATTACGCCAAACAATCTAGTTTAAGATATGTCGGCAAAGTTTTAGAGGTATTAGTAGACGGCTACTCACGCTCAAATGGCGAGATACTTTCGGGTTATAGCGCGGAAAACAAGTTAGTCAACTTTGTCGGCAGTAGCGATAAAATTGGCAAAATTGTTAAAGTCAAAATCACCAAAGCCAACTCTTATCACTTGTTTGGCGAAGAAGTTTAAAAGCATATAAGTATCGTATATAATTTGCTCTATGAAGCGTTTTCCCAGTGTTTTTTTAAAAAAAGACTGTTTTTGTTTGTATTTATTTAATAATTAAATATAATATAAGTGTTAGCGAATTGCGCGAGAGGTTAATATGGCCCAATTTAGATTATCAGACAATATTTCTTTAAAAAACAAAGAGTATCCAGTAAGCGAACTTACTCAAAGTTTAGCGAAATTAGAACCTAAAAAAATCCTTGAATTTTTCTTTAGTCAAAACATTACAGGAATTGCCAGAGTTAGGCGTATCCGTCTACTTAAAGATGTGTTGTTTCCTTATGTTGTCAAAACCAGACAAAAATTGCAGTCTTTGGCATCTGAGTTAAACTACCGTCTTTCTTGGTTTAGAATTTACTCAGAATACGAACTTGAAAATTTACTGATTTACTTTAACTCAAAGGCTTTAAACCGCCAATACTTAGATGAACTTTGGTGCTTGTTTTTAAATGTAATGAAAGAAAACAACGTACCTGATGCCGACATTTTAAAACTAGTTAAACAAGCAGAAAAGTCAACTTATGAACCTGTCAAGGCAATTCATGAATTCAACAAAGGTATCTGGCCACTTTTCAAAGACCCAGAAAACGTGTTAGATGGTTTAACTCCAGAAGAATTTAGACCAGTGCTTTTTAACTCTTCAACCGTTAAAGAAATTCGCGAACTTGGCAAAAAATATGAAGTTAACGTTCCGTTTAGATTAAGAAAAAAACAATTTATTGAAAACATCGTCGAAGAACTTAAGAAAAGAAATGAGTTTGATTTAGATGTTGAAAAAGAAATTGAGGCTAAAAACGTAATTCAACTTGAGCGTTTTTGTATTGATCGCAAAATTCCAATTTCTTCAGAACTGAAAAAAGAAGAAATTATTGAATACATTCTTTCACACGCTGCTCAAACTAAAGGTTCATACTTTGTACCAGAAGATCATCTTGGATATGAACTGACTCTAGATGAAGTTACTAGAAACCAAGAAGTGGACACTGATGCTCCTGAACTTACTACCAGACAATTTGATTCAACTGAAATTCAGTTTAAAGAGTATGTTCCGGTTAACTTTGATGAAGTTGACTTAAATAACTCAGACTTAACTATTTCTAACTTTGACGAAGAAGAACCTGAAACCGAAGTTCTAGAAACAGTTTCTGAAGTTGCAAAAGAACCAACTACTACTGAAGTCATTGAAGAAGAAGTAAAAGAAGAACCAGTTTTTGAAATTGCCGAAGAACAGGTTAGCGCAGAACCACAAACAGAAACAGTTGAAGAAGTTCTTGTTGTTGAACCTACTGCAACTGAAGTTAATGAAACTGCAGAAGAAACTTCAGTAAGCGAACCAAAAGAGACTGCGAATGAAACTACCGAGCCTTTAACTGATTCAGTTGATTCTACAACTCAAGAAATTGCCAAAACAGTCGAACCTACTGTAATTGAAGAAGATTCAAACCTAACTGAATTTGCAGAACCAACTACTAAACCTACAATGCCCGAAGAAGTTGTTCTAAAAGAGGGAACAGAAAAGTCTAGCGATTTAGTTGAAGGAGAAATTCAAGATATGGAAGCCAGTGGTTCTAATAAAGTTATTACTGATGTAAATAATGTTAATGAGTCTTTCAATTCCGATAAAAACGTTTCTGAGACTCACACCAAAACTGAAAACGAAATTCACAATATCACTAGAAACATCACAACAAACTACATTACTAACACTAAAAACAACACAGACGGAAAAGTCTACACAGAATACTTAGAAGGTGCTGTTGCAAACATGGGATGCTGCTGCCAATGTTGTAAGACTAAATATTCAGATCATGAATTTCACAACATGGTAATCAATGGTGGTTACTTTGATTCAAATCAAAAAGCAAAAGAAGCCGATGAAAAAGAAGCCTATAATGTGTTTTCACTTGCTGAAAAAGAAGCCAAAAAACCACGCGCTATTGAAAACCAGGCTGTGCTTCCAGTTGGCTACTATGTACAGCCACAACAAGTTGAAGACAGAGGCTGGTTTAACCGCCTACTTGCATTCCTTGTGTTCCTTGGTCTGTTAATTGCCACAGTTTCGTTTATCTTACTTTACTTTGACGTTTTAAAACTCTAGTTAAACAAACTCAATTTTAAAGTTTTTAAGAACTGCTTTTTTTTAAAAAAAGCAGTTCTTTTTTTAAAAAAATAAAAAGAAGGGTATGCATTTTTGAAAAAAGTTATAGTTATTCAAGGAATTACTGCAAGCGGTAAAACTGACCTTGCGGTTGCTTTGGCAAAAAAATTTAATTTAAAAGTCATCAATGCCGACTCAACTCAAGTATACAAAGGTCTAGATATTGGCACTGCCAAAATAACTGATGCCGAAATGCAAGGAGTTGAGCATTTTTTGCTTTCTTTTAAAGACTACCAACCTAACTCTAAATACTCAGTATTTGAGTTCCAGCAAGCAGTTAGAGCGTTAATTGAAAAATCAAGTAAGCCTCTAATTATAGTTGGAGGCTCTGGCTACTATCTAAAGTCGGCTTTGTACTCACTTAACTTCCTGAGTTCAAAAGACTCAAAAAACAAGGACATTCCAATATCTGAAAAAGTCGCATATCTTAAATCAAAAGGAATTTTAATTGATTTTAAAAACTTACGCAAAGTAGAAAACTACTTTGAGACAAATTCGCTAGACTTTGCTAATTTCAAACAAAGCGCACCAATTTATCAAATGCTTGTTATTGAAATTGAACTACCTAGAGAGAAACAAGCCAAAGTTTTCAAAGATAGAATAGAAACACAGTTTCAAAGTGGTTTTTTAGATGAAGTTAGGAAGCTGAAATTAAATGGTTTAATGGAATGTGATATTCTTGGATACCGCGAAGTTTTAATGTATTTAGATGGTCTGGCTACGCTTAGTGAAACCAAGCAAAACATTTTAAAACACACTTTAGTGCTTGCTAAAAAACAAAAAACCTGGTTTAAAAACCAGACACAGCCAGATTTGGTTTTAGATTATTTTGATGAGCATAAATTAACTAAGGCCGAAAAGGCAGTCAGGGAGTTTTTAGCAAAATGACAAAAATCATATTTGGACCGACTTTAGTTGGCAAAACTACACTCTATAACCTAATTACTAATTTAAATCAATTTAAAGTTTTTGACCTTGATTTAGAAATTGAAAAGCAATTAAAAATGACTTGTCGTAAATATATATTAAGTAAAGGCGAGGTTAATTTTAGAGCACTTGAATTAAAAGTTTTATGCGAGTTACTTAAACAAAAACCAGATTTTATTTTTTTAGGCGGTGGTTTTATTTCAAATAAAGTAAACCGAAGCTTTCTTTTAAAACTGGCTGATAGTGATTTATTACTTATTTACCTGAAACTAAGTTATAGTGAGTTTTTAGCTCGCCAAAATATAAAAGCAAACCAAAGCATACGCCCTTTACTTGACTCCGATAAATTATTTTTTTTAAAAAGAACCCTAGTTGGAAAGAAAATAAAATGCAAAACTATTGACACCAAAAACTTATCACCTGAAGAAGTTTTGACAAAAATTTTAAGCATAAAATAACGCACGTTAAAGGAGTTTAAACATGAAAAAAGTATTAGTACTAAACGGGCCTAATCTTGATATGCTTGGTCTGAGAGACTCAGTAAATTATGGCCACTTTACTTTAAGAGAGTTAATCAAAGAAATTAAAATCAAATATAGAAAACATTTAAAATTGCACTTCTTTCAATCTAACTCAGAGAGAAAAATTATAGATATGTTGCATTGTGCTGTTACTCATTTTGATTATGTAGTTTTCAATCCAGCAGCGTTTACTCACTACTCAATTGCAGTCAGAGACGCTGCTGAAATTATTAAAGCAAAACTTGTTACAGTTCATTTATCTGACATCAATCGCAGGGAAGATTTTCGCAAAACTGATTTATTTAAAGACCTCGCACTTGCGCAATTTCAAGGCAAAAAACAACAATCTTACTTTGATGCATTGGACTATATTTTGGAAAAATAGCCTCTACTCATTGAACAGAAAACTTATTATTTTAGTTCAAAATAACTAATCATTTAAGTTTTGCAATTTCTAAGTTTTAAAAATAATTCGCTCAAAAATGGCTAAAACATATTTTTTTTAGTCATTTTTATTTTGCCTTAAGTAAGCAAAAATAAAATCGCTTAAAAATTGTAAAACCTGATTTATTGGCTTAACAAGAGCATTAAAATGAAAAAATCAATAATTTTTACTTTTTTAATTTTTATTAAAAAAATGCCGAATATTGTATATCATTTATTACTATTTATATTGAGTAAACTATAAAAAAATATCACTAAAACTGGCAACCATATACGACTAAATGCACTTGTTAAGCCGTTTTTTTTTTTTTTGGTTTCAATTACAAATTTAAATTAATTTTATTCATATATAATTTTTACAAGTGATTTTTCGCAAGTATAAAAAAGCCCCTTGGCTTACATACGAAAGGACATTTATGAACAATACAACTAACCGAAAAAAATCAATATATTTAAAAACAGCAATCAGCTTGCTTATCACTGCAGTAATTGCCGTATTTTTAATTTTGCTTTTTATCCGTCCAACTGTTTATCTTTCAAAA
>CAUUDV010000011.1:0-29170 GCA_963544075.1 uncultured Acholeplasmataceae bacterium | reverse complement strand
AAAACAAGCGATTTTTGCTTATTTTTATAGTGTCTGTAATTGGGAATTCTTTAATATATAATCTTAGTTTGAGAGATGTGCAATTTCCGCCCCCACATATACCAATAATTGGCGAAAGATAACACCCAACAAACGATAATAAAAAACTGATTAAGCATTTTAAAGAAACTTAAGAAATTACAATAACTCTAAAAGTTAAACGTATTATCCGTGTAAATAACAAGACGATTTTCAACAAGCAACAGTAAGAATTTTTATAATTTTTTTAAAGTCTCACCAATTTCATTTTTTTGAACTAAATAGTAAAACGGTACTCCAATTAAGTAAAGTACTGTACCTTCTCCGATTGTCACATAAATAAGAGTTACCAAAAAAGGCAAACCTAATATTAAATTAAGCATTAGAGCAACAATAGCGCTACCAACTATAGTAGGAGCAAGAAGTGCTATAAATATATTTTTCCTAAATACAAACATCAATACTAGGCAAATAATTGTAGCAAGTGTTCCAAAAACTACATCCCAAATACCCAAAGGACTAAACAAGTTAGCAGTAAAACACCCCAAAACTATACCTGGTGCTACTTTGAAGTTAATTAACACCATGACCATTAAAATTTCACTAATTCTAAACTGAATTTGTCCATAAGAAAAAGGTTCTAACACCACAGTTAGAACAAAATAAATAGCAGCAATTGCTGCGTTTACAGTTAAGAGTTTTAAATATTTTTTTTGTTTATTCATTTCCTGTTTTTATTTTGCTGGTGTTCTGGAATACAGCATTTTTTTAAGTTTTTTAAAAAACTTATTTACTCACTTTTAAACTACACTCTGAGCAGTATCCATAAACTGTCAGTTCATGACTTTTTGGCGTAAAGTTTTGCAGTTCAATTGCATCTTTAATTAAGTTTAGAACTTTACAGTCAATTTCTAACATGTTTTGGCATTTTTCACAAATCATGTAGTGTGAGTGCTTATCTTTTTTGACAAAAAAATATGCAGTTTTTTCAAGCATAATGTGTTCAACTAACTTGTTTTGAGTAAGGAAATCAAGAGCACGATAAATTGTGGAGATATTGATGTCAAACTCCAGCAATTTAGCGTAAATTTGCTCAACTGAGGCTGGTTTGGCAATATCTTTTAATATATCGTAAACTAGTTTTCTTTTCTTGGTAAACTGCATAAAATTCCTTTTTTTCTTACTAATTATAGCATTCAAAATACTAAACCCAGCCTTAGAGTGCTATAATTAAAAAGAATATGTAGGGGGAAATATGAATAAAAAACCACAAATTATTTTTAGTAGACCAGAAATGCTTAAACTAAATATCGCTGCTCTTGCTAAAAGAGGAGTATCTGTTAAAGACATCGCTGAAATCGCTTATCTACAACAATCTAAATACATCAAAGACATTCCATTTGAACTATGCACCGAATCTGTTGAAAAAATTCTTTCACTTAGAGACGTGTTTCACTTTGTGCAACTTGGAATTGCGATTGACATCGCTGCTGAAAAGAAATTGCTAGAAGGCCCAATTCAAGATATCATTGAACAAGACCTTGGACTTTTTGGAATTGACGAGACTTTTGCGCTTGACCTTTCTGGAATGTACGGAACCATTGGTAAAACTAACTTCGGTGACATTGACGTAAATAAACACGGTCTTGTTAACCGTTTAAATGAAGACGGTAAAAAAGACGGAGTTTGCCATACCTTCCTTGACGACATCGTGGGCGCGATTGCTGCCACTGCTGCCGTTCGTGTTGCGCAAATCTTAACTGAAAACACTGTTCTTGCTCAACAAAAATAGTTTACATAAACTGTTTTTGTCTTAATTTTCAACTTGGTTAAACCTAAAAAATTTAAAAATTTAATTTCCAGTAGTTTCTCTAAACTATTTGGTTTTGAAAATAATGTTGTTATTACAGACGATTTAAATGTTTTAACTAGACGCAATACTGTAATTAAGAACATTATTTTTCTATTTAACCTATTTTTATTTTTACTGATGTTAATCATTTCTGTCAGCAAGATAGGACTAGAAGGTCTGGACCCAAAAGTTGTACAAAACCGTACAATTGTCAACTGGGCAATAACTGTGGCTACCTTTCCTTTTTTGTTTGTGTTTAACTTTTTGTTAAAAAGAATGATTCAACCTGCTAAAACTGAGTTAAATCAAAACAGAGATGTGGCTATCCATAAACAAAAAATCGCTCAGTACTTTATCATTTCTTATTTGTTTATCGCGGTTTCTTTGTTTTACTTGAAAGTCAACATTAGCCCGCTGTTCTTTAGAAACGGTCTGCACTACAATAAGTCTCTGGCTTTTGTAGTTCTAGAGACTTTTTCATATTCTCTTTTTTACGTAGTTTTAACAATTATTTGTCTGTATCAAGACCGAAAAGCGTTTTCCTACAGCGCTGGGTTTCTCTTTGGTATTCTGACTATCATGCATATATTTGTGACAAACCGTTTCTATGCATTTTCGTTTGCCAATTCTAAAGACCTGATAAACTCGCTTGTAGACGTTATTTTAAGGTCGCTAGTCTTTATTTTATACTCACTTGTATTAAGGGCCTTGACCATTATTTCTGAAACCATTCAACACGACCGAATTCACGAAAAAGTGCAACGCGCGCGTCTACAAAATGAGTTTATCTCGCTGACTTCTGACTTATTTGGCGTAGTTTTGAACTCAGCATTAACAGACACCTCGTACCTTGAGTTTTTAACTAAAATAGCTAATCGTTTGGGTGAACTAATGGGACTTTCTACCGCTAACTTAAATACCCTTGTTACTTATTGTCAGTATTTAGATAACCAAAGTAATTTCACTGCCTTACTTGACCACGAGATTCTAAAAAGCCTACCACAAAATGAATTGACCGCCAAAGTTCAAAACGGAGCCGTAATTGCTAAGCGTATTCAACTTGCCAAAAAAGCCGCCGAGATTGTTAGAACCTCGTTTGAATCTGGGATTTCAAAAACTTTTATCGAAAAACAAAACCTAATTCAAAATACCCCAATTTCCCAAATCATTTTAACCGCTGACATTTACTGTATTATGAGAATGTCTACAGCCTATAAAGTTGCCTATTCTCATAGTGAAACCATTGCTCGTTTTAAAGAAACTTTTCGTTTCTTTATTCCGGAAGACATCTTTACTCGCTTTATTGACTTTCACACTCAGTTTGAAACTCTTTATAACGAGTAGCAAAATAAAAATAAATAAACAAAATACCACAAAGGAGATTTGAAAATGAGTTATTACTTTACCTCTGAGTCAGTTTGCGAAGGACATCCTGACAAAATCGCTGATAAAATCGCCGACTACATCCTTGACTCTGTACTTAAAAAAGACCCGAACGCTAGATGCGCGGTTGAAGTTGCTTTAACTACAAACTTTTGCTTAATTTTTGGTGAGGTTACCGCTAGTCATAAATTTGACTACGCTGAACTTGCAAAAGGCGCAATTAAAGAAATTGGCTATACTGACCCTGCACTTTTGTTTTCAGCAAAAGAAATAGAGTATTTAGTTAAGATCAAAACTCAATCTCCAGATATTGCGCTTGGAGTTGATAAAGAAGACCAAGGAGCAGGCGACCAAGGTATCATGTTTGGCTATGCAGAAGACTCAACCCCTGAGTATTTACCGCCTTGTATATACTACGCTCACAAGCTATCTCGCCGACTTACCGAAGTTCGCAAACAAGGCATTGTTAAAGGGCTTAGACCAGACGGAAAAACCCAGGTTACCGCTAAGTTTTCAGATAGTGGCGAACTTAAAGAAATTACCGCCATTGTAGTCTCTGCACAACATGAGCCAGACGTTGACTTAAGCGAGTTAAAAAAACAAATTAACAAACACGTAATTCAGGCAATTATTCCTGCATACTTAATAACTAAAAACACCCAAATTTTTATAAATGCTACTGGCCGTTTTGTAATTGGCGGACCACACGGAGACTCAGGTTTAACTGGCCGAAAAATTATCGTAGACACCTACGGTGGAACCGCGCCACATGGTGGTGGTGCGTTTAGCGGAAAAGACCCTTCTAAAGTAGACCGCTCGGCTTCTTATATGGCCAGATACTTAGCTAAAAATATCGTAGCCGCAGGACTTGCGCACAGAGCCACTATTGAAATTTCTTACTGCATTGGGGTTGCTCAACCTACTTCTTTATTTGTTACTTTAGACGATGGCACTAACAAAGCACTTGAACAAAAATTGTTTGAGTTTATTAAGGTCAACTTTGACCTTTCGCCAAAAGGCATCATTCAAAAATTAAACTTAAAACAGCCGCTTTACTCAAAAACCGCAATTTCTGGCCATTTTGGCAATCCTGATTTTCCTTGGGAACAACTAGATTCGGTTGCGTTGTTTCAAAAACTTTTATAAGCGATTTTAAATAGTTTGCATATTTAAAATAATTAAAATATAATTAACTTACTGCCCGCTTAGCTCAGTTTGGTTAGAGCATCTGACTCTTAATCAGTGGGTCTAGGGTTCGAGTCCCTAAGCGGGTACGGGTAAAAAAGATTTTAAAATCGCTTAAGTTTGCTTAAGCGATTTTTTTAAATAATTTAAAATCAAAAGAGGTAAAGATGCAAGAAACATTGCTTAAAAAACTCGCCAAAGCTAAGCACTGTTTGGTGTGCGGAAGTAGACCAACAGACCTAAATTTAAAGATATATGAACTTAGCAACAAAACACTTTACTCTAGTTTTTCACCAACTGAATTTCACCAAAGTTACAGTGGAATTACCCATGGTGGCGCAATATCTGCGGTTTTAGATGAACTGGCATGTCGTGCTTACATTCCTTATTTTCCTCAAAAACTCGCAATGACCGGCAGTTTAAAAGTTAAATTTATAAAACCTGTTTTTACAAATCATCAACATACTGCTTTAGCTAAAGTCTTAAAAATAAGCGAAAAATACTTTTCTGCAAAGTCAGTAATTTTTAACGAAAAACAAGAAAAATGTGCAGAAGCAGAAGGTATTTTTATCTTTGTAGAACCCCAAAAAATCAACAGTGTTTCTAAAAACGGACATCAAATTGGAGAGCAAAGCACAACTGAGTTTAAAGAAAAAAACAGTAATGTTTTAATTTTTGACTTTTAGCCGTTCTAAATTGAAAATTATTTTTGAAAGTGTTATACTTATTTGGTAGATTTTATTAAGTGGTTGCCTAATAAATTCTTGCCTGTACCCATAGCTCAACTGGATAGAGCATTTGACTACGGATCAAAAGGTTGGGAGTTCGAATCTTCTTGGGTACGCCATCCAATCGGGAAGTGGCTCAGCTTGGTAGAGCGCTTGGTTTGGGACCAAGATGTCGCAGGTTCAAATCCTGTCTTCCCGACCACTTGTAGGTGTAGTTTAGTGGTAAAACTCCAGCCTTCCAAGCTGGCTATGTGGGTTCGATTCCCATCACCTGCTCCATTTTTGCTCCTTTCTTTAAAAAACTCCGCTTGCGGAGTTTTTTATTTTCTAATTTATTTAATTTTTTTAAGTAAACCACCTGTAAAAATTGCGAAAAATAAATAAGTCTTGCTTTATTTGAACTTAGGCAAATGATATAATACTAGTCGATGAATACAGAGACAAAATATATTTATAAAATTGAAAATCCTCATGCTTTGGTCAATATTTTTGGCGCTAGCTACAAGAATTTAAAAGCAATTTCTGACTACTTTCAAAGAGACTTTCTAGTCAGTAACGACGCAATTGTTACCAAGGCTTTTTCTGAACAAGAAAAAGTGATTTTTACGCAAATGTTTAACTCACTTTTTAAGGTTGGCTCTAACATCGTACTTTCTAAAAGAGACTTGGCGTATTGTGCTAATTTAGCTGAAAAAGACGATCTTGATAATTTTGAGAAATTATATAAAAACACCAAACCAATTGGCTACACAGCAAAGGGTAAAAAACTATTTCCCAAAACCTACTCGCAACTCATTTACTTTGAGGCTTTAAATAAATATGATTTAGTTTTTTCAACCGGACCTGCTGGAACCGGAAAAACCTTTATAGCGGTTGCTTATGCTTTAAACGAACTTAAAGCAGAAAACGCTAAAAAAATTATAATTACTCGCCCTGTTGTAGAAGCCGGTGAAAACCTAGGGTTTTTACCTGGCGACTTAAAGGAAAAAATTGATCCTTATTTAACTCCCATTTACGATATTCTTTACGATATTTTAGGTCGCGAAAAAACTCTTTCTTATATTGAAAAAGGTTTGATTGAAATCGCACCACTTGCCTATATGCGTGGACGCACCTTAGAAGACGCCATTGTCATTTTAGACGAGGCTCAAAACACAACTTGTTCTCAGATGAAAATGTTTTTAACCAGACTTGGTTTTAACTCCAAAATGGCAATTACTGGCGATATTTCTCAAATTGACTTACCTGCCAAAGTTCAATCTGGCTTAGTTCAGGCCAAACAACTACTTAGCGATATTTCTGATATTCGCTTTATTGAGTTTGAACCAATGGATGTAGTTAGACACCCGCTGGTCATGAAAATAGTTGACCGCTACGAAAAAAATGCGCGTTAATATCTTTTCTGAGTTAGGTACTCGCGAAATTAAAGCAGAGTTTAAACTACTTACTCGCTTATTTAAAACCATAGATGACACAAAAACCCTGCAAATAATTTTGGCAGATAACGCGTATCTTCATAACCTAAACAAACAATACAGAAATATAGATAGAGCAACAGACGTCATTTCATTTCCAGACGAAGTTGACGAACAAAGTTGTGGTGACATCTTTATTTCGCTTGATAAAGCCCTTGAACAGGCAAAAGAATATGAACACTCCTATGAACGCGAACTTTGTTTTCTGGCAGTGCATGGCTACCTGCATGTCAAAGGTTATGACCACGAAACCAAAGAAGAAGAACAAGTTATGATGGATTTAACTGAAAAAATCCTTAAGTTTATTGGAATGGAAAGGAAGAAATATGACTGGCATAAGTAAAGCCCTTGACGCTATGAAAATGGCGTATTGCCCTTACTCAAATTTTCAAGTAGGCGCAGCCTTAGAACTTAAAAATGGTGAGTTTATCTTAGGATTTAACATTGAAAATGGAGCCTACTCAATGTGCAATTGCGCTGAGCGCACAGCACTGTTTTCTGCGATGTCACAAGGATACCACAAAGCTGACTTTAAAACTCTTTTTGTGGCAGCCAAGACTAACACACCGATTTCTCCATGTGGAGCCTGCAGACAAGTAATCGCTGAACTTTGTCCAAAAGACATGAAAGTAGTTTTAACTAACACCAAAAAAGACATCAAAGAAACTACTGTTTCGGAACTTCTGCCGTTTTCTTTTGACTTAGATAATGACCGAATTTAAAGCAGGTTCGGTGTGTATTATTGGCGCTCCCAACACTGGTAAGTCTAGTTTACTTAACAACATTTTAGGCTACCGAGCGCAGGCGGTTTCGCCAAAACCAGAGACCACCAAAAAAGCACTACTTGGAGTTAAGACTACTAAAAACTTTCAAATCGGCTTTGTAGACACTCCAGGGATTACTTTTAGACCTACTACTCAACTAGAGACTTTGGTGACCAAAGAAGCCTACAGCTCAATTTACGGAAGTGATGTTTGTTATTTGCTGGTAGACCGAGTATATTCCGAGGCTTTTTTGCCTGTACTTAAAGTTTTAAAAAGTGAAAAAATTCCGACAATTTTAGTGATTACCAAAGAAGATATCTTAAAGAAAAACAAAATTCTTGAAATCATTTTGTCATTTCAAGCCGTGCACGAGTTCGCTGAGTTTATCCCAATTTCAAACGTAACTTTAAAAAACCTAGATAAACTAATTGAGCTCACTTTGCCTTACTTTAAGACAAGTGAGTTAATTTATCCGACTGACTACAACAGTTCGCAAACTTACAGTGAATACATTTTGTCGTTTGTCCACGAGCAATTGCTTAAACTATACGACAAAGAAATTCCTTACAAAGTAGCAGTTTCTCTAGAAGGCACTCAAGAAGTTGGTACCAAAACTGTGTTTTTTGTCAAAATTGTGTGTCAAAAACCTGGTCAAAAAGCTATTTTAATTGGTAAAAACGGAGTTGCGATTAACCTGCTTAAAAAGAATTTAGCGATGCAAGTCAGACAAGAACTTAAACAAAAAGTGGAGTTTGACATCGTGGTTTCAGTTAGTGAAAACATTGAGAAGTTAATGCTTAAAAACTGGAAGGAAGAGTAATTTATGAAAAAAAATGAAAAACAGCTTACTTTTGAAGAAATAGTTACTTACTGTAAACAACAAGGCTTTGTCTATCAAGGTAGCGAGATTTACGGTGGACTTTCCAATACTTGGGATTTCGGACCACTAGGCGCACTGCTTAAACAAAACATCAAAGCAGCCTGGACTAAATACTTTATCCAAGCGTTTCCACGCAACCAACTACTTAACGGGCCAATTCTTTTAAACAACTTAGTTTGGCAGGCATCTGGGCACGTCAAAAGTTTTTCAGACCCGTTAATTGAATGTAAGGCCTGCAACCAAAGATTTAGAGCAGACAAATTAGTTTTTGACTTCAACGGTTTTGATGTAGACGGCATGAAGACAAAAGAAATTGAGCACTATATTGCTGAGCACAAAATTCCTTGTCAAAACTGTCAAAAAACCGAGTGGCTACCGCTTCGTGCGTTTAATATGATGTTTGAAACTTATCAAGGAGTTGTTCAAGACAGCACAGACAAAATTTATCTGCGTCCTGAAAACGCTCAAAATATTTTTATTCAGTTTAAAAACGTGCTTAGAACAACTCGCGCTAAGTTGCCATTTGGGATTGGCCAAATTGGTAAGGCTTTCCGCAATGAAATTACACCTGGTAACTTTATTTTTAGAACTCGTGAGTTTGAACAAATGGAACTTGAGTACTTTGTCAAACCTGGCACAGAACTTGAGGTTTTTGCTTTCTTTAAAAAATACTGCATGCAGTTTTTAACAGACCTAGGAGTTAACCCCGCTGACTTAGTTTACTCAGATCACAAAAAAGAAGCCTTGGCGTTTTACTCAAACGCCACTACTGACATTCAATACCGCTTTCCTTGGGGGTTTGACGAACTTTGGGGAATTGCTTCTAGAACTGACTACGACCTTTCTCAACATCAGAAGTTTTCAGGTGAGGATTTGAGTTACTTAGATCCAGATGACAACTCTCGTTTTGTACCATACTGCGTGGAGCCTAGTGTCGGAGTTGAGCGTTTGTTTTTTATGTTTATCGCCAACGCCTTAAATGAAGAAGAGGTGGAAGCCGGAGATATTCGCCAAGTTCTTAAAATCTCTCCATTTTTAGCGCCATACAAAGCAGCAATCATTCCTTTAAACAAGACAAAACACTCGGAACTCGCTGAGTCAATTTACCGTCAAGTTGCCAAAGACTTTGACTGTTATTTAGAAGAAAGTGGTGGGTCTGTTGGAAAGAAATACCGCCGACAAGATGCAATCGGTACACCTTTTTGCATTACCGTGGACTTTGAAAGTACAGACACTCAAACCGTGACAATTCGCGACCGCGACACAATGCAACAAGAGCGAATCGCCATTAAAGATATCAATCAATATCTACTAAATAAAATTAAACTTTAGAAAATTGCAAACAAATCAAGACAACATCTTTACTAAAATTAACTCAGAAATCAATATTTTAGAGTTAGTTCAAGAACTAGGGATAGCGGTGACTCAAACTGGCAAGAACTTCAAAGCACTTTGTCCGTTTCACAATGACAGCAATCCCTCACTTTCTATTTCTGTTGAAAAAAACATTGCCTATTGCATGTCTTGCAAAACTGGCGGTGCTCCTTTTAATTTTTATCAAAAATTCAAGAAATTAGATACAAAGGCTACCATTGATTATTTTTCTAAAAGACTAAATTTAGGATATACATATAAACCAGACCCACTTGAAAAAGAATACACAGCGTGCGTAGAGGCTGCTAAGTTCATGCACATGCGTTTACTTAAAACCAACTCTGGGGCTGAGTATTTGACTTATTTAACTAAAGAACGCAGATTAACTCTAGAGACCATTGAGCACTTTCAAATAGGTGTTGCGCTTAACGATAACTTAATGTCAGAAACCTTGATTAAACAAGGAATTGCTGTCCAAACTTTAAAAAACACTTCGCTTATTGGCACGCACGGTGAGCGTATTTATGATTTCTTTAAAAACCGTGTGATGTTTCCGCTTAAAAACGTAAGCGGTAAAATTGTTGGGTTTTCTGGTCGTGCTTTAACTGAGTCTAAAGATAACCCAAAATACGTAAACTCGCCAGACACTTTAGTATTTAAAAAAGAAGAAGTAATTTATCACTTGTCAGATGCACTTCAAGAAAACCCTAAAAAAGAAGTGATTTTAGTTGAAGGCTTTTTTGATGTCATTGCGCTTTTTAACGCCGGACTTAAAAATGCTTGCGCGACAATGGGAACTACTTTAACTGAAACTAACTTGAAGATGCTTGTTGAAAACGCAAAAAGTTTAGTTTTAATGTATGACGGTGACTTACCTGGACAAAAGGCCGCCGAAAGTGTAGCCTTTAAGTTTTTAAGGTTTCCCAAAACCAATGTTTACATTGTAAACATTCCAAATAAACAAGATCCAGATGAGTATTTTCAGACCAATGGCAAAGCCGGAATTGAGAAACTACTTAGCCAAAAACAAGATATCTTGACCTTCTTTTTTAACAAAATAGTAAGTCAAGTAGATAGTTTTGACATTACTTCTGTTATGCGTTTTAAAAATAACTTTAAAGAAGTTTTTAAATATGCAGACGAGACAGTTAAGAACTTATTTATCGCCAAAACCAAAGAAAAACTCAACATAGATTTAAGTTTAAAAGAATTCACTGAAGTCAAACCAACGCTTAAACCGACAGTTAAACCAAAGGCTAACTCAGAAATTGAGAAACTAAGACAGGCGATGAACACACTAGTTTTACACTGCTTAAACTCAGAAATTGAGGAACACGCTATTGCTTTAATTAAAAGAGATATCCTTAGACACTTTGAGTTTCAAAGTTACAGTATTTTACTTTTTACGATTTTAACTCACTTAATTGAAAGTAAGTTATACGGCAAAAACAAAACAGCCACTCAAGTTAAAGTCTACTTTGAAACAGTAGAAGGCCTAAAGCCAGGCGAAAGACAAGAGATTTTAAAGAAAATAAACTCTGCCATTGAAACTGTTGAGAACAACGAAAGCACAGAGCCAGCGGCGATTACTGCAGACATTGTTAAAATTCTTACGCACATTAAAAAAATCCGTAAACTTATTGCTGCAACTACAAAAGAAGTCTCTACAACTTCAAGTAGAGTAGAAATTGACGCCTTTACTAAAGAAGCCAGTGAGATTTTAAATTAAAGAAATGAAAGAAACCAACAGACTGGAGTTTTTAGCCTCGCTTGCTAAAGACGCGAGTGTAGTTTTAGATATAGGCTGCGACCACGGATATTTTTTAAAAATCTTGTTTGATAAATATAACTTAAAAAAAGGGATAGCCGTTGACAATAAAGTCTTGCCTCTTGAAAACGCCAAACGTAATTTAAAGGGCTACAATTGCGAATTTGTATTATCAAACGGTTTTAAAGAAGTTAGTGCTAATTTTGAGGTTTGTAATATCTCCGGAGTTGGAGGAATTACTGCGATTGAAATCCTTAAACTCGCAAAACCTGGAAAATACATAGTTTCTGTGCACTCAAAATTAGCAGAACTTAAGCAATTTTTAAACGAAAAAGGCTTTTGGCTCTTAGACGAATACATTGTTTTTGACAAAGGCGTATACTATAATGTTTTTGTTTTAAATTTAAAAAACGAGAAACCTGAAACTACTTTTGACTGTTTTTACTCATCCTTTATTTTAAATAAAGAAGGATACGAAAGTTACTTTCTTGAACTTAAAGAAAAGTGCAAAAAAATCCTTAAGTTCAGACCAAATGACAAAAAAACTTTATTAGAACTTAAATACATTGACCTGTATTTGTCTAAACACCTAAAATAATTTTAATAAGAGAGGTTTTAATATGAAAAAAATATTTTTATTTATCTTAACTCTACTGAGTGCACTTAGTTTAAGTGCGTGCAAACTATACGACCCACGCTGGATAATTCCTGACAACAAAGAAACTCAAAGCGGCGGTGAAATTGATCAGCTACAGCGAAAAATTTTTGACTACTACAAACAAAACTACTACAAAGACATAGACGAACAGTTGTTTGATAGACTTAAATACGGCTCTCTTGAAAACTTTATGAGCTCAGTTTTAGACAGATATTCAAGAGTGTTTGTCAATTACCCTGAACTTTCGGGAAGTGAACCTTCTCCGTACGACCCAAAGGAAGAGGCTAGAGACGAAATCGGTGTTTCTTTTGCATACCAAGCAAAGTTTCCAAGATTGATTGTCAAAACTGTCTACAAGCAGTCAAGCGCTTTTGGTAAACTTTATCCAACTGACGAAATTCTTGGTGTAGTTAACTCAAAAAACAACTCAGAAAAACTATATTTTGAACAGGCTCAAGACATTAGCGCAAGAATTGCTGTTGACATGATTAGAACTCAAACTGATGAAAACAACGGTAAAGTTAAGTTAATCGTACAAAGCAAAGACGCAAACGATGAGCGTATTGTTGAAGTTGAAAGAAGAAAAACTTACCACCGATCAGTTGAAGAACTAAATACAGCTGATCCAAAAACCGCGGTTATTAGAATTAGTGAGTTTAAAAAAGATATCACAGGAGACGCTTTTGTCTCTCTTTTAGATAAACTAGAAAAGTCTAAGCTAACTTCAAGCGACAGCACTTTAATTTTAGATTTAAGAAACAATCCAGGCGGTGAACTTGGTGCTCTTGAAACAATAGTTGGCGCACTTTTGCCAAAATCAGAAAATCCATACGCTAAGTTAGTTAATTCAAAAACTAAAGAAGAACACATTATTGAAGGTAAACTTGAAAGCAAAAAACCTTATAATATCAAAGTTTTGGTAAACCAAAACTCAGCATCTGCTGCCGAAGTTTTAGCTGCCTGCTTAAAATATGGTGGAGGATATAAACTATACGGAACTGAAACTTTTGGTAAAAACATTTACCAAAGTTACTATGTGCTGCAACAAGCGACTTTTTCAAAACCACAAATCACACTTTCTTGCACTCAAGGTTTTTGGCATTATTTTGATCACACACAAAACAAATGGCAAACACTTGACAAGGAAAACAACCCATTTGAAGTTGAAAAGTTACCTGACGAAAACGTCTACACTTTAAATGATAAACAAGACTTTTTCCTTGAGAAAGACATTAAAAAAGACACAGTTAACCAAGACGCTAAAGTCATTCAAAGATATCTATCTCTTCGCTACGCTGCCTTGCTTAAAGCAAATTCAGAGACTATGCGTACAGACGGATATATTGATGAAACCACTATTAAATACATCAAAAAATTCCAAACAGACTCAGGCTTAACACCTTCTGAAACTGCTGATATAAATACTAGAAAAGCCCTTTATAAGGCGATGTCAACATACTACGATAATCCAGATACTGACTTTTTAGTTCAGTTTGCGAAAGCAAATTAAGGTAGGCACAAACATTGGAAATCCCGCTTATTGAACTTAAAGACATCACGAAAAGTTTTGACAACCAAATAGTTTTACGTGGTGTCTCTCTAAACATTAAAGACAACGAATTTGTTACACTTCTTGGCCCTTCTGGTTGTGGTAAAACCACTTTACTTAGAATCATTGGTGGTTTTGAAATCCCTGGTTCTGGCGATGTTTTGTTTTGTGGCAAAAGTATAGTTGATGTACCAGCACACAAAAGACAAACTAACACCGTATTTCAAAAATACGCACTTTTTCCACACCTTAATGTTTTTGAAAACATCGCATTTCCACTTAGAATTAAAAACTACCGCTTCAGATTAAAAGAAGCGATTAAAAAACTTTATCAAGAATACTTAGAAAAGTCTGAAAAAACTAAAGACAAAGTAGAGTTAAAAGCGCTAAAAAAGTCCTATAAAGCCAAAGTTTGGGCGCTAAAGCATCCAAATGCCAAAATTGATTTAGAAATTAAAGCGCTAAAAAGAGGCGAGAAAACTGAAGACAACTTAAAGAAAATTGCTGAACTTAAAAAGAAAAGAGTAACGGCTAAGTCAATTGAAGCGGAACTTACTAAAAAAGTTTTAAGATACTTAAAATTAGTTGGTCTACAAGGCTTTGAAAACCGCGAGGTTTCTTCACTTTCTGGTGGTCAACAACAGCGAGTTGCTATTGCTCGCGCCTTAATTAACGAACCAAAAGTCTTGCTACTGGATGAACCACTTGCGGCTCTTGACTTAAAAACTCGTCAAGAGATGCAGTATGAACTAAAAGAAATGCAGAAAAATGCAGGAATTACTTTTATTTTCGTTACTCACGACCAAGAAGAAGCGCTGACTATGTCTGACAAAATCGTGGTCATGAACAAAGGAGAAATTCAGCAAATCGGAACTCCAGTTGACATTTACAATGAACCAGTTAACCGCTTTGTTGCGCGTTTTATTGGTGAATCTAATATTATACCTGCTACCATGAAAGACGACTTTTTGGTTAGTTTTGACCACAAAGAACTTGAGTGCGTAGACTCTGGATTTTCAAAAAACCAAGCAGTTGAAGTTGTACTTCGCCCAGAAGACATTGACATTGTAAAAAAAGGTACAGGTAAGTTTACAGGAGTTACAGACTCAGTAGCCTTTAAAGGTATATTTTACGAAATTGACGTGCAAACCAAAGACCGAGTTTACACAATTCACACGACTGACTACGTGCCTGTTGGCAAAGAAGTTGATATAGATTTTAACCCAGAAGACATCCACGTCATGGAAAAGGAACATGAATAGAAAAATTTTAGACTCAAAAAGAGTCTTTAACTTTTCTTTGTTTTTACCTTACTTAGTCTTAATAGTTTTTTTAATTGTCATTCCATTTATTTTAATGGTGCTCTATTCTTTTAAAGACAACGCCAGCACCGAGCGAATTAAGTTTACTTTTGAAAACTATACAAATATTTTTACCGACAAAACAGCGTCCAAATTGATGTACTCATCAATTAAACTATCGGCAATTGCTACCCTAATTTGTCTACTAATTGGTTATCCTTTAGCCTACTCAATTACTTTTTTAAAGAAACGTGCACAAGTTTTGTGTCTTAGTTTAATAACTGCACCAATGTGGATCAACATGTTAATTAAAGTGCTTTCTATCAAACAAGTTCTAGAAATTTTGCCTTTCAATATTCTGGGCACTAACTCAGCGATAGTTTTAGGCTTGGTATATTCTTTCTTGCCGTTTATGGTCTTGCCAATTTACGCAAGTCTTTCTAAAATGGACAATTCACTTAAGGAAGCTGCGGCTGACCTTGGGGCTAATAACTTCAAAACTTTTAAGTCAGTTGTTTTGCCTTTGAGTTTGCCAGGTGTGTTTTCAGGGATTTTACTTGTGTTTTTGCCAGCAGCAACTAGCGTCGTAATTCCTAAATATCTTGGAAATGGTCGTTATTTAATTGGTAATTTTATAGAACAGCACATCACTCAATCTGGACGCTTTGGCTTTGGTTCGGCTATTGCCATTGTGTTTTCGCTGATTATGATTGCGATTTTACTGCTAATTAAGGTAGCAGACCGAATTAGGTATAAGTGGAATGAAAGACAATAGAAGTTTAATATTTAGGAAAATTTTTGTCTCACTGGCCATAATTTTAATTTATATCCCAGTTGTTTTTGTCATCATTTTTTCTTTTAACTCCAAAAAATCACTAAAAGAACTCTCTGGTTTTTCAGTTAAGTGGTACCAGGAATTATTCCTGCGCCCTAACTTAACCCAAGCGGTTATATACACCATAATTATCGCCGTGATTTCTACAATAATTTCTACAATTATTGGCACACTAGCCGCAATTTCTATTGCGAATTTTTCCAAAAAACGCAAAGACACTATTTTCTTTTTTAACAACATCCCAATAATTTCGCCAGACATTATTTTTGGGCTTTCTCTATTTTTCTTTTTTACGGCTTTTAAAATTCCGCTTGGCTTTTTTTCAATCTTGCTTGCCCACATTGCTTTTTCGGTTCCTTTTGTGCTTGCTGCTGTTTATCCAAAAATCTTGACTTTGGATAAAAACATCTTAGACGCAGCCTATGATTTGGGATGCGGATACTTTACAGCGATTTTCAAAATTTTAGTTCCGCAAATCAAAGAAGGCATACAAGCAGGTGCCGTGATTGCTTTTACCATGTCTTTTGATGACTTTATTATTTCTTACTTTGTTTCAGGTAGTTCAAACATCCAAAACATCTCAATATACCTCTATACTTTAAAAAGAGGACTAAACCCTTCTATCAACGCACTTTCTACTTTGATTATTTTGGTAATAATGATTAAAGTGGTTTACGACTACGCAACTGCACTGATTAAAGTCAGAAAAGAGAGAAAGGAAATTACATACAATGTTTAAACCGAGATTAGTTAAATATTTGATTTCCTTTTCACTACTTTTTTTGTTTTTCTTTTTTGTTATTTATAACTTTGTGGTTAACCGCAAAAAGGTTAAACTACTAATTCCAAACGAGTTTTTTGCAGATGAGGAATTAGTTCCGCGCTTTGCTCGCCAAAACAAAAAAGGACTGGCTTTTTCTAACTTCACCAGCAACGAGGTAGCTGTTCAGAAAATCTCGAATGAAGATAAGTTTGACATTTCTGTCCTTTCTGACTACGCAGCCGTGCAAATGCTGCAAAAAGGCTACATTCAAAAAATTGACTGGAGTAGAATAAAATATAAAAAAGAAGAGATTTTTTCACCGCAAATCTACAGACTAATCAAAGATTACAATAAACAAATTAGCACTGACCCTGAATTTGATTTTCTGGACTACTCAATTCCGTATTTTTGGGGTTATGTTGGTCTGTTTTACAACGCAGCAGGTGACAACGCTGAAGAACTCAAAAAAGACATTGAAAATCTAGGTTGGGGGATATTTCAAACCAAAGAAAAATACCCTAAAATGGCGATGTACGACAGTTCCAGAGATGGTTTTATGGTCGCGCTTAAACATCTTGGCTACACGATGAACCCGCTTTTAGATACAGATAAAAACCAAAAACAAAATCAACCTGCTATTGCAGCAGCGATGGATTTTTTAAAAACCTCTATTCAAAACAACCCAGAGATGCGCTTTATTACCGACGAGATTTTTGACGCAATGGCTGATGGTACTTTTGATTTAATTAACGCATATTCTGGAGACGCTCTAAACATTATTAAAGGCCAAGACGGCGAGGTCAATCAAAACCTTAAGTTCGTGAAACCCAAAAGCGGCACTAACTTTTTTATCGATGGTCTGCAAATTCCGAAAACCGCAAATTTAGACAACGCTTATGACTTTATTAACTTTATGCTAGATTTTGAAAACGCCAAAGACAACGCAGATGAAATCGGCTACATTTCTCCGCTTAAGTCAGTTCATAAAAAACAGTTAATGGATACTTTTGATTTAAAAGATAAGAGTTTAAATCTTCGTTTGTTAGAGGCTCAAATTGATAAGTTTTTTGAAACCGGTAAAGTCACAGATATTGAAATCAAACCTAAATACGAAAATTTATTTGAAATACTAACTGCGCAAAAAGGCGATAAAGATGAGTTGTTTTTACACGAAGACAAAATGAAAAAAGAAATAGATAGGCTCTGGATTTCGTTTAGAGGTTCAAATTAAATTAGACCAAAAACTCACTAAAAACCCAACTAAATCACCGCAAAATTTAAAGTTTTTAAAAAAACTTACCAAAAATACAAAATTTAGACAGATTTTTTGCCAAAAACATGAAAATTAAGCAACAAAACGGCTTAGCAGTGTGTTTTTTCTCTTTATTTTTCAAAAAAATATTATATAATTATTTTGTATTTAGTAAATATTTGAAAGGGATCTGGAGCAAACACTAAATACTTAAATAAATTGCCTCTAGATATAAATTAAGTATGAAAATTACTAAAGTTCAAGTTAAACTTCTTGAAGATTCACAAAAACTTCTTGCAGTTGCTTCAGTTGTGTTTGACGATGTATTCGTTGTTCACGGTGTAAAAGTTCTTGAAGGAGAGTCAGGTCTATTTATCGCTATGCCTTCTCGTAAAACCAACACTGGTGAAAACAGAGACATTGCACACCCTATTGTAAGTGAATTTAGAGCAGAATTAACAGACGCTGTATTAAAAGAATACAACGCTCAAGTTCAAGCTAAATAAGTTAATTTAATATAATTTTAAAATAAAAGTAGGGTCTACCTACTTTTATTTTTTTAAACTAAAAAACAAATAAGAAGGTTACATATGGAAACAATTATCAATGGTAAAAAAATTAAACTCTTTACTCTATCTGCAAACCCAGACCTTGCAGATAAAATTTCTGCATATACAAACATTCCTTTATCTAAGGTAAATACGCTGAAGTTCCAAGACGGCGAAGTTTGTCTGTCAGCCGACGAAAGCGTGCGAGCATGTCATACTTTTATAATTCAGCCAACTTGTCGTCCGGTTAACGAAAACTTAATGGAACTATTTATTTTTGTAGACTCGCTAAAAAGAGCTTCAGTTGGACCAATTTCTGTAATCATGCCATACTATGGTTATTGTCGTCAAGACAGAAAAGACCAGTCTAGACTGCCAATTACTGCTAAGTTAGTTGCAAATTTACTTGAAAAATCTGGCATTGACAGACTAATTTGCATTGACCTGCACGTTGCACAAATTCAAGGTTTTTTTGACATTCCAATTGACAACTTCTCAGCCGCTGCTGTTTTTGCTGCGCATATGGACAAAAAGAAACTAAAAGACGTAGTTGTAGTTTCACCTGACCACGGTGGGGCTGCGCGTGCGCGAAATTTTTCTAAACTACTTAAAAATGAAACACCAATTGCAATTATCGACAAACGCCGACCACGCGCTAATGTTGCCGAAATCCTGAACATCATTGGCGAC
Source organism: uncultured Acholeplasmataceae bacterium (assembly GCA_963544075.1). GTDB lineage: Bacteria > Bacillota_I > Bacilli_A > Acholeplasmatales > Acholeplasmataceae > CALISC01. The sequence goes on along the minus strand of CAUUDV010000011.1, from coordinate 10,147 downwards.
GTTAAGGACAAAACTTGTATACTTCTAGACGATATTATAGATACCGCTGGTACCTTAGTAGCAGGTGCAGAAGCGCTTCGAAAAGCAGGTGCAAAAGAAGTCTACGCAATTGCTACACACCCGATTTTTTCTGGAAGTGCTGTTGAAAAAATCAACAATTCTTGCCTAAAAGAAGTAATAGTGGCAGACACTATTCCTCTGCAACAAGACGCTAAAGAGTCTGCAAAAATTGTGCAACTGACCATGAGTAAAATGCTTGGTAAAGCAATTTTAAATATCATTAACGACGTTTCTGTAACCCCTGTATTTCAAAAAATGGAAGAGTAGATGAAACTAATTGTTGGACTTGGAAATCCAGGTGCACAGTATGAAAAAACTAGACACAACATTGGATTTCAAATACTTGATTTAATTGAAACACAACTTCAAAAACAGTTTACTTTTAACTCAAAATTTGAATGTTTTGAGTTAAAAGAAAAGATAAACAACGAAAACGTCGTTTTTATCAAACCCACAACTTACATGAACTTATCTGGAAATGCTTTAATTAAAGTTAAAAACTACTTTAAAGTAGACACTGCAGATATTTTGGTAATAGTTGACGACATTAACTTGCCGCTTGGTTCAGTTAGAATAAGAGAATCTGGGTCTACCGGTGGACACAATGGACTGAAAAGCATTGAGGCAGTACTTGGTACTACTCAGTATAAAAGAATAAAGATAGGTTGCGGTAAGCCAAATGTTGACGTTGATTTAAAAGACTATGTTCTGGCTAATTTCTCAAAAGCAGAACAAGATACTTTAACTAAAGAAGTCTATCCTGTTGCGGTTGATGCAATTTCTGCTTTTGTTTCTGGTGTTCAGTTTCACAAAATAACTTCTAAATACAATATAAATGCTTGATTTAAAACTTCTTAACTTCTTAAAAAATGCATATAAGAATGCCCGACACTCTGTATCTGAGTGCATTTCTTATAATGCATTTTTTACTGTTAAAACCTATTTAAATAGCACAGGGACAGTATTTTTGGTTCTGCCAAACCTACATCAGGCACAACTTTATTTTGACTATCTTTCCAATATCTTTGACCCAGAGCAGGTTTTGTTTTTCCCGGTAGACGAACTGATTACCCAAATCATGGCCTTTTCTTCAAAAGACTTTTTAAGTCAACGTGTCAACACAGTTCACGCACTTTTAAAAAACCAAAGAAAAATAGTAGTAACTAATGACCTTGCTTTAACTAAAAGACTTTTTAGTGTTGACAAGTACCGTGAAAACCAGGTTTTTATAAAACCAGGTATGGAGTTGAAACCAGAGACTCTGGCTGAAAAACTAATTACTTTTGGTTATCAAAAAGAGTATACTTTAAGCGCACCTGAAACCTACTCAACTCGCGGAGATATCTTTGACATTTATCCGCTCGGATATGCAGATCCAATTAGAATAAACTTTTCAGATGACATAGTTGAAACAATTAAAACCTTTAGTCTAGACACTCAACTTTCAAAAACTAAAGTTGAGTCGCTCACTCTTTTTCCAGCAACTGAACTGTTTTACACAGATGACGAGTTGAAACAGGCTGAGTCTAAAATTAAAGGTTACTTCAGTAATTTAAACTTGTCCCTTGAGGAAAAAGAAAAGTTAACTAAAGATATGCTTAATTTAGTTAATAGAACTGAGTTAGATTCACTAGGTTTGTATTTAGGTTTTTTTACCGAAAGTAACAATACTATCTTTGATTTTGGTAAATCCAGTGAAGTGATATTTGTAGATAAAGAAAAATACCAAATCAACAACACTCAACGCAAAGACGACCTTGCTCAGTTTAAAACTAGTTACAACGGCAGTAATTTAATTACCAGCAATTTTTTATATGACTTTGAAAATTCTCTTAGCAGAGCGACTTTAGAGTTTCAAACTAATGTTTTTTTAAATGAAAAACATGTATTTGAGCCAGATTTTTACGCAGGTAACTTTGAAAAGTATTATATCTACAATAAAGATATTTTAAAAAAATATCAAACAGTTTTCCTCTACAAAACTGATACTGAAAAAAACCAAATTGTTGGTTTTCTTTTGGAAAAAGAAATTAAGTTTTCAGATAGTTTTGAAGATAAAGAGGAAGTTAATGTTTGGTTAGTTAAAGACAGCACGCACCTTAGTTTTATAGATCCTTTTTTAAAACTTGCTGTATTTTCTTCGTATGTTTTGTTTAACTCAAACTCCAAACCTAAAGTCAGATATAAAGCCCTGCTTGGCAACGCCAAGACTATAGAAAATCCAGATGAACTTACTATAAACGAATACGTTGTGCATGTTAATTTCGGAATTGGTAAATACCTCGGTTTAACTACTAACACAATATCTGGATTTAAAAAAGACTATTTGTTGCTTGAGTACGCCAACTCAGAAAAAGTATATGTCCCAGTTTCACAAATTAACTTAGTGTTAAAATACGCAAAACCCGGTGCAGATGTTAAGTTAAGTGTGCTGGGTTCAAAAAAATGGACAGCCGCAAAACTAAAAGCATATGAAAACGCAAAGGCTGTGGCTAGTCGTTTAATTGCTCTATATGAAGCCAGACATAACTCACAAGGCGCCGAAATTAAAGGAGAGCCTGAACTTGAGCAAGAACTTGCCAAAGACTTTAACTTTCAGTTAACCAAAGACCAAGAAAGCGCCATTCAAGCGGTTTTTCTAGACATGGCGAAACCTGTTCCAATGGAAAGACTGATAATTGGCGACGTTGGTTTTGGCAAAACCGAGGTTGCTTTAAGAGCAGCATACAGAGCCATAATTTCTGGCAAACAAGTTGCCTATATTTGTCCAACTACTATACTAGCAGGTCAGCAAGCGGAACTTTTTAATACTAGACTAACTAAGTTTGGCGTAAACGTTGCTGTTCTTTCTCGTTTAGTTGAAAAATCTAAGCAAAGTAAGTATTTGCGTGGACTTAGCACCGGAATTTACGACATTGCTATCGGCACCCACCGTCTACTTTCTAAAGATATTAAATTTAAGAACTTAGGTTTACTTATAATTGACGAAGAACAGCGCTTTGGTGCAATCGACAAAGAAAAAATTAAAGAACTAACCTTAAATGTAGATACACTTTACTTATCTGCAACTCCAATTCCGCGCACTCTTGAACAAACTCTTTCTGGCCTGAAGTCTTACTCTTTAATAGAGACACCTCCAAACAACCGCTATCCTGTGCAAACTTACGTTCTTCCGCACGAAGACTTAATTGTCAAAGAAATCATTCAAAGAGAACTTTCTCGCGCAGGCCAAGTTTTTTATCTTTTTAACGATATTGCCAAAATTAAACAAAAGTTAGAGACCTTAAAAGCCCAAGTTCCAGAAGCCAAAATAGCATATGTACATAGCAAATTAAATAAAGTAGAGATTGAAAATATACTTAGCGATTTTGTTGAACACAAAATAGATGTGCTTTTAACTACTACTATTATTGAGGCTGGCATTGATATAGCCAATGCCAATACCTTAATAGTTGAACGCGCTGACCACTTTGGCCTGGCTCAACTTTATCAACTCAGAGGCAGAGTTGGCAGAAGCGACAAAATCGCTTATGCTTACTTTACTTACCAAAAAGGCAAAGAAATGACGGAAGACGCCAAAAAACGACTAAGCGCAATTAAACGTTTTGTTAATTTAGGTTCTGGGTTTGCCATTTCTTTAGAAGACCTTTCAATTAGAGGTGGCGGCGATATTTTTGGCAAGGAGCAGTCTGGCTTTATTGAAAGCGTTGGCACACAAATGTACTTGAAGTTAATTTCTGAGCAGTTAACTGGTAAACCTGCGTTTGAAGAAACTGACACCAAAACTTCTTTTTACTCACAATCCATTGACAAGACCTACATAGAAAGCGAAAACTTAAGAATTGCATATCACAAAAAAATCGCAAGGCTAACTTCTTTTAAAGAAGCAGAGACCTTGCTTAGTGAGTTTAAAGATATTTTTGGTGTAGTTCCAGGTTCTGAGCAAAACTACGTATACTCAGTAGTTTTAAAAAAACTAAGGCAAAGACTAGATATTTTAAATATCTCGCTTGCAAATAAAGAAGTAGGCATAGAATTTAAAGTCAACCCAAATGCTATAATGTCTAAAAAACCAGTCTTAGAGTTTTGTGTTAAAAGTCCAAATGTACGTTTAAAGTCTACTTTAAACTCAACATTTGTGTATTTAAAGACAGACAATTTAGCTGAGTGGACTAAAGAAACTATTTTATTTTTAGAACACCTAGAAAAGGAGGCTGAAAATGCAGATAATTGACGGAATTAAAATCTCAGAACAAATTAAACAACAACTTAAGCAAGAAGTTAAACAAATAAAAGAACAAACTAATTTAGTGCCAGGTCTGGCAATAGTATTGGTTGGCTCAGATCCTGCTTCAAAGATTTACGTTAACAAAAAAATCAAAACAGCTACTGACCTAGGTTTTCAGGCGACTCTCTTTTTGTTTTCAGAAACTGAACCTGAAAGTAAAGTAATTACCCAAATTCAAAAGTTAAATAAAGATCCTTTGTATTCAGGAATTATTGTGCAACTACCATTGCCAAAAGGTTTTGATAAGTTTGCAATACTAGACGCAGTTGCTAAAGAAAAAGATGTAGACGGCTTTGGTTTGGTTTCACAAGGTCTGCTTTTTGAAGGCAGAGCAGGGTTTTTGCCTGCTACTGCTAGAGGTGTACTTGAGTTAATTGAAAGCACTGATACCGAAATTAAAGGTAAAAACTGCGTTGTTGTTGGGCGTAGTTTAATTGTTGGGCAACCTGTTGCCAAAATCCTGCAAGACAGAAATGCAACTGTTACAGTTTGCCACAGCCACACTAAAAACTTAGAGTTTTTCACTAGAAACGCAGATATTTTAGTAGTTGCTGTTGGTATTCCTAATTTTATTAAAGGCAGTATGATTAAGGCTAACTCTGTAGTAATTGATGTTGGTATCAACAAGGTTGATGGCAAAATAGTTGGCGATGTTGAGTTTAGTTCAGTTGCAAAAGTTGTTAGCCACTTAACACCAGTACCAGGTGGAGCGGGACCACTTACTGTAGTTTCACTTCTTAAAAACACTCTAGATGCGTTTAAAAAAATAAACAAACTTAAATAGACAATTAAAATAACTAAAAATATTTTTTGTGTTTAAACAAGTTTACATAACCAATCAAAGCCGAAACACTGGTTTAACTCAAGATTAACACCTCAAACCAAAATTTTTAGCATAAGTTTAGCAAAATAAGACCAAAAAGTTCATTTTTGGTCTTTTCTTTTAACTTACTCTATTGTATAATCTAACAAGTTGCAAAGTCTTTTTGTTAGGCTAAGTTACTAAAATAATTGCAACTCTTGGGAGGTTAAATGAAAGCCTATATTACTGCACAACTTGATTTTATTGATGTTGAGAAAAAAACTCAAGAACTTGACTCTATTTTTCTAGCCAATAACCTTAAAATAATTGCCAAGTCTCCGGCTGTCAAAGTTACTCCTGCTAATTTTGAACAACCTAAACACAACTTTACTTTGGCTTATGTTTTGGAGACTGCTTTGACACCACTTCAACTCTTTATTTTCTTAAACCAATTAAAAGGCAAAGCAGAAAACAAAGAACTTAAAAACTTATCTTGGCTGGAACTTAACTTTATTTATGCAGACGACATTATTTTTAACTTACCTACTTTTAAATTGCCAAATCCAGCTAGATTAACAGACCCTATTCACTTAAACTTAATTTGCAAAATTGAGGCTGAAAAACTAGATCCTGAAAAGAAAATTTCAATTAAAACACTGGCTGAAAAGGTTTCAAAAAAATACGTACTTGACTACCTTGAGACCAGAGCAGACTTTAATATGGGACTTGACCGCATGAATTATTTTTTAAAGAACTTAGAGTTCTTAAATCAAATTCCCTATATTCATGTAGTTGGAACTAACGGCAAAGGCAGCACTTCTCTTTATATCTCTAAAGCCCTTGAGCGAAATGGCTACAAAGTTGGCTTATTTCAGTCGCCTTACGTAAAGAGTTTAACTGACTCAATTTCTATATCTGGCAAAGAAATCACGTTTTCAGAAATTTACTTGATTTTAAATGTCTTGATGCATTTAATCAATATTTCTGACAACAATGGTGTTGAAATTTCTCGTTTTGAACTTGAGTATTTAATTACCCTAATTCATTTTGCTAAAAACAAAATAGACTACGCAGTCGTAGAGGCAGGACTAGGTGGTAGAGACGACGCTACAAACGCAACTAAAAATAAACTGGCAACGGTAATTACCAGAGTAGATTTAGATCACACTAAGTTTTTAGGCAAAAACCGTCGTGTGATTTTAGAGCATAAAGCCGACGCAATTCGTGAAAACGGCTTAGCCGTTGCCCTGCCGCTTGGCAAGGCTCTTGAAAACTATTTATCAGACAAATGCAAGGAAAGAAATGCCAAGTTAGAAATAGTTAACTTAAAAGAAATCAATAAAGCTAATGTTGGCATTAACGTTTGTAGTTATGAGTACGGAGGCAGATTAGTTAAGTTAGAAGCCAGAGGCCGTGTGCAAATTCAAAACTCGTTTTTAGCGCTAAACGTATTGAAGCATTTAAATGACCGCGAAGTTATTAAGACTGATTTTGATAAAAACGTAGATGCGGTGTGCGAAACTAAATATCAAGGTAGATATGAGTTTATTAAAGAAAACGTGATGATAGACGGTGCTCATAACGTAAACGCTTTTAAAGAACTTTCTCAGTTTATAAGAGATACCTTGCCACAAGGTTCAACTGTGCTGCTTTTAATGTCTTGTATGAAAGACAAAAATTACAACAAAATGGTTGAAGAAATCATTAAGATTAAAAACTTAACAGTAGTGACTAGCGAAGTTACGATAAAACCAGACAGAAGTTTAGCATCTATAGAACTTGCTAAAGAGTTTATCACACAAGGTGTACGTCCACTTGGTGTGGTATCAATTAAAGATTTTATTTTAAAACTAGATGTTTTGGCCAAAAAATATGACCTGGTTTTAATCGCAGGTTCGCTTTACATGATTACTGAACTTAAACTAATCTTAGAAGATTTAAAATAAAAATCAAAAAAAGAATAAAATTTTTCAAAAAATCCCTTTTAATTTGCAAAAAAATTTTAATGTAAACGCTTACATTTTGAAAATATAAGTGGTAAAATATTTAAGCAAGTGTAAAGGGGTTTTTATTTATGAAAAAAGCATTTGTTTTAGTATTAGTTGCAATGTTGTCATTCTTTTTCTATTGTTGTACTAAAGTTAATTTAAATACGATAATGAACGAAGTTAGTTTAAAGGACTACTCTAATAAAAAAGTCAATGCAAACATCCAAACTAATTTAGAAGAACTTAAAAACAAATATAAGGTTGATATCAAGGTTGAGTTTAACGACAACGAAATTGCAAGTTATGAAAACTCAACAATTAAGATAAACAAAAAATCAGAAGACAGCACTTTAATTGTAAAAATTACGGTTAGTTATAAAAAGCAACAACTTACTAAGTTGTTTAAGATTTTTATTGCCAAAATAGACAACACATTACCTGAACCTTCACCAACCCCTGATCCAAACCCACAACCAAATCCAACTCCGTCCCCAGAGCCTGAACCAAATCCTACTCCTAAAAACCAGCATCCTGTAATTAAAGCAGTTCAAGCAAATGATAATGAAAAAGTTACCGCAATAGGCTGGATTGTTGCCTATTACTTAAACTTTGGCGTGGCTCTACAAGACAGTACCGGCGGAATTACTTTAAAATCAGGTAAAAACGACTCAGTTAAGTTTAGTCAAATCCAAGCACTTGTCGGCAAGTACGTTCAAGTTACTGGAACTCGCACAGTATACAACGGTTTAATTCAAATTTCTAAAATTACCGAAATTAAAGAAATTACAAACTCAGAAGAACCTTTTCCAACAGCCCTAGACATTACTAAACTAGACATTGCTAAACACCAGACTAGACTACAAAGCACGCTAGTTAGCATCACTAACGCAAAGGTTAAAAGTTTTGAAAAAGACTCAAAATATGGAAACATTAACATTGTTTTTGAGTTTTTCGGCAAACAACTTGCCTTCAGATATGACAGCCGCGTAAATAAAGCCAAATGGGCTTCAATACTTGAAAACTTAAAACCTGGTAAGTCTTATGACCTGACTAATTTAGTGTTTTCGTTTTACAACCAACCACAATGTTCAGTTTCAGAAAGTTTTGAGTTTAAACCGCACGTTAATGAAAGCGGAAAAATCAATGTGTTCTTTGACCTAAACGGCGGAACTATTGCAGGCGGTGTTCAACCACAAATTATTGAAGTTGGACAAACTGCAAAAAACCCTGGCAACCCAACTAAGCAAAACTATGAGTTTTTAGGTTGGTCTAAAACTGGCAAAACTGACGATATTTTTAATTTTAACGCTAAGTTAACTGAAGACACAACACTAAAGGCTGTATATAAATACAACGGACCAGCAGAGGACTTAGATGAAGTAAATGGCTATTATTCTTCTGTAAAAGGTCTGGAAGGCGATGCTCTTCGTGCCAGACTTAAACAAATCATAGATAAACCAGCAACTTCTTACGACACAGCTCTTGAAGCACTTAGAAAAGCAGATGAGTCTATTGCGAACCCTGGCTATTTTTATTTAGCGTATACTGGAGACAGTCCGAGATATCAATATCGCATAAACTCAAAAGATGGTTGGAACCGTGAACACGTTGTGCCAAACTCTAAATTAAAAGAACATGGCATTGCAAAAGGCGAACTTCACAACTTAAGAGCCTGCGATATTAAAACCAACTCAAGCAGGTCTAATTACCCGTTTGTAGAAGGAAGTGGCGAAAATAAGGCAATCAACGGCAGCACCTACTATCCAGGTGACGAACACGTTGGCGATATCGCTAGAATTTGCCTGTACATGGCTCTTCGTTATAACTTTCCACTTAACAAGGTAGGTAAACTAGAGACTTTCTTAAAATGGCATAGACAAGATCCGGTTAACGAATTTGAAAAAAGAAGAAACAATATCTTGGCTCAATATCAAAAAAACCGAAATCCTTTTATTGACAACCCACAGTTTGTTGAAAAAATTTTTGGAAATGCTAAAACCACTTCTTTAAATGAAGTTATGTATAGTCTTTACTTACAACTAGTTAAACCAGTTTGTATGTTTGGACAAAAACTAGATTTATAAATTAAATTTAAGTTATATAAAAAGGCCTGAAAAGGCCTTTTTATATGAGTATTTATAAGATATTTAACAAAGAGTTAATTGATATTTTTCCACTTTAACAAGATATTTATATCTGAACTAAACAACAGTTTTCATTCCCTTTTACCTTTCAATGCTGTATTTTCTACTAACTTAATTGTTTCTATATCTATTTTTTTAAAGGTAATATAAGGACACATTTTTGTCATTTTCTGGTGCGACCCTTTTTGTAGAATATTGGCGGCTTAAATTATTAAGTTTTGAATTTAAAATAGTGTGCTTAAAGCAAATCACACAATAATTCAGACCAACACCTGTTAAAAAATACAGATAAAAGTTATGTTTGTGATTAGTTGTCTACACAGTCAAAAACTATAAAATCGCATTGTTATGCCCTTTTTTCAATTTAATATAATTTTTCAAATTTTGTTTTTATAGCCGTTTGCTATATATATATATGAATTGATACAGTAAATAGCGTCTTTAGTGAAAGACAGATGAGGTTTTTAACTGTAAAACACGCTAATAAAGATATATTTAAGGAAACTAATGTTGTCAATATTGAAGCATCTAAAATTTTGCAAAATCATTTTATATAATTTATATAAACATATCGCAATACTTTTGCATAACTTACACAAGGAGAAATATATGCAACCTGAACAAAATATGCAGTTTAATATGCTCCGCAAGAAAAGAAAAGGATTTTTAATCCCGGCTTTATTTATTCTTGCGTTTACTTCACTTATTTTACTTGTTATCTTTTTATTTTCACACCCTACAGTTTATTTTTCTAAAAATAGCGGTTTCACTGAACACGACGCTGTTAAGGCTGGAAAAAATAAACTACGCTTTGTGGTGCCAGAAACTATAGATACAACTAAGTCTACTTTTATTTCTGTTAGAA
>CAUUDV010000010.1:0-29318 GCA_963544075.1 uncultured Acholeplasmataceae bacterium | reverse complement strand
CCGAAGAACTAGCTAATGTTTTAGGTATATAGTGGTAGAAATTGGGAATTCTTTAATTTTTTTGAAAAATACGAAAAAGTATTTAAAATTAAGCGATATATCGCCTAATTTATAAAAGAAATTGACTAAAAAAGGCTTTTCATGTAAAATATTGTTGTAAAAACAGCGATATGATGAAGGAGTAAACGGTGGAGTTTGAAAGAAAGAAATACTTAGATAAATTGATAGCCAAGCAAGGAAATGGACTTATTAAAATAATTTCCGGAATGCGAAGAGTAGGTAAAACCTTTTTACTTACTAGACTATTTCGTGACTATTTGTTAGAAAATGGAGTTTCTAACACCAGAATTATTATTGTAGAACTAGACTTAATTGAAAATAAAACTTTAAGAAAACCCGAAAATTTGCTTAAATATATTCAAAAAAGAACCGAAGACCCATCAGTTAACTACTATGTATTTTTAGACGAAATTCAGTTAGTTAAAGACTTTCATTTTCTTTTAAATAGTTTACTTAGTCGCAAAAACTTAGATGTCTATGTAACTGGTAGCAATTCAAAGTTTTTGTCTAAAGACATTGTTACTGAGTTTAGAGGCAGGAGTGATGAAATCAAACTATACCCACTTACTTTTGCAGAAGTTTTTAAGCACAGTAAATTAAGCAAAGAAGACACTTTAAAAGATTATCTTTACTTTGGTGGGATTCCAAAAGTTGTCTTAGCGAACACTGAGGAAGAAAAAATAGTCTTGCTTAAAAATTTCTTTGAACTTACTTACATTAAAGATATAGTTGAAAGAAAAAAGATAGAAAACGAAGCAGAGTTAGTTAAAATAACCAAAACTTTAGCCTCAAATATAGGCTCGCTTACTAATCCACAAAAGCTAAGCAATACTTTTCTTAGTTTGACTAAAACTAAAATCTCGGTTTACTTAATAGAGAAATACATTGATGCTTTGATTGATGCTTTTTTGCTAAAAAAAGCAACCAGATACAACATCAAAGGCAAGGCCTATATCTCGGCACCTTTTAAATATTATTTTCAAGACCTTGGTATTAGAAACTCAATTTTAGACTTCAGACAATTTGAGACAACTCATTTAATGGAAAACTTAATTTACAATGAACTTATTTCTAGAGACTATTTAGTAGATGTTGGAGTAGTTGAAAAAAACGTACTTAACGAAAAAGGCAATGGCACAAGAGTAAAATTAGAGGTTGACTTTGTTGCAAACAAAGGCAGTAAAAGACTTTATGTTCAGTCCTGCTACTCTAATGAAGATTTAAATAAACAAAGAATAGAAGAGCGACCTTTTAGCGAAATTGACGATAATTTTGAAAAAATTCTGGTAGTGATGAACTTACCAATTAGAAGTTACCAGACTGAAAATGGTATCAAAATTGTTAGTCTACTTGATTTTCTTTTGAGTTAATTGCTAGAACAATCAAAGAAAGCACTAATTTTCCTTTTTAATTAATATAACTCCCTTGTTTTATCCCTTAAAAAGTGGTATATTTTAAGGGATAAAAACAAAAGTAAGGGATAAAATGAGAAAATTTAATTATTTAAAAATTAAAAATATAAAACTTGACAGTGAAACTCTTAACTTAATCAGAGAAATTTATAGATATCGCGGTCAAGAAGAAGTTTTTCTAAAATTACTTCCAAATGAAACTTCTCAACTAGTTACAAACTCAGTCGTGCAAAGCGTTCAGTATTCAAACGAAATTGAAGGTATATCCACCACAAACTATAGACTAAAAAAAATTATCGAAGAAAAAATTAAACCAGTTAACAGAAATGAAAAAGAAATAGCCGGCTACGGAGATGTACTTAGTTTAATCAATGAAAATTACCGAATCATAGATATTTCTAAAAATCACATTTTACAGTTACACGGCATTATGCTTAAACGCGTAGGCACATCTTTTGCTGGTCAGACTAAAAATGTGCAAAATTACATCAGCATTACTTATGCAAACAAAGAAAGTGAAGTAATTTTTACACCACTTTCACCATTTGAAACACCCTTTGTACTAGAGGAACTTTGCTGTGAGTTCAATAAAGCCATTTCAGACCCAAAATGTGAACCTTTACTGGTGGTATTTACATTTATTCACGACTTTCTGTGTATTCATCCCTTTAATGACGGAAATGGTAGAATCTCAAGATTACTTACCAATCTTTTGCTTCTGAAATCTGGTTTTCATGTTGCAAAATATCAATCTATTGAAAAAATAATCGCTGAAAGTAGTAAAGAGTACTACGCCTCACTTCTTTTATCTGGGAAAAACTGGCATGAAGAAAAAGAAGACGCCACACCTTTTATTAAATATATGTTGACTACCGTGTTAGTTGCGTATAGAGATTTTACTGAAAAACTTTTGTTAATCGAGACTAAATCATCTGCCGTTGATTATGTTAAAAAAGCGGTAAAACTAAAATTAGGTAGATTTTCAAAACAAGATATTGTTGACCTTTGTCCTGGAATTAGCCTAAGTTCAATTGAAGGTGCGCTTAGGAAATTAGTTGCGCAAGGTGAATTAAAAAGAGAAGGCAAAGGTCGTTCTATTAAGTATATTAACACATCAAAAACACTGGTATAACACTGGTTTTACACTTCTTAAAATTTTACTATTTTTCGTTAAAACTGATTTGTATTGAGATTAAAACATGTAATAATTACCACATGATTTGTGGCGATTTATATGAAAATTTATGAAATTAAAATTTAATGATCATATTGAAAAACCTAACTTCCTTAGATAGTTTTTTATTTTTAGTCAGTGTTTTAAGTACAAACAAAGTAAATTATTATTACTCCGGTGTGAGTTTATTTTACTTATTCTGAAAAAATGATAATAAACACTCTGAAAAAATGATAATAAACACTCTGAAAAAATGATAATATATCAAAATGTATTATAATTTGTGTAGAGGAGCAAATAAAATGAGTCATATAGAATATAAAAAAAGGTTAATTGAAACTAAAATTGAAAGAAAATTACTCTATAGTGGTGCAGTCTTGATAGATGGTGCAAAATGGTCAGGGAAATCAACTACCGCATCGCAGTACGCAAAGACAATAATTAAACTACAAGACATTGATACCCAAAAGAAGTATAAAACATTAGTTGCATTATCTAAAACAGAGATTCTTAGTGGCGAACCCCCTATATTGTTTGATGAATGGCAAGAAGTACCAGAAATCTGGGATTACATTCGCATGAATGTTGATGAAACTCAAGAAAAAGGTAATTTTTTACTTACTGGTTCTACTAAAAAACAGAATGTAAAAACAATGCATACAGGGACTGGCAGAATCAACTCAGTTATGATGCGCCCAATGACATTGTTTGAAAGTGGTGAGTCAACTGGATCAGTTTCCTTAAAGTCTCTATTTGAAAAAGCTAAAATTGCGCCAGTTGACTCAGAAATTTCTGTTAGAGGCATCGCCGAACTAATTTGTAGAGGCGGGTGGCCAGGAACTTTAACTTTACCAAAAGACTTACAGTTTGATATACCAAAAGATTTGCTTTCAGGCATACTTAGAGAAGATATAGATGAAGTTGATGGTATTAAAAAAGATAAAGAAAAACTTTATAAAATTATAAAAAGTTATGCTAGAAATATTTCAACATTGGCTACTAATAAAACAATATATCGTGATCAAAACTATGAAAACATTGTTGAAGCGCCTACTTTTGAAAAACATTTAAATGCTTTAAAAGCACTCTATATTGTTGAAGATGTACCGCCTTGGTCTTTTAAAATTAGAAGTTCTTCAAGACTAAAACAAGGTTATAAAAAACAGTTTGTAGACCCAAGCATAGCAGTTGCTGCGTTAGATTTAACTCCGGAAAAGTTACTGCAGGACTTTGAAACATTTGGTTTCCTTTTTGAGTCTATAGTCACTCGCGACTTAAGAGTATATGCAGATATGCTTGATGCCAGAGTTTACTATTACCGAGATTCAAGCGGGCTTGAAGTTGACTTAATTTTAGAACTACCAGATGGCAGATGGGCTGGAGTTGAAGTTAAATTGGGGCTAAATGAACTAGATAAGGCAGCAAAAAACCTACTTAAACTGGCTAAACTTGCGGCCAAAGAACCTGAGTTTTTAATGATTGTCACCAATAGTCAAATGGCCTACACCAGACCAGAAGACGGTATACACGTGGTTCCGCTTGGTTGTCTTCGTGATTAGGTAAAACTAAAAAGAGATGTTTTTAAAAACATCTCTTTTTAGTTTAAGCAAAAATTGTTTGTTTGCTTTGATTAAGGTAGTTTTGTTGAATCTGGTGAATTGAACTAATGAAAAAGTCAATTTGTTTTTCAATAGTTTGGTTAATTAAAGAAATATTGGCAAGCTTCATATAGTGTCTAAAAATGATTTCGGTAAACTGAGGAAAGTCAATAAAAGGGTTGCGGTTACCCTGAATACGGGCAATTCTTTCGTTGCGATTTTGTTCAAAGACAGTAACTGGGTCTTTAGTGTGGAATTTAATAAAGTTACGAACATCCCCAATTTTAGCGCGTTTTTTTCCTTCAATTTCTGAACCACCATTGTTTTTGAAGTACGCATTTTTACCTGGTTTTTCAGTAGTAACTTTTAGCCAATCATATCGCACTAACATATAGGCAAGAATTCTGGAAACATCACCAATGTGAGCATCACCTGGGTAAAACCAAGTAGCGTTGCCATCGCCAGTGCCTGAACCATCTCTATAGTATGAGTTATTGCGTTTACTGTTTAAATTATTCGTCAAAACACGTAAATTATGTAGATCAGAATCAATTCCTTTACTACTATCTCCAGCATGGTCTTGAGTTCCCATATAACTATTCGGCCATACGTGCTCACGATTCCAAGGTATACCTTTGTTTCCCCAGCTAGTTGAGTATTCTATGCTGTCGTAAATTGACCAAGCCTTTCCGTTATCTAGTTTATCAATTTCACCAAGTTTCTTAGCATACTTGTAATTAACAACATTGGTGTGTTTACGAACAGTTAGTTCTCTAAGTTGTCTTAGAAGTTCAGCGGGGTTTTCGGTATTGAAGTTAATTCCTTGGTAGTAATTTTTTGCTTTCTCAGAAAGAATAGCAGTGTTTGCTCGTCTAAAACCGTCGTGTTTTGCCTCAGGCTCAGTCGTTTTCTCATATTCAACTGCTAAGGTTAAGTTACCTTTTACTTGAATTTCAAAAGTGTTGTCAGCCTTAATTAAAGCAGTTTTATTTTGACCGTTTATCAATAATGACTTAACGCGGAAACCTGGTTTTGATTTAACTGCAAACTTAAGTATAGTGCCCTTTTCTGCTTTATTATCATTTAAGTTGCCGCTTAGCAGACTTAGTTCTGAGTTTTGGAAGTTAACATCATAAGTCTCTGCATTTTTATACTCAACTTCTATGTTTGTTGCTTGGTATACAGTAAGTTTAAATTTGTTGTTTTCAACCAAGTGAGTTATGTCTTTGCCGTTAATAGTTAATTTCTTAAAGGTTTTACCAGGTAGTTTTTTTATTTCAAACTCAAGTTCAGCACCTTTTTTGGCCTTGTTGCCTGCGGCAATTGTGCCTGCAGTTAAATTAAGGTGTGCGCTGTTGTAGTTAACTAAGTAATCTTCTGGTTCTGGGTTAGCACCATCGTTTTTATAAATTACTTCTAAAGTAGTTTTTTTGTTAACCTTGATTGTGAATTTATTCGCTTTTACTAAGTTAGTTTTGTCTTCTTCGTTAATTATTAGTTTTTCAAAAGTTTTACCAGGAATTTGCTTAATTTCAAACTCAAGTTCAGCACCTTTTTGTGCTTTGTTTTCAGCGTTTAGTTCACCTGATTTTAAAGTTAAATTAGCACTGTCGTAGACAACTTCGTATTCAGTTTCTTTTGGGTCTGCGGAATTTTCTTTAAACTCAACCGAAACAGTGATGTTTTCAGTAATTGTATAACTTAACTTATTGTCAATTAAAGCATCAGTCCAGTCGCTTCCGTTGATTTTAAATGCAGATACTTCTTTACCATTAGGTACAGTAACTTCAAACTCAACTTCGGTATTTTGTCTAACTTGGTTTGGATTGATACCAGGAGTTGTAATTTTAACTTCTGCTGGTAGTGAGATAGTGTAGAAATCACCTTGAACTGGCAGAACCTTAAAACGCAGTTCGTATTCAAATGAGTTTGTGTTGTCAAAAGTTATTTTGGCAACAATTGAAATAATTCGGTCTCTGCCATCATCTGGCTGTAAAACATTGACACGGTTGCCAATGATTTGAAAATACTTTTCGTTTGTTTTGTCTTTTAGCTGATAAATTACTGAAATTTGCTTACCTTGGTAAGTGCCTGCTTCTAAAATTGAATTTCTAATTTTAAAAGGTTTAGTAATTTTTAGGCGGTCTTTGTCTGGTTTTGTAAATTCATATTTAGTGTTTTCAATTAGCACATCTTTTAAAGTTTCTATTTGAATTTTGCAAGCGTATAGTGAAAATATAGAGATAATGGATATAAAAAAGATAAAAAATTTTTTAAAAATATTCATTTAAGACCTCTTTAATTCTTTATTATTATATCAATTTTTACTAAAATTTTAGCAAAAATTTGTAAGAAAACTAAATTTTTTAGTGCTATACTTTAAGTAGTTATTTAATTTTTTAATTTAATTTAAAAGAAAGTAGGTGTGTATGAAAAGTGGACTGTTTTGCGATCTTTACGCGCTAACTATGGCAAATTCTTATTTTTTAGCAAATAAACACGAAGAGATTGTGTATTTTGATGTGTTTTTTAGAAATATGCCAGAAAACGGAGGATACGCTGTGTTTTCAGGACTTGAAACTACGCTAAAGTTTTTAAAACAAGTCTGCTTTAAGGCAGTCGAACTAAAATACTTAGCTAGTCTTGGGATTTTTGCACCCGAATTTTTGTCGTATTTAAAAGAGTTTAAGTTTAGAGGTGAAGTCTACTCTTTTTTAGAAGGTAGTTTGGTTTTTGCAAAAGAACCCATTATGACAATAAAAGGCACCTTGGTTGAATGTCAGTTAGTAGAGGCGTTTATTTTAAACTCAATTAACTTTGAAACTTTAATTGCAACCAAGGCTGCCAGAATTGTGAAAGCCGCAAAAAGTCGTGCGGTTTTTGAGTTTGGAACTAGACGTGCGCATTCAAGTAGTGCTGCGGTTAAAGGAGCGCGTGCGGCTTACTTAGCCGGAGCACTAGCAACTTCTAATGTTTTGGCAGGTAAAGACAACAAAATTCCGGTAGTTGGTACTATGGCGCATTCCTATGTTCAAGCCTTTAGCGATGAATACACAGCATTTTTAACTTGGGCTAAACATAACCCTGGAAACATTAGTTTGCTTATTGATACTTACTCAACTTTAGGCTCTGGTCTTGCAAATGTCATTAAACTTCAAAAAGAAGTTTTAGACAAGCAAGGTCTAAAAGTGCAGTCAGTTAGAATAGACAGCGGAGATATCGCATATCTTTCTAAGCAAATCAGAAATAAACTAAATAGCGCTGGCATGAGCTTTGTCAAAATTTGTGCAACTAACTCACTAGATGAATACATTATTACTGACTTACTTACTAATCAAGGTGCAGAAGTTGATTTATTTGGAGTTGGCGAAAGACTAATTACCGCAAGTTCACAACCCGTGCTTGGTGCTGTCTATAAACTAGCTGCTACTGTTGAAAGTGGAGTAGTAGTTCCAAAAATTAAAGTTTCTGCAACTACTGAAAAAACTACTTTGCCTGGCGTAAAAGAAGTTTTTAGAATTTATAAAGAAGATAAAGCAATCGGTGATTTAATTGCCTTAAAAGGCGAAAATCTAGGACAAGAGACGTCAGTATATGCACTGTCTGACCTACAGACTAAATTAAGTTTAAAAGGTTGCAGGTTAATACCTGCACGCGCACTGGTTTTTAAAAATGGGGAAATTTTAGTTAAAGACACGCTTAGAAAAGCAAGAAAAAGACTAGGCGCACAATTTAAGGAAGTTTGGCCAGAGGTTTTGAGACTAAGCAACCCGCATCCTTTTTATGTAGATATCACGGCGTCATTAAAAAGTCTGCAGACTGAACTTATAAACAAGGCAGGTCGTGATGCTTAACATAGTGTTATTTGAACCACTAATTCCTGAAAATGTTGGAAATATTATGCGAACTTGTGTAGCCTTAAATGCTAATCTGCATATCATTTGCCCAACTGGGTTTGACATAAACGACGCAAGAATGAGAAGAGCTGCACTTGACTACCGTCAGTTTAGCCGCGTTACTTTTTACCTAGACTACGGCAACTTTTTAAAACGAAATAACCCCGCGCAAATTTACTATCTTTCTCGCTACGCAAAGCAGTGCTATACAGACCTTGGCTTTAAGCCAGATAAACCAGTTTACTTGATGTTTGGCAAAGAAACCACTGGGATTGATAAAGAAATTTTAAAAAACAACTTAGACAAATGTTTTAGAATTCCAATGTCTAGACATGTCCGCTCTTTAAATCTCGCAAATACCGTGGCGATAGTTGGCTACTTTTGGGCAGAAAAACTAAATTTTCCTGAAATGGAAAAATTTGAACCTGAATGCTTCAAAGGTAGTGATTTTTTAGAAAAATAAAAAAGCCTTGTTCTTAAGAACAAGGCTTTTTAAATTAGCAATTAGCGATTATTTATTCAACAACAACAGTAAATGAAACCAAATATAGGCTTCCTTTTCCATCTTTTTTAATTTCAATTTTATTTGTTTTTGGATTTAAAATAAATGTAAAATCAACATCACCGTCAGACTTATTAACTGCATTTGTTGAATTTTGACCATTAACAGAAATATAAACGTCTTTACCGGCCATACATCCGTATTTTATGTTAATAGATTTAACTTTATGTGTGCCAAAGTCAATTTCAAGAACACCAGCTTTACTATTTGTACCTAGTTTATTTTTTAAACCAGACTTAACAAAATTGGTTTTTTTAGTAATATTTGCAGTAATATCATCAACTGTATTTGATTTTAAGTTAACACCATCAAACTCAAAAGTTGCTGTTTTTTCAGGATTAACTTCACCTTCTTTTAAGTATTTATAAGTAACTTCGTATTCAAAGACTTCATCTTTCAAAATACCTTCTGAAACTGTGGCGGTAAACTTAACTTTGGTGCCATCTAGACTTTGGTCAGTTTTAACTTTGCCATCTCCGTCTAAAATGTCGGCAGGAGTATATGTCCAAGTTAATTTTTGGCCGTGTAGTTCTTGAGGTAATTTAACTTCATCTCTTGAACGAAGTTCACTCTTTAAGTCAAAGAATGCTTTCAATTCAGATTTTACTCTGTCGCGAGTTTGGTTTTTCTCAAACTCAGCGTCTAGTGCAAGTCCAGTTTGATTTAAGATAAACAGACCGCGTTTAGTTTGAAAGTATCTGTAGACCGCGTCTTTGATGTGAACAGCCTTGCCATCTGCAAGTAAAGCCTTAGCTGCTTCGTTTAATACAACTAGTTCAATTTTTTTTCTACCGTCAATTTGAAGGTAATATTTTTCACCAGCTTTTTTAATTACTTGGCTGTTAATTGTAACCAAAGTACCAGTTTCTGTATTCCAAAGTGCGTTTAAGTCAGTAACTTGCGTTGCTGCAACTGGGTCTATTGTTTCTGCGCCTGTATATTTACGGATATCTGAGTTTTCATAGTATACATAGTCTTTTTCCTTAAAACCGTGAATTTTAATGAGTTGATAAGTAGTTTGTTTAAAGATGTCTTTCATAAAATCAAGGATAACGATATCGCCAACTTTAGCGCCAAAGTCTTTCATTACCAATACTACTAAGTATTTGCCAGCTTTATCAGTTACTGCGAGGTTAACAAACTCACCTTTTTTGTCATCTTTGCCTTGAATTTCTTCAATGTCTGAAATTTGTGTAACTTTACCAAGGAAAGAACCTGCTTTGGTGTGCAAGTCTCCGAAGCCCAAATAACTTTCTTTTTGGCTAATTGTTAAGTTAATGTCGTAGTCAATTTGGTTAGCACCAATTTTATTGTTTTCAATCTTAGTGTAAGGATCTGCGGTTCCGCGTTTAGTTAAACTCCAGTGTTCAAAGATGTAGCCTTCGCGTATATCTGAAACTGGTTTTAACTCAAGACCATCAAAGTAGTTAAATTCAACGAAGTGTTCACTGTTTTCTTCTTTGACATCACTTAAAGCAGATTCGGCTGAATTGTATGAAAATCTAGACATAGAAGAGCCGTCTAAGTAAGCCTTGTATTTAGTAATTTCAATGTTTGCGGTAATTACTTTGTCGCCGACTGAACCTTTTTCAATTTTAGCGATATCCCAACCTTTAAAGGTATAGCCTTTGCCGTTTGCAAGCGCAGTGAAGGTAATTTCTTCACTTTCTACAGTGTAGGTAGTTGGGTTTGAATTAGCAACTTGGCCGATTTTTGAGTTAATAACATACTCAATTTTAAAAGTTATTAATTCAAATTTAGCGTGCAGAGTAATTGCGTCCTTAGTATCGGTTAAGTCTTTTGCTTCTACTTTTGTAGTAAAAGTGTCTTCTTTATACCAACCAACAAAACGGTAGCTTGGCATGTCTTTTGGAGTAAGTAGTTCATCGGTAATTTTGCTGTTGTGAATAAACTGCTTTTTCTCGTCTTGCTGACCATGTGCTTTGGTGTTGTATTTTAAAGTAAGTTCATGTTTAAGCGGATTTGGTTGTGCTTCTTTGTCTTTTTGTTCTTGAGAAAGCGCAGTGTTTACAGGAACTTTGTCCCATTTAGGTGAATCACCTTCAAGTACTGATGATTTTAAGTAGAATGCAGGAACTTCAGGTAAGGTCATCATTGCAGCATTCTTAATGTTTGCTGCTTTAATCATGAATCTTGAGTAAATCACGCCAGAGCCGTTGCCTTCTGTGTATGAAAGTTTCTTAACATAGTCGGCTTTCACAAATCCTTCTTCAAAAGTAATAGTCATTACTTTGTTTGCGTAAGTTATTTTAATCTTGCTTAAATCAAAAGCGTCTGGAATATCAAGGCCTTCTAATACTGATTTAGGATCGGCGATAGCAGCCTCAAGTTCAGCGTCTTCTGTGAAAGTTAAGGTTACAGTATTTTGGTTTACAACTTCTAGTTTTGCAGTAAAGTTAGATTCTTCAAATTCTGCTCTTAAAGTTAAGTCTTTAAACTTACCGTGAGTAGATTTGATTTCTTCATTAGTTTCTGTATCAATCCATCTTTTAAAGTGATGTTTATCTTTAAATGCAGGTTTGAACTCTACTTTGTTTTCAACTGTATAAGTTGACTGATTGTCAGGCGAGTTTTGTGCGCCTTCTAGTCCTTGATAAGTAATTGAGTAAGTGTGGACTGTTTTAACTTCAGAAATAGTGATGTTATTTTCTGCGTTTTCTGGCATTTCAGACCATTTAAAGTCATAGCCTGGTGTAGTACTTAGCGCAGGGTATTGGATTTTTTCACCATAAGCGTACTGTTTAGTTTCATCAGGTCTGCCGTCTGTAAAGGTAAACTTAACAGTTGGTCTAAAGTCTTTTAGTTTAGCGTAAACTGTGATATCACCAACTGTACCTTTTTCAATTTTGGTAATTTGAGTTTGAAAGTCTGCTTCTTTATACCAACCTTCAAAGATTTTGCCAGGAGTATTTGGGAACGCCATTAAATTAAACTCATCAGTAGTTACGTCAAACTCTTTGGTTTGAATAGTGGTGTCTCCTGACTTGTAAGTTAAGGTGTATTTAATTAAGGTTTCTTTAACTTCAAGGATTTGGCCGTCTAGTTTTTTTACAAACTGAGCGTTTTCGCCAAGTGCTTTACCTGTGTCTTTAAATACCCATTCTTGTGTGTATCCGTCTTTATTAGGAATAGCAGGTGGAGTTACTGGTTGTCCATCATGTCCTTCTACTTTGTGTTCAGTTGCACCAATAAAGAAACGATAAGTAATTTTTTTGTGTTCTATGTAGACAGGGGCAATTACTGTAGTTTCAGTGAAGTCGTGAGGGAAGGTTTGTGACCATTTGGCTGTGTGGAATTCTTTTGCAGGAACTTTTGAATTCTTGAATCTCGTGCTGTAAAGTGGTAGTTCCATTTTTTTAATTTTTTGTCAGTGCAATTGAAGTTCTTTCTAACTTGTAGTTTAGCCAAGTCTGTTGCATCTTCGTTTTTAAAAGTAATGTCAAGAACAGTGTATTCAACAATGTTTGGTACAAGTTCTGTGTCTTCAGTTAACTTGTTGATGTCAGTAATAGGCTCGTTAGTTTGTTTATTTAACCAACCTCTAAAGTCGTACTTAATGTTTTTCTCTTTAAATAAGTCTTCATATTGAGATAACTCAAACTTACCAGCGAATGCCTCTAGTTTTCTTAGTTCTGTAGTGTTGTCTTTATCAAAGAAAGTTAAATTGATCTTTTTAGTTTGTACGGTGATTTCAGGGGTAAATACAGTGGCTTGAGTAAGTGAATTATATTGTTCTTCTGGCAACCATTTTAAAGTTTCGTTTTCTTTTAAGTCAAGCAATTTATTAAAGTCAACGTCTTTTAGTTGAACTGGTTTGCCGTCTTTTGAAGTACCACGATAAATTTCTTGGCCGTCTCTACCTTTAAAAACTACACGATGTGTACCTTTGGCCGCAGTTTTGGCAACTAATTTAAGGTCGTGTGTAAGATTTTTTAAATCATCTTCAGTAACTGGTTCTAACTTAGTCCCTTTTCTGATTTGCCAGTATAAAAACTCACCACGTTCTGCGCTGTCGTATTTATCTTCTTTTGGCAATTGGCTAAGTTCAACGTTTGAACCACGCGCAACTTCAAGGGCAGGTATGTCGTCTTGAACTTGGCTTTTTGGGTTAGCAAAAGTAATTCTAAGTTTGCTGCCTTGTACGTTTACTTTAAACTCACGAGTTTTACCTTCAATTTCAGCAGTTAAAGTAACTTCAGTTGTAGTTTCTGGCGCTGTATATTTAGCCTTGCCGTCTTCGATTTTCAAAATATCTGGGTGAGATGATGTCCAGTTTACTGTATTGCCTTCAATTTCTTTAGTTAATTCAAGGTCGCCGTCAACTGTTTTTGGCAGTTTTAGTTTTTTAAGTAGTTTTTCTGGAGTTTCTGGCTCTGGTTGCGGTTGCGTACCTTTTTTGGCAACAGTGAAAGTAAATTCTTTTGAAACTGAACCTGCAGTTGCTTTTAAAGTAACTTCCACGTCTTCGTCTTGTTGCACGACTTCAATAGTGTAGCCGTCTTTAATTTTCGCTGCATTTTGACCTTTTATAATTTCATATGTAACGTCAAAATTGCCAATTTTGCGGTCTAGCGCAAAGTTTTTATCAATTGTTCCGCTTGGAACTTTCAATTGAGTTAAATCCAGGTCTGTTGGTTTCGGATCTGGACTTGGTTTTGGTGTTGTTTTGCACGAAAACATGAGTGCAAAAATACCCAGTGTTAAAGCAGTGATTGCAAATATTTTCAAGATTGTTAAAAACAATTTATTTGCTTTAGTGCTTGTTTTCATATTTACCCCTTTTCTGGCCGATGGCGGCCTCAATTCATACACATATTATATTCTATATATAACGATTTTGTAAGCGTTTACATAAAATTTCTAAATATTTTTGAAAAACATTAAAAATCAGTTTTTTCTGCAAAAATTCACATTAAAAAACCACAAAATAAAAAAACTGCTGTGTTTCTTTATGTAAACACAGCGGTTTATAACAGTTCTTTGAAATTATTTTAATAGTGCTTCTTTTGCGAGTTTATCGGCCACATCATTAAAAGAAATATTTGAGTGACTTGGTACTTTTTCAAACTTAATTTCGCTAAACTCAGGCTTAATGTTTAAGTAAAATTCAACATACATAAGAGAAATTTTAGAGCATGCGTGCCATTCAGAAGTTATCCAGCGAGCGAGACCTTGGTAGTCGTGGTAAATCTTAATTTTTTTAAATCCATTTTCTTTTGCCCATTTAAGTGCTTCAATTACACCAAAAACTTCCCCTGCCACATTTGCTGTTTTTAAAAACTCTCGGTCGGCTCTACTGCCAGAGATATTTTGTTTTTGCCCGTTTGGCAAAATTAGGTGAACTCCGTATGAAAACTTAGCGGTTTCTTTTGAAAAACTACCGTCTGAAAACGCCACCAAATAGCCTGCTTTTAAATCTTTTTCAACCACACCTTGCCAATAGTCTGTGTCTTTTAAAAAACACTCAGCCTCAGCCTTGGTTAAAAAAGACTTGAATACTGGTTTCTTAAAACCAGCAATTGCTGCTTGACATTCTGGCCAGGTCTCAAAAATCCCGGTTTTATTACCTGCCTTTACAGCGTAGTATTTCACAAACCTAATTTAACTCAGCCTCTGCTTCTTTTTCTTTGAGTTTCTTAATTAAAGTTAAAAGACTTTGAATGAAAATTGAGCCAGTTGAGTTTCCGATAATTACGATAAAAATAAATAAAGCGACTTTTGCGTAGTTGTATTGGAAGCCAAATGAAAATAAAGAAAAAGAGGCGATGCAGTGGTCAAAGCCAAGTAGTAAGAAAGTCCAAACCGCAAATAGCAGCGAAAGCAGACCAATTGCTTTGTTTTTAGCATTGTTAAAACTATAAATTGCCGAGTGCAATAAGATACCAGTTCCAATTGCTCCAAGGAAAGTTCGCCAAAGTGGAGTTTCTTTAAAATCTAGTTTTTTGGCAACCATTGTTTGAATTAAGTCTGCATAAGTTCTGGGACTTCCTGGTACATTTTTTGCTGGAAACACTGTGTAGTAAAAAATAATTGTAAAAATTACTGTGCCTAAAAAATTAGTTAAAAAAACGATAAGAAGTTCAATTAAGTAATCGGGTTTTCGTTCAAAAACATAGCCGATTCTACCAGTAAAAAGCGCGGCATCTAAAGCAATGATTAAAATGATTCCGACACAAAACCCAACACCTGCGATAAAGTAAGTAGTCAGAGTTTGAATACCACTGCCTTGAGCGTACGCAGTTAAAACTAAAAAAGTAAAAGCAGCAATGGCAACCAAAACTCCTGAAAGAAAACCTTGAAAGGCGAGTTTGGCGTATTTATATAATTTTGTTTTGTTTTGCATAGTCAAAATTCCTTTATTTAAAATCTACATAAGTAATTTTACTCTATATAAATAAAATAGGTTTAAATAAGCAAATAAAGATAATTTATAAAAATAAAACCAAGTACTGCAAATGTGCCTTGCAAGGCAGTTTTGTAGTTTTGTAAATGTCTTAATTTTCTTATAAAAAAGCCTTATAAAGCGATTATAACTAACTATTTATTACAGGAAATATTTTTAGATTTTAAAAAATATTGTTTGCTTGTGTTTGCTTATTTTGGTATACTGAAAGCACTTAGAGGTGCACATATGTTTATCACATTTGAAGGCGGAGAAGGTAGCGGAAAATCTACTATCATCAAAAAAATTAAGGCTCTTTTTGAAAAAGGCGAAGATGGACAAAAATACTCACTTGTTAACAAAACAACAGGTGAAATTGTTCCGCTGATTTTCACTAGAGAACCAGGCGGACTTAACATTACTCTAGCCGAAGAAATTAGAGACGTTTGTCTGCATCCTAAGCACACTACAATGCAAAGTGAAACCGAAGCATTGTTGTTTGCCGCTTCTAGGTCTGAACATGTCAGACAACTAATTGAACCGAACCGCGAAAAAGCACTAATTATTTGCGACAGATATATAGACTCTTCATACGTCTATCAAGGTGTTGCAAGGGGTTTGGGTATTGAATACATTAAGCAAATCAACAAAAGTATTTTAAACTGCTTACCTGATTTGACCTTTATTTTTATCATCAATCACGAAAACGGACTAAACAGAGTATCCGCACGCAATAAAATTAACCGTCTAGATAAAGAAAGCCGCACATTTCACAATAAAATTGATGAAACTTACCGCGAACTTAAACAAATTTTTCCTGAACGCAAGTACATAGAAATTAACGCCGAGGCTGCGGTTGAAACAGTTTTTAGACAAGTTTTTGACAGTTTAATGGAAGAACTGGCTAAGAAAAATATCAGAATCGTGCAAAATGACTAAAAAGGACCATTTTTTTCACCTTTCGCTTTTACCTGCTGCAAAAAAAGACGAACACATTTCCTATATTCTTTTTCAAATTAAAGCAATTTTAAAACAAGAAGGTATGCCAGATGCAGAACTAAACTGCCTTGAGTTTAAACCATCTCGCAACCTTTTTATTTTAAACAAAGAAGAAATCACTAAAGAAGCCTTGCTTGAGTTTACAAGCACCTTTAACTACACTTCTTTAAATCAATACTCTAGATTTTTTGTATTATTTGGCGTAGATTTACTAAATACTGCTCAAGCCTCTAGTTTACTTAAGTTTTTAGAAGAACCAAAAACCTCAACTTACGGCTTTTTGGTACCAGAAAATCCAGATGCTGTGCTAGACACGATTAAGTCCAGAGCCTTTCCGGTAACTTATGAAAACAAAGAAAACGCAGACAAACCAGTTTCTCTTGACGAAGAAATCTACGAATTGTCTGGTGAACTTTTTAAAGATGTGTCTGAAGTTTTTGAAAACAAAGTGTTTTTAGATAGTTTAAAAACACCTTTTTTAGAGTTTATTTCAGTAATGCTAGACTCTGAAAAAAAATACACACTAACTTTGGCTAAATATTTTTCAGTTGAACACGAAAGAACAACAGGCCGTATTTTTTTAAAACTCATTCAAACTTTTTTAATGGACGCAATTAACTTTAAGTTAAAGCGTGGTTTGCATTTCAAAAGTCAGGAAGAACGCATCGTTAAACTGACTGATTTTAGTATGAACAAACTAATCAAGACATTTGATTTTGTGCAAAAACGCACAAAAGCCTTTTATTTTCCTGTCAACGCACGCGTGCAAATTCTTACAGCCTTAGTTGCTTTTGATCAGTTTTTAAAATGAAGATACAAACTAGTTTTGAAAATAACTTTCCAACTCTCTATATCGTACCCACACCAATTGGCAATTTAAAAGACATAACTTTTAGAGCCCTTGAAGTTTTAAAGGAAGTTGAGGCGGTGTTTTGCGAAGACACTAGAAGAACTCTTGTTTTGCTTAATCATTTTGGTATTCAAAAACCACTTTTTAGATATGAGAAGTTCAACGAAAAAACTGCGAGCAAAAAAATTATTGCAATGCTTAAAGAAGGCAAAAATATTGCTTTGGTCTCAGACGCCGGAACTCCTGGAATTTCAGACCCGCTTTTTGAAATAATTAAGACAGTCAAAGAAGAAAACTCAGTTAACGTTGTACCGCTTCCAGGTCCAGTCGCTTTTGTACCAGCACTAATTTGCTCGACTTTCCAAACTAACTCTTTTACTTTTCTTGGGTTTTTGCCAAGAAAAAAACAAGAAGCAGCAGATATTCTGCTTGAGTACAGCGAAAGAAAAGACACTCTAGTAATTTATGAATCTCCGCATAGACTGCTTAAAACTCTTGAATTGCTAAAGTCTGTTTTTAAGTCCAGAGAAATTATGGTAGCACGTGAACTGACTAAGTTACACGAGACTTTCTATTGGTTTGATTTAGCGGACGAAAACTTTAGCGAAATTCAGAATTTAGGTGAGTTTGTTATAATTATAAAAGGTAGTGATAAGCCCAAAATAGATGTTAATTTGTCATCGAATGAACTATTTTTAAACTACCGAAACCAAGGTTTTTCTGATATGGAAGCCATTAAATTAACTGCAAAAACTCTTGGTAAACCTAAGTCAGAAATTTATAAAGAGGTTAAAATCAATGAAAAAAACAAATAAGTTTTATATAACGTCTGCACTTCCTTATACTTCTTCATACCCGCACATTGGCAATATGTATGAGCTGATTTTAACTGACTGCATTGCTAGATTTTACAAACTTGCTGGTCGCGATGTTTACTTTCAAACTGGGACTGATGAACATGGTTTGAAAATCGCAGAAAAGGCTAGCGAGGCGAAAATGTCGCCAAAAGACTATGTTGATAAAATCGTTGCTTACATTAAGGATAACTTAAAACTGCTTAACATAGAATACAATAATTTTGTCAGAACAACAGACAACGCGCACACTGAAGCGGTTGCTAATATTGCAGACGCGATGTTTAAAAAAGGCGATATTTATCTATCTTCTTACGAAGGTCTTTACTCAAAAGCAGAAGAGGCTTATGTCAGCGAAAAAGACTTGGTAGATGGACTTTTGCCAAGCGGTGAAAAACCGATTTTAATGAAAGAAGAGGCTTACTTTTTTGCCCTTTCTAAATATCAAGCCAAATTAGTTAAACATATTCAAGACCATCCTCGTTTTATCATGCCAGAAAGTCGCAGAAACGAAATTTTGGCTTTCTTAAAAGAACCACTTCAAGATCTTTGTGTGACCAGATCTTCTTTTGACTGGGGAGTAAAAGTTAATTTTGACAAAAAACACGTCCTTTATGTTTGGCTGGATGCGCTTTGCAATTACATTACCGGAATTGGCTACTCGCCTGATAAATCAAGTGCTCAGTTTAGTGAACTTTGGCCTGCTAACGCTCACATTGTCGGCAAAGACATCACTCGTTTTCACTGCGTATACTGGCCTTGCTTTTTAATGTCGCTTGGCCTTGAATTGCCAGAGACAGTGTTTGGACACCCTTGGGTTTTAACTCACCAAACAAAGATGTCTAAATCCCTTGGCAATACCGTTTACGCAGATGAGTTAGTCAAAACTTTTGGGGTAGATAAGGTTCGTTTCTACTGTCTTTCAGAAATTCCTTTTAAAGACGACGGTAACTTAACATATGACTTAGTTCTTGAAAAAACTAACACAGAGTTAGTCAACACTTTAGGTAATTTAGTTAACCGCACATTTGGAATGTTGGCTAAATACTTTGACTCTAAATTCAGGCCCACCTACACAAGTTTTGATAAAAACTTTACAGAAATTGATGCCTACATTGAAAGTCTACCTGGTAAACTAACTGATTTGTTCCAAGAATACAGAGTTGCAGAGGCTGCTAAAACTATCTTAGAACTAGCGCGCTTGGCTAATAAGTTTATTGACCTTGAAGAACCTTGGAACTTATTTAAAAACCAAGAACACGACAAACTAATGGCAGTTTTAACTACGCTCTTTAAAGTCATTCGTGTTCTTTCAATTGTCTTGCTGCCGTTTATTCCAGAGACCGCTAAAAAAATTCAAGCGATGCTAGAAATTAGTGAAGACTCACTTGAATCTGTACTTGTAAAAACTCCTTTTAAAGAAATTATCTTTAAAAAACCCGAAATTCTTTTTGTCAGACTAGACAAAAAAGACCTTGAGTAGTTTTATGAAAACCAAAGAAAAAGCCCCCGTCTACATAGAACACACAAACAAGCAAACTCAGTTAAACAAATCTAAAAAACTTACCTTTTATAGAACTTTAAATCCAGTTGAAATTTCTTATACTGAAAAACAAGCCAAGAGACGCGAGTTTATCAAAAACAAAGTTTTGCCTGAAGGCAATCGTCTTTTTATGGCGGTGTTTTTCACTTTTATCTACGGAATTGGTCTGGCCTGGTTTCTAGAGGCTTCATACGTTCGTATGTATACAGGTGGGGTGCCTGGAATTGGACAGTTAATTGTTGACTTTTTGCATCACGTTGCCAAAGTTAATTTAAACCAAGAAAACGCCAAAACTGTGCTTTCACTCTTTATCATAGTTGCAAATATTCCAATCCTATTGCTTGGCTGGTTTAAGGTTTCAAAAACTTTTGCGTTTTACTCAACTGTGTCGATTGTGTTGCAAGCAACTTGCGTTAAGTTTCTGCAAATTGATTTGCTTAAAACCACATCACCTTTGATTTTAGCGATAGCAGGTGGGATTTTTATTGGCGTTGGAACTGGTGGAACCCTTAAATATGGAGGTTCAACTGGTGGACTTGATATAATCGGGCAAGTTCTGGCTTTAAATAAAGGTAAAATGTCTGTTGGAAAAATTTCAACCATTATGAACTTAACGATTATTTCACTAGGTTGTTTTTTTGCTATGTTTGCAGACCCTTCTAACTCCGTAATTAAATCATTTGTTGAAAACATCGGCGGACCTGATGGCAAAATCCTGAAAGGAATTGGTCAACTTAAAGATAAACCTCAAATGCTCTACGCTCTTTACGTCTTTATCTTTACTTCAATTAGATTGCTAATTTCAATGGTTGTGATGGACAAAATCCACAATTCCTATAACTTAATTGAGGCCTTGATTGTCACAACTAAAGAAACAGAACTTGCGCAAACTTTGATAAAAGAACTTAAACACGGGGTTACTTTAATTGACGCCAAGGGCGGATACAGTTTCCAAGACAAGTCAGTACTACTAACTGTTTTTTATCAGTTTGAAGAACAAAAACTAATTGACTTAATATTTAAAATTGACCCGAAAGCCTTTATTACCTTTAAACACATTTCTTCCTTTAAAGGTAGATTTAGAATTAAGGCTCTGGCCTAAGACTTTAAAAAACTTAAACCCATTTAAACCAACTTGGTCTAAGTGGGTTTTTAACTTGGCAAAAATAAAAAAACTCTGGTTCAACCAGAGTTTTTAAAGTCAAATGGCGATGCAGAAGGGATTCGAACCCCCGACCGATAGCTTAGAAGGCTATTGCTCTATCCAGCTGAGCTACTGCACCAACAAATAGAATTATATAAAAATAACCCTATTTTTTCAACTTTCGCTTTTAAGTTAAGAGTAAATCCTGAAATTAGCACTTTTTAATGTGGAAAAAAGCAATAATAGTGCCAGCGAGCAAAAAGCCAAAGCCAAGCGCTGACAGACCAAGTGAAGTGTATACCAAAGCGTGTTGTAGTGAATCTATCGTTACTCTGTGTAGCAAGAATAGGTTTAGTGTTATAAACACAAAGCTTAGAGACAAAATATCTAAGCCAAGTCTTAAAAACGCCAAATATTTTTTTTCAGAACCCGCTGCGTGAAATCTAGCAAGCAGGGTTAAAAAAGCAGGAGTTAGCGCTAACCATTTAAAGTGCGAAAAGTTTTGGAGCTTAAAGGCAGTTAGAATTTTTTGAATTGCTTTGTGAGTAAAAGGTTTAATGTAGATACTTTGGATGAAAAAACCTGAGAACTCTGAGTTTTCATAGCGACTTTCTACGCCTTTTGGAGTTGGCATTTTAAAGTCAAAGTACAAACTTAAAATCGCAACAATGCTGATTAAAATTGCTACACTAACACCAGTTATTTTAAGTAAATTACTTCTAGTTGAACCTAAAATCAAGAAACAAAGTGCGACTAGAAATAAAGAAATAAAAGAGTAGTAGACGTATACATTTGAAACTAATTTAAATTTCTTAAAAAAACCAGATTTAGCAAAACTAAAAATTTCGCCAACTGAAGAAGTCAAGGCAATCAGAAAATAAGTGGTGGTTAAAATAATTAAGATATAGGCAATAAATCTAAAAACAATTCTTGTTTTACTGGCTCCATTTGAAACTAAATACTCTCTAAACATCGCGTGCTCCTTCTTTTTGATTTTTGTTTAAAAACAATATCTGTTAACAATGATAACACTTTTTAGGCGAAGTTATTTTTTAATTAAAAAAGTGTGGTTTTCACCACACTTTTATTGATTTATTTTACGATTTCTTCTTTCTTAACTGGTTTTTTCTCTTTGTAGGCAAGTCCTGCGATTGAAGTTGAGATTAACAACACACAAACACCTAAGTAGTACCAAGCGACGTAAGTTTGCATGAATACAAGTGATTTAGTTAAGGCTTTCATATTTGCTTTGTCAGCAAAGTTATTGAATGCTTTGAAAGCAAATGGAAGCATCGCTAACATAAAGACAAATAAAGTGAACGCCAATAGTGAACTATCTACTTTTGGTTTGCGGATAGCTGCAACTAAGAAGAACACAAATAAGCAACCAAGATAAACATTTAATAGTTGAGGAAGAATAACTTTGCTTGCGTTGGCAACTCCTTCAAAATAAAGCAGTTTTTTCATAGTTCCGTTTGTATTTGCAAATAGTTTTCCATTAAATAGGTGTGGAATAAATGGTGAAGTTACGTTATTTGGTAAACCAGGTAAACCAGTATGTATATTAATAGCAAGATAAAAAGCATCAACAGCAAACAATACGGTAAGTAAACTAACTAATACTTTTCCAGCAGTAGATCTACATAGCGATACAACAGTTAAGCCTAAAATTAGTGAGAAAAACGGGAAAATTATTGTAAACATTACACCCATGTCTAAACGAAGTGCTATGAACATTTTTTCAATGCCAGGAGCAATTTTAATTAATCCAGGAATTGGTGAGTAAATTAAGAACACAGCCACTAGCAGTGTTGCCACTAAAAGCAGAGCAAACATAGTTTTTCTGAAAGCAACAGAGTCTGACTTATTTTTATTTTTTTGAGTTTTTTTATTGTAATTGTAGAAATCCTCGTCTACACGGGCATTTTTTTGTTGAAAAAAATAAGGTCTTTCTTTATACATATATCTCTCCTAAGAACATTTTTATTATATCATGAGCCCAAGAATCTCTATTTATTAAATATATAAATCTCGCCAATAAACTAAACTCCCCACTCAGGTTTTTTAAAAAAATAAAATTAAAATCAAAATTAGACAAAAATCAGCGAAATTATGCTATATTTTATACAAATTGCACGTTGGTGCGTTTGTATATTTCTAGTGCCTTTTTTTAATCTTTTGAAATAGGTGGAATGTATTAACATCAACGGAAGGAAACGAAAGAGGTGAATTTATATGGCTGTTGTAACAGTTAAGCAATTATTAGAAGCAGGTGCCCACTTCGGACACACTACAAAAAGATGGAATCCGTTAATGAAACCATACATCTTTGGACGTAAAAACGGCATTTATGTATTGGATTTAAATAAAACAGCGGAGAAGTTAGAAGACGCTTATAAGGCTCTTTTACAAATAATTAAAGAAGGTGGACAAATTATTTTTGTCGGTACCAAAAAACAAGCGCAAGACGCTGTCAAAGAAGCGGCTGACCGTACAGGTCAATACTTTGTAGCAGAACGCTGGTTAGGTGGTACTTTAACTAACTTTAAAACAATTAAAAATAGAATTAAGTATCTAAACGAACTGATTGAAAAAAGAGAAGCAGGTGAGTTTGAACAACTTTCTAAAAAACAACAAGCAGAGCACGCTCACATTATTGCTAAACTTGAAAAAAATCTAGACGGAATTCGCACAATGAAAAGAGTGCCAGACGCTTTATTTGTAGTTGACCCTTCAAAAGAGTTCAACGCTGTGCGTGAGGCTAAAAAAGTCGGCATTCCTGTATTTGCAATCGTAGACACTAACTCAGATCCACGTGGAATTGACTACGTAATTCCAGCAAACGACGACGCTACTCGTTCAGTTCAACTAATTATCAATGTTTTAACTAACGCTGTAGTTGAAGGACAAGGTGGTGTAGTTGAAGCAATTGAATCTCAAGACGACATTCAATTTACTCTAGATGCCGTTGAAATTCCTAGTCGTGATGAACGTAAATACGACTCTCGTTTTGAACGTCCTGCTCGTAAACCTAAGTTCAACCGTGAACGCCAAGAACAAAAACAAGCAGAGAAACCTGCGCAATCTGAAGAAAAATCAGCAAAACCTGCTCAAAAATTAGAGAAACCAGTTAAACCTGCAAAAGTAGAAAAACCAGCAGAAAAACCAGTTAAACCTGAAGTTAAACCGCAAGAAACTAAGGTAGAAGAAAAGGTTGTTGAAAAACCTGTTAAAAAGCCTACTAAAAAGGTAGAGGAAAAAGAAGTTAAATCAGAGGCTAAGCAAGAAGAAAAAGTAGCTGAAAAACCAGCGAAAAAAGCCACTGCTAAAAAAATAGCAGAAGAAAAACCTGTTGCTGAAACAGAAAAATCTGAAAAACCTGCAAAGAAAACCACTGCTAAAAAACCTGCTGCTAAAGTTGAAAAATCATCTAGCAGTACTGGAACTAAAAAAGTTTCAAATGAAATTGAAGGTTCAACTTCTACAACTTTATCTGTTTTTGAACTTGAAACTAAAACTCTTGCTGATTTAAAAAACCTAGCAAAAGCCCTTGGCCTAAAAGGTTACTCAGCACTTAAAAAAGTTGATTTAATTCAACTGATTTTAAACCGATAATTTAAATCAACGAAATAAAGGGATTGCTAGTAACTGGTATATCCCTTTATTTTGAAATCAATAACTAAAAATAAACCCAAAACTGCAATTATTTAGGAGGAATTTATATGGTAACTGCAAATGATGTAAAAATCTTGAGAGAAAAAACTGGTGCTGGTATGCTAGACTGCAAAAAAGCCCTTGAACAAACTAACGGTGATATTGAAAAAGCCATTGACTTTTTAAGAGAAAAAGGACTGGCCAAAGCGCAGTCTAAACAAGGAAGAACAGCCGCAGACGGTTTGGCTCGTATCTTTATTGAAAATAACCTAGCCCTAATTTTAGAAATCAACTCAGAAACTGATTTTGTTGCCAAAAACGAACACTTTTTAGAACTAATTGAAAAAGTAGGTGCTGTTTTAATTAAACATCCAGTGTCTTCAGTTGAAGAAGCACTAGAAGTTAAAGAAGGCACACAAACTATTTCTGAAATGCTTTTAGCACTAACTGCTAAAATTGGCGAAAAAATTACACTTCGTCGCTTAACTTACCTAAAGGCAAACGCAGGTCAAACATTTGGAACATACTTGCATCAAGGTGGTAAAATTGCTGCTTTAACTTTAGTTGAAAACGCAACTTTTGAAATTGCTAAAGACGTAGCAATGCAAGCCGCTGCTATGAAACCACAATACTTAAATCCAGAAAGTGTACCTGCGGAAGTTCTTGAACGCGAAAAAACCGTTCTTACTCAGCAAGCCTTAAATGAAGGTACTAAACCTGAATTTGTTGAAAGAAAAATTCAGGGTCGTATCCGCAAGTACTTTGAAGAAGTTTGTTTAACTGAACAGGCTTTCTTTAAAAACCCATCTGAAAAAGTTAGTCAATATTTGGCACACTCTCAATCTAAACTAATTGACTACATTTGCTTCAGAGTCGGCGAAGGTATTGAAAAGAAATGCCAAAGTTTTGCTGATGAAGTTGCAGAACAACTTAAAAAATAAGGTATTTTTGTGCCTTTTTTAAAAACTAACTAAAGTAAAAATGTATAAGTCAATTCTTTTAAAAATTAGCGGAGAGGCCCTAAAAGACCCAAGCGGTCATATTTTGTCGCCAAGTATGCTTACAGACATTGCCAAAGAAATTAAGCAATGCGTGGACCTTGGAATTTCGGTTTCCGTGGTAGTTGGCGCTGGCAACATCTGGCGCGGGGCTATCGCTGAAAAACTTGGAATGGCCAGAGTTCAGGCTGACTACATGGGAATGCTAGGTACAGTTATCAACTCTCTGGCTCTCCAAGAAGCACTTGGCAAGGTTGGCCAAAGCGCGGTAGTGCTTTCGCACCTTGAGGTTAAAAAAATCACTGAGCCTTTTGTGCAAACCAAAGCACTTGAGCATCTTGCAAACAAGCGAGTGGTGATTTCGGCAGGTGGAACCGGACAACCTTTCTTTTCAACCGACACAGCCGCAGCCCTGGTTGCATCTTCACTAGGTGCAGACTGCATTTTAATGGCTAAAAATGGAGTCGATGGCGTGTATTCCGCTGACCCTAAACTAAACAAATCCGCTGTACTCTTTAAAGAATTGACATACAATGAAATTATTGAGAAAAACTTAAAAGTAGTTGACAAAACAGCAGCCGCTCTTTGCCTTGAAAACAAAATCTCAACGCTTGTTTTTAATATGAGTAAAAAAGGCAACATTATTAAGGCAGCCAGTGGCGAACAAATTGGTACTTTAGTTAAATAATTTAAATAATAATATTAAACAAACGTTAAAGGAGTTTTAAATGGTAGAACTAGATGAACTACTTTTAGAAGCAGAAGATAAAATGCAAAAAACTATTCTGCATTTTGAGTCTGACTTAACACAAATCAGAACTGGCCGTGCCAATCCAAAAATTCTTGACAAAATCCAAATCTCATACTACGGAGTACCGACTCCTTTAGCCCAAGTTTCGCAAATCACAGTAGTTGAGGGTACTCAACTTTTTGTCAAACCTTACGACAAGTCTTTACTTAAAGACATAGAACACGCAATTTTGGCTGAAAACCTTGACATGCCTGTTAACTCAGACGGAGTTGGTGTGCGCATAATTTTTCCAAAACTGACAGAAGACCGCCGCAAAATTTTAGCCAAAGAAGTTGAGAAGGCTAAAGAAAACGCCAAAGTTTTTATCCGCAATGCAAGACGCGACTTAAACGACCAAGTTAAAAAAGCCAAGTACCCAGAAGACCTTGAAAAAGAAGGACTTGACGAAGCACAAAAATTAACCGACAAATACACTAAAAAAATTGACGAAATCGCACAAGTTAAAACTAAAGAGGTAATGTCTATATGAAAAAAACTACTAAACGCACGCGTACTGCTCGCAGACCACGCACCCTTTCTTTAATTTCAATCATTTTAATTCTTTTTCCGTTCACAGGAATTCTTTCAATTGAACGCCTAATTTACGCGAAAGACAAACTACCTGGTATTATTCGTTTTGTTTTAGGCCTGTTTGTTTTTATTGGCTTTTTCTTATGGATCGCCGACATCGTGCTATTAATTCTTAGACGCTACAGACGCGAGGCTATTCTTTAATGCAATTAACTAAGTGGGCTAAGTTTCTGATTTTGTGTCCTTTTACCAACATTTTTGGGCTTGACCGCTTTTACTTAAAAGAACACAAGTCTGGTTTAATTCGCCTTGGAATTTTCTACGTTGGTATTTTTTATTATCTCTTTGACTTAGTTAAGTTCTGTCAAAAAAAATACTCAGCAAACCTAAACGCCTATTTAAAGCAAGAATTAAAGCCGGGTAATTTATTTTTAGTGCTTTGCCCTTTAACTTCTCTACTTGGAATTGACCGCTTTGTGTATGGATACAAAACAGCCGGTGCTATTCGCATGCTTTCTGGTCTACTTTTAGTTGGCTACGTTTTTCACTTAGCAGACCTTATTCTTTTGTTTGCCGGTAAATACAACGCCAACGAACTGTTTTAGTTAACTATGCCAAATATTTTAAAAAGAGCCATTACTGGCTTTTTTATTTTAGCCCTGTATCTGCCGCTTTTAATTTTAAGCCCTGCTTTTTTGGGCTTTTTTTTGCTGAACCTAGTGCTCGCGCAAATTGCTGTCTTTGAACTTGCTCGCGTTTTTAACTTAAATCAAAATAAAGCAAAACTAACCGTTCTCCATATTTTGGTATTTCTCTTGCAAGTTGCTGCGTCCGCGATTGTTTTTCAAAGAAGTTATTTGCCGCAAACTGAACTAACTGAACTTAACTTAAGTATTTATCTGCTTTGCCTAGTTTTAACGCTGGTTGTTGTTAATATCACAATCACTATTCTTTATTTTCACGAAAAGCAACAACTCACCCAAAGTTATTTTTTAGTTAATTTCCTCGCGCTTTCTTTTGGTGGCATGGTTTTTCTGCGCACCCATCACTTGCTTTTTGCTCTGTTTCCCTTGATTGTCACCATGCTAACCGATACTTTTGCCTATCTGGGCGGAATTACTTTTGGCAAACACAAGATGAGCAAAATTTCTCCCAAAAAATCTTGGGAAGGTTTCTTTATTGGCACAGTACTTGCCGCAATTTCTACCAGTGTTATTTATTTTCTTTTAATTCGTTTTTACTACACAACCGATACTTTTTTTGGACTAACTAAACAAAGCCATCCTGCTTACTTTATTTTACTTTTATTAGTAGCGTTCGTGTTTGCTGTAATTGCGCAAGGCGGAGACTTAATATTTTCCGCATTTAAACGCCAAGCTAATGTCAAAGATTACTCAAACATCTTACCAGGACACGGTGGGGTTTTAGACAGAGTTGATGCACTTTCTGTAACTACTTTTTTGACCTTCTTGATTTTCTTAATTTACACAGTTTTGGTTACTTTTCTTTTAAAATAAGGAACTTGCATTGCCAAAAAAATCAATTTTACTACTCGGAGCCTTGGGCTCGGTTGGCCAGAAAGTACTAGACATTTTAATGGCCGAAAAAACCCCTTACCGTCTAGTGGCGGTGTCTTTGTCTAAAGACCGCGAAAAAAACCAAAAATATTTTGAAAAATACCAAAATAAAGTCAAAATTTGTATCCTACAAAACAGACGTTTTTTAAAAACATACAAATCAACATACCCAGAAATTACCTTCATAGTTGGCAAAAGAAATATTAAAAAGCTAATTTATTCAAAGAAAATACATGCTGTTTTTAACTCAGTATCTCAATCTTTTGGCTTAATTTATTCATACTGGGCTTTGATGGCCAGAAAAACTTTAGTTTTAGCCAACAAGGAAAGTCTCGTAATGGCGGGCTCAATTTTAACTAAAATCGCAAAAAGCAAGCAAGTAAAAATTATTCCTGTAGACTCTGAGCACAACGCACTATTTTGTCTAAAAAATCATTTTGGTGAACTTAGTAGTATTGGAATCACGGCAAGTGGTGGCGCTTTTTTTAACAAATCAAGAGTAGAGTTAAAACAAATTGACAAAGCAACTGCATTGGTTCACCCAACCTGGCAAATGGGCACAAAAATCACTGTAGACTCACAAACTATGGTTAACAAAGCATTTGAGCTAATTGAGGCGATGTATCTATTTAACTTTCCTTTAAAAGAAATTCAAGTGCTTCGCCAAAAAGAGTCAAAAATTCATGCTTTTTGTGTGGCAAATGAGCACACTTACTATTTGCATTCTGAAAACGATATGTATCATCCAATTAAAAACGCACTGCTTTGGCCGCATACCTACAATTATTTTGAAATCAAAGATACGCTAACCGAAGTAGTTGAAGAAATTCCAAAAGGTCGTTTCTTAGTATATGATAGATTACTTATTGAGTTTGACACTCAGTTTTTTGGCACAGTCTTTTCAATCCTTGATGACATTGCTATTGCTAAGTTTTTAAAAGGTTTACTTACCTTTCAAGAAATTGACGAGTTCATCTTAAAAAACCTTTATTTAAAGGATTTTTCAAAGCAATTTAACTTAGGAAATATCTTAAAATTAAGCAAAAAAATCCAAAAAAAATTCAAGCATTAAAAATTTTTTTCATGCATTGCTTTTTTTTGACATATATATTTAAAAGTGCTAAACTTAATAAGGTTGTTTGAAATAAACAGCTCTTTGAAAACTAAATAAGACAAATACACCAATTCTTTTACAAGAATAAAACTAATTAGAGTCATTTTAAACTCTTAAACAATCAATGGAGAGTTTGATCCTGGCTCAGGATTAACGCTG
>CAUUDV010000009.1:0-31743 GCA_963544075.1 uncultured Acholeplasmataceae bacterium | reverse complement strand
TTAGTCTAATTTTTATTAACTTTTATATAGTGGATGTGGCTGGGAATTCTTTAAATAAAATAAAAAATACATCATAATTGCCAAAATCACTAAACTGTTGTATACTTTCTAATTGTTAAAGCACGCGTTTATTTGCTTTAAATATCTTTAACTTAGGATGTAGTAGTTTGTTTATTGCTTTACAAATGAGGCAATTTAAAGATTATAAAGTTAAATAAAGGCGTTTTGCTGACTTATTCTATAAGGAGGTAAAAATATATGTCACGTTTCTTAGGATCAACTTGGAAAAAATCTCGTCGTTTAGGCTATTCAGTTTCAGAAACTGCCAAAGAACTGAAAAAAAGAGCATATGCTCCTGGTCAACACGGCAAAAGACGCGCTAAAGTATCTGACTATGGTTCTCAGTTAAATGAAAAACAAAAAGTTAGATTTACATACGGTGTATCTGAAAAACAATTTGTCAAAACTTTCCACGAGGCTAAAAAACTTGCAGGTAACTTAG
Organism: uncultured Acholeplasmataceae bacterium; assembly: GCA_963544075.1. GTDB lineage: Bacteria > Bacillota_I > Bacilli_A > Acholeplasmatales > Acholeplasmataceae > CALISC01. The sequence goes on along the minus strand of CAUUDV010000009.1, from coordinate 31,241 downwards.
GTGAAAACTTCATCAAACTACTAGAATCTAGACTAGATAACTTAGTTTATAGAGCAGGCCTTGCTAGAACTCGCCAACAGGCAAGACAACTTGTTAACCACGGACACATTTTAGTTGATGGCAAAAAAGCAGATATTCCATCAATGCGACTAAAACCAGGTCAAGTTATTTCTTTAAAAGAACGTTCGAAAGATTTACTTGTTGTGAAAGAAAGTCTAGAGGCTAAATTCAGAAGTTTTGAATTTGTTGAATTAGACGAAAACAAAAAAGTAGCAACTTTTGTGCGTTTCCCTGAAAGAAAAGAAGTGCTTCAAGAAATTAACGAACAACTTATTGTTGAGTTCTACAACCGTTAATTAACTTAGGTTAAAATAAAACACCCCTTTCCTAGATAATTGGAAATGGGGTGTTTTATTTTGCTTAAGTGTTTTTTAGTTCTTACTCAAGTGCAGTTCCTTCAGAAAGAATATCAACATACTGTTTATACACATACTGCTTATATCTTTGTTTATCTTCAAGAAGTTCAAGTATTCCGAGGTCTACTAAAGTTTCTAGTAAATTATTGACAGTTGGTTTACTTAAATTTAAAAAATTACATATATCTTTGGCCTCTAAAATAGGGTGCTTTGACAGATAATCGTATGCAGCAAGCAAATTTGAAACATTTCCTTTTGTTGCTTTTCTGATTTTTTCAATGTCTGTTTTTTTAAGTCTTGTAATTTTTTGAATAGACACAATTGCATCTTCAGATACTTCACAAATTCCTTTTATGAAAAACGAAACCCATTCTTCAAACTTACCTTTTACGCGAGCATTATTTAAAAGTTCGTAGTACCTGGTTCTATTTTTTTTAAAAAAATAACTTAAATAAAGAACTGGATATTCAGTCAAACCATGTTCTTTTAAGAATAGTATTATCAGTAGTCTGCCTATTCTTCCGTTTCCGTCTAAAAATGGATGTATTGTTTCAAATTGGTAATGAATTAACGCAATTTTAACTAAATCAGACATAGCGCTGTTTTCGTGAATGTACTTTTCTAAAGCACTTAAAGCGTTTTCCATTTCAGCAGGGGCTGGTGGTACAAAAGTAGCTTTACTTAATGTACATCCAGCGTAGCCAATCCAGTTTTGAGATCTCCTTAACTCCCCTGGTAGTTTTTCGCTACCCCGAACATCTGACAACAAAATAGAGTGAGTTTCTTTAATTAGTAGCATGCATAGCGGTAGTTCTTTTAATCTATTAAAAGCGTATTTTGCTGCCTTGACATAATTTACAATTTCAGCGGTATCTTTGATTTTTTCGCGTTTTCTGTCTTTTTGTAAAACGTCAATCAGTGATGCTTGGGTGCCTTCTATTTGTGAACTAATAACTGCTTCTTTTTGTACGTGCATGGAAACAAATAAATCAATATCTGGTAGAGTTGTGGCCACTCCGTCTAATCTTCCTAAAAGTAAGTTAGCCTTATTGATTAGGCTTTGAAGTTCTGAGTCTATATTCAATTTTAAACTTTTTAAATCGTGTGGAACAAAACATTCATAGCCACTTTGCATCTTTTTTAAAACGCCCGCTCTGTCTGTTTCTAGTTTCATAGTTTCACCTTTTTAAGTTAAGTTTATTTTACTTAGCCTAAGTATATAATTTTTAAGTAAAATTTTCAATCGTTTTTTTTACTTAAAATGTGTTTTTCTATTTTGTGGTTTTAGTGATTAGTCTATCGCGCTAAATGCATAATTTGAGATAAACAGTTAAGTAGATTGTATGATTTTTCCGGTTTATACTTTGTATGCACCATATAAAAAAACCCCATTTCATATGCGCAGGAAATGGGGTTAATTTCAAACAAAGATAAGTTTTTGTAAAAAGTAAAGAATTTTTTTAAAAGTGGATTGTTTGCTAAATTGAATGTTTTGGTAGTTTAAAAATTTGTATCTCTTGAAATAAGAAATCGCGGGATATTTAATTTGTTTATCTTCAAAATTTCCGTCAAGTGTATAAACAGAAGAACCAGAACCTGTAGTCTGTAGTTTAAAGCATGCTTTTTTAAGTGCAAGATATACAGCTTGTTCTTCAGGGTTAGTAAGTTCGTATACCTTATCAAAGTCATTTTGAACACTCGCCCAAAACTGATCAGTTTTACCTTCATTAAATAACTTAATTAGTTCTTTTACTTTCTCGGTGTCAATTTCGGAAGGTTTTATTTTTTGATACATGCGCGCAGTTTCAAAAGATTCACTAAAGTTTTTTAAATGTACATACTTAAAAGGACATTTACCAAGATACTCAACAGTTGAACCAGTTTTTAGCATCACGCCAGGCAGTGGCTTTAAAAAGTAAATGCAGTCTTGTCCGTATTTTTCAATAAAGTCTGCTTTTTGCATTAGTGTTAAATCTAACTTATATAAAGAAGACAAACAATTTAAAAGAGTTGCAAGCACAGTACTAAGACCGCCTAGTCCAGTGCCTAGCGGAATATTTTTTTGAATTGACAGTGCTACCTTTTTAGTAAGTTGAAACTCAGTTTGAAAGTCAGTTAAAAACTGAGTTAGTTTATCTACTTTAAACCAAGGAGTTTTAGAAACGATTTGGTTTGTGGATTTGTTTGTCAATTTAACCCAGATTTTGTCATGCAAAGAAATTGGTGCAACAATAGAAATGATTTCATGCAAACCATTTTCCATTACCTCACCTACTCTTAAATCTAGATTGATTTTTGCATATGCCTTTGCTTTCATATTTCCTCCTTAATTTTGTTCAACCTTAAAAACAAGTTTTGAAACTCAATTGCCCTCAGTTTTTCTGCTCTGATGTTTTGATTGATTTTAAGGTCTTTAAAAACATTTAAAATATCTTGTTTTTCAATTTTGGTTTTAAGTAAATTATTAAACAGAGTTTTTCGCTTAGAAAAGAAACAAGTTTTTAAAAACTCAAAGTACCTTTGTTTTTGGGTTTCCGAAATCAGTGCAGGTTTTGTTTGAAAACAAACAACCGCACTATCTACTTTTGGAACTGGATAGAAGCAGTTTTTAGAAACTATAAATGCTTTTCTAACTTCAAAAAAACTTTGAACTGAAACACTTAACTTTGAATACTCAAGAGAACCAACATTAGAGACTAGTCTATCTGCATATTCTTTTTGGACCATTAAAATAAACTCAGGAATTTTGCTATTGATGATTTTAAAGATAATGTCTGTAGATATATAGTAGGGAATATTGCCAACAATGATATCGTAGTTTCGCCCAATAAGGCTATATTCAAGAAAATCAGCAATAGTAAAATCAAAGTTTTTGTACTGTTTTTTAAGGTCTGTTAGTTTCCCAGCTAGCTCTTTGTCTATTTCTACAGAAAAGACTGATTTTGATTTTTTTAACAAAATTTTGGTAAGTGCACCTTCTCCTGGTCCAACTTCTAAAACATTTAAATCAGGTCTGACTTCAGCACCTATTTTGTTTAAAATGTTTAAATCATTTAAGAAGTTCTGGCCAAAATGTTTTTTGAACTTATGCATTTAAAACCTCTTTTAACTGCTCTTTTGAGTAATTTGAGTTATTTAAGAAATTCAGGAGTTGTTTAGTGTTGAAGTGATAAACACCAAGAAGAGAGTGCAGTTTGTCTTTATTTTCTCTACTTTCAGGACCTGTTAATTTTAGTTCAACTAAATCAAATAAAGAAAAATTATTTTGCTTTAAAACAGCCTTGTTAAGCAATTTACCAGTGTTTAGTATTTTTAAGAAATCTTCTTTAGAAAGATTTTCAAGCCCGACTTTATGCTTTTTGATACATTTGTCTTTAGGTAAATCTAAAAAACTCGCAGAGGGGATTTCTGCTAAAACAATATTTCTAATCTTAGTGCCAGCACTGTCAGGATCTGTAATTACAATTATTCCGTTGTTTTTTTCAAGTACTTTAAGTTGGTCAATAGTTACCTTGTTAATGCCAAGACCATTAGTTTTAATACAGACACTTTCGGGAAATACGCTTTTGACAACTTTAATATCGTTTTTCCCTTCAACTACAAATACTTGCATTATTTGCCCCAAGTATATTGTTTTACAACTTTTGCACGCTTTGCTAAGTTAGCAACAAAGTCAGAGTAGTCTTGTAGTCTAACTATTTGCTTATCTTGAGTTAAAAGTAAAATTGGTTCTTTTTGAAAATCATAAATTTGTTTTTTAAGTTCCCAAATTACACCATTTGGTTTTTCACCAGTGAATTCTTTTGGTTGCCAGTTTTGGCGATATATGAACTCTTGTGCTAGCTTAGCGGCCGGCAAATTGCTTCCACTTAGTCGTTTAAAATAAGTTAAAAAATATGCATCGTCTAAATTTAAAAATAAGTTTAAATCTGGGTCGTTAGGCGATTTTAAAACTTTTTTAAGTAGAGGATCTTCGATATTTTCAAGGTCTTTGAAAATTTCCATTAAATTAAAATCACGTCCTATTACGCTAGGATGTAAATAAACCTGCATATACATGTGATAGCGAGAAATTAAATAATTTTCAATTGCGTATACTGCACTTTCTTTAAAGCATAATTTACCATCGTGCACAGTTAGACTGTTAATTAGTTTGGATGAGTCTATATCGCCGGTTTTAACTGCAGCAAAATACGCATCTCTTTTTAAGTAGTCTAGTCTATCAATGTCTAGTTGACTAGAAAGTATAGATTCAAGTAATGGAAACCTTTTGTCTTTTGTCAAGATTGAGCAAACGTCTTTGACAAACTCTTTGTCAACTTCATTTAAAATACCACAAATCTCGGGATCGTTTGCAATAATGTAAGCACCTCTTACTTCATGAACTCCATTAACTAGACTATCATACAAATGTGAAAAAGGACCATGTCCGATGTCGTGAAGTAAGGCCGAAACCATTAAAATTAGTTGTTCTCTTTTAGAAAATGACAGTTTTTCACAAATTTGTCTTGCAAGTTCATAAACACCTAGACAATGTGAAAATCTAGTGTGCACAGCAGAAGGAAATACAAAAAAGGAGTTGCCCATTTGATAAATACGGCGTAACCTTTGGAAAAACTTAGTATCAACTAAGCGTTTAATAATATCTTCTTTTAAAATAACGTAGCCGTAAATCGGGTCTACTATAACTCTGTCTTTCATTGCAACTCCTTTCTGAATTTAGTATAATTTTTAAAAAATGAGGTAATAATGGAAACAATTTTTAGTAAAATAATCAATAGGGAAATTCCTGCAAACATAGTGTATGAAGATGAATTGTGTTTGGCTTTTCTAGATATCAATCCACTAAGTAAGGGACACACTCTAGTAATACCAAAGAAATATGCATGTAACTTTTTAGATGTTGACGCAGAAACTTTGATGCACTTAACTAAAGTTAGCCAAAAAATCGCACAAACTATGCAAACTGCTTTAGGTGCTAAAGGTGTAAATATCTATACAAACGCAGGCAAGTTAGCAAACCAACAGGTGATGCATTTCCACATTCACGTAATTCCTAGATATACTGGCCTTGAGTTTAAAACACAGCGTTTTGAAATTGAGCCTATTGATTTTAAAGAAACTGAACATTTATTAAAAGAAAGTCTGAAATAGACTTTCTTTTTTTATTTTATAGGTTTAATTTCTTTAACTCCTGTATATTTTTGCAATGCTTTTGGGATTAAAATTGTGCCATCTGCTTGTTGGTAGTTTTCAATTATAGCAATCGCGCATCTACCAACTGCCACACCTGAACCGTTTAGAGTATGCACGAACTCAGTTTTTGCGTCTTTTGTGCGTTTAAAACGAATATTAGCGCGTCTTGCTTGATAGTCATTGGCAGTTGATACAGAAGAGATTTCTCTATATTTATTTTGTCCGGGTAGCCAAACTTCAATGTCATAAGTTAAAGACATGGAATGTCCCAAATCTCCTGAGCACAATCTAACAACTCGGTAAGGCAACTCTAGTTTTTGCAAGACTAGTTCTGCTTCTTTTAACATTTTCTTAAGTTCTTTTTTACTTTCCTCTGGTTTGGTGAAAGCAATTAGTTCAACTTTGTGAAATTGATGTTGACGAATTAAACCTTTTGTGTCTTTACCAGCAGCTCCTGCTTCTGGTCTAAAGGCAGTTGAGTAGGCGCAGTACTTAAGTGGTAAAAGACCAAAATCTAGAATTTCGTTTCTATACATATCAATCATTGGAATTTCTGCAGTCGGGTTTAAATAAAGTTCAGTGTCTTCGAGGCGGTAAGCCTCTGACATAAACTTAGGAAATTTACCAGTCGCATACATTGAGTCTTTTGACACTAAATAAGGTGGAATACACTCAATGTAGCCACGTTTAGAATGCAGATCTAACATAAACGAAATTAGCGCTCGCTCTAGTCTTGCACCAAGTCCGATGTCGTAGACAAATCTAGCCCCTGCAACTTTACCTGCACGCTCAAAGTCAAACAGACCTAGTCGCTCATTTAAAGTAACGTGATCTTTTGGAGTAAAGCCAAATTTTGTAGGTTCAAGGTAAGTTTTAATTACGGTATTTTCGTTTTCGTCTTTGCCGAAAGTTACTTCGCTGTCGGGAATATTTGGCAGGTCTAAAATCAAGTCTTCAAGTTCTTTGGAAACAACTTCAAAGTCTTGAGTAAGAGTGGCAATTTTTTCGCCGCACTCTTTACTTTCTACTAGCACCAAAGAAATGTCTTTGCCTTGTTTTTTAAGTTCAGGGATTTGTGCGGTTAGTGTATTTTTTTTGGCTCTTAGGTTATCAATCTCTGCTTGAACTCGGCGCTTATTTGAAATTAGTCTAGGCAGTTTTGCAAACTCTTCTTTGTTGAAGTTAGGTCTTAACGCTAACTTAGCTTGAACTTTTTTAAAGTTTTTTTGTAAATAATTTAAATCAAACATCTATGCTTACTCGCTTTCTGTCTCGCTTTGAGGCAATTTATCGGCTTCTTGGAAAGACTCATCTAAAGTAATAGTTTGGACTTTTGAGCCTTCTGCTGGTTTAATAATTTTAACGCCTTGGGTGTTGCGAGAAGTTCTGGAAATCTCGGCAATTGGGGTTCTAATTACTACACCTAAATTAGTTGAAGCAATTAAGTCTTGTTGGTCAGTCGCCACAATCAACGCTACCAGGTTGCCGGTTTTTTCGGTAATCTTCATAGTTTTAACGCCTTTTCCTACACGCGAAGTTGTGCGGTACTCTTTTGCCTGAGTTCGCTTACCAAGGCCAAGTTCAGAAATCACTAAAACATCGGTTTCTTCGTCTTTAACAATAGAGCAGCCAATGATTTCATCACCCTCTGCTAAAGTAATTGAACGCACACCTTGAGATGCACGGCCAAGTGGACGTAGAGTGTCTGACTTGAATTTCAAGGCTTGACCTTGTTTAGTGGCAATCATAATAAAAGGATTGCCTTCAAAGTGCACGGCTTGAAGCAGTTCATCGTCTTCAACTAACTGAATGGCTTTTTTACCATTTGCATTAACTCGACTAAACTCAGTGTTCAGAGTCTTTTTAATTTTTCCACCTTTAGTTAAGAAAAATAAATAACCGTTTTCTAAATTTGGGGCTAAATTAGTAATACATTGAAAATGTTCGTTTTCTTGAAAATCAATTAAGTTAACTAACGGTAGACCTTTGCCTTGTTTTGAGGCTTCAGGGATTTTAAAGGCTTTAAGTTGATATACACGTCCAAAGTTAGTAAAGATTAAAATTTGGTCGTGTGAGTTGGTTTTTAAAATTACTTGGACTTTATCATCTTCATTGACCCTAATTCCGCTTGCTCCAACTCCACCTCTAGATTGTACTCTATACTGATCTGCATCTATTCGCTTAACATAGCCGTTTTCGGTAACTGTGATAATTACATCACGACGCGGAATTAAGTCTTCGTTTTCAATATCTAGCGAAGTTGAGAAATTCAAAATAGACTTTCGTGGCTTGTTGTATTTAGCAATTAGTTCACCAAGTTCGCTTTTAATGATTTCTTTTTGTTTATCTGAACTACTTAAAATTAAGTTGTAGTACTCAATTTTCGCAAGCAATTCTTGGTGCTCTTCGTGAATTTTTTCAATTTCAAGACCCGTTAATCTTTGCAAGGTCAAGGCTAAAATTGCTTTTGCCTGAACTTCATCAATGTCTAGATTTTCAATCAATTTAGTTTTAGCAATTTCTGGAGTCTTAGATTCTTTGATTAGTTTTACACAAAGATCAATTGCTGAAAGCGCTTTAATGAGCCCTTTTATAATGTGAATTCTGGCCTCTGATTTCTTTAATTCAAACTTGGTTTTGCGAATCAACAACTCAATTTGAAACTCAATAAAGTTGCGAAGTATTGGAATAAGCCCAAGTTGTTTTGGAACTCCATTAACCAAAGCGATCATATTAATCGCGAAACTAGACTGAAGTTGACTGTATTTATATAAGTTATTTAAAACCACTTCTGGAATCACGTCTCGTCTTAAGTCCAGAACTATGCGAGTTCCTTTGCGGTTAGATTCATCTGCCATCCCCACAATTCCGTCAACTACTTTTTCTTTTACAAGTTCAGAGATTTTTTCAATGAGCAGTTTACGGTTTACCAAATAAGGGATTTCTTTGATAATGATTTGTGGTTTTCCGCTTTTGGTAGTGTTAATGTCAACAATTGAACGAATAACCACGCGGCCTTGTCCAGTTAGATAACCGCGGTGCAAGCCGTTTAAATCAAGAATCTCGCCGCCTGTTGGAAAGTCAGGACCCTTAATAATGTTCATCAAATCAGTAAGCGGCAGGTCTGGGTTGTCAATCAGCGCTATGGTACCTGCAAGTATCTCTTGCATGTTGTGAGGCGGTATGGATGTTGCCATACCAACAGCAATTCCTTTAACCCCGTTTACAAGTAAATTGGGAAAACGAGCAGGTAGGACTTTTGGTTCTTTTTCACTACCGTCGTAGTTATCACCAAAATCAACTGTTTCTTTTTCAAGGTCTCTGACTAAGTCAAGCGCAACCTTAGACATTCTGGCCTCGGTATAACGCATAGCAGCGGCGCCGTCTCCGTCAACCGAACCAAAGTTACCGTGTCCATCAACTAAGGGAAGCAAATACGAAAAGTCTTGTGCCATTCTAACCATCGCTTCGTATACAGATGAGTCGCCATGAGGGTGATACTTACCAATTACTTCACCGACGATACGAGCCGATTTTTTGTGAGCAGAGCCTGGCAAAATGTTAAGTTCGTTCATTGCATAAAGAATTCTTCTTTGCACCGGTTTAAGTCCGTCTCTGACGTCTGGCAGTGCTCGATCAACTATAACCGACATCGCATAGTCAAGAAACGAGTCTTTGATTTCACTTACTATTTCAACTGGTTCTTCTTTGGCGTCTTTAAAATCAGTGAGGTTAGTCTCAAAGTCTTCTACTTGCTCTTCGTCCTGACTAACTTCTTCAAGATTATCGTCGTTAAGCTCTAAATCTAATTTTTCTTCGTCTAAAAAATTAAGCATGATGTGCTCCTTTAGATGTCTAAGTTTTTCACAAACTTAGCGTTTTCTTGGATAAACTCACGTCTAGGTTCAACGTTGTCACCCATCAGCATATCAAAAGTTTGATCCGCTAAGGCGGCGTCGTTAATTCCAACTTTAAGCAAGGTTCTGTTTTTTGGATTCATCGTAGTTTCCCAAAGTTGCTCTGGGTTCATCTCACCTAAACCTTTGTAGCGCTGTATAGTGTATTTACCTTCAAGTTGAGTAAGCAGAGGTTCAAGTTCATTTTCTTTGTAGATATAGTTAATTTTCTTGCCTTGTTGAACTTTAAAAAGCGGAGGCTGAGCAATGTAAACATAACCTCTGTTAATTAGTTCCGGCATGTGTCTGAAAAAGAAAGTCAAAAGCAAGGTTCTGATGTGGGCGCCGTCCACGTCGGCATCCGTCATAATAATGATTTTGTGGTATCTGGCGTTGTCTGCGTTAAAATCACTAGATACACCACAACCAATTGCTAAAAACAGAGATTTTAACTCGTTGTTGGCCAAAACCTTGTCAAGGCGTTCTTTTTCTACGTTTAGCACTTTTCCGCGTAGTGGCAAGATGGCCTGAAATTCTGAGTTTCTGCCTTGCTTTGCAGAGCCTCCCGCAGAATCACCCTCTACAATGTATAGTTCTGTATTTTCAGGTGACTTGTTGCGGCAATCTGCTAATTTTGAGGCAAACCCTAGATTGTCAAGTGGACTTTTGCGGCGGGTTGCTTCTTTTGCTCGGCGAGCAGCTAGTCTAGCCTTAGAAGCCATTAAACACTTTTCAACAATTGCTTTTGCAGTTTGTGGGTTTTCAAGTAAAAATTTCTCCAAACCTTCACCAACTAAACGACTAACAAGGGGACGCACATATGGATTTCCAAGTTTAGTTTTAGTTTGACCTTCAAATTGAGGTTCAGGTAGTTTAACCGATAAAACAGCGATTAGTCCTTCTCTGGTGTCTTCGCCCAAAATTTGGTCAGTTTTCTTAATTAAATTATTGTCAGTTGCGTATTTTGAAATTACACGAGAAAGTGCTAGTTTAAGTCCATCTTCGTGCATTCCACCTTCTTTGGTTAAGATGTTGTTCGCAAAACTCAAAATATTTGGCGTGTAGGTGTCGTTGTAAAGCATTGCGAGTTCAACAGTGGTGTTTTCAGCAGTAGTGTCAATGTAAATGGTTTCTTTGTTAATTCTGGTTTTTTGGCCATTTAAAAAGGCTACGTATTCGTTTAAGCCACCTTCGTAGCGGTAAATAAACTCTTCATAATCTGTTTGTCTTTTGTCAACAATAGAAATGGTTAATCCTTTGTTTAAAAAAGCCAGTTGTTGTACACGCACTCGCAGGGTTTCAAAGTCATAGGCTTCGCATTCTGCAAAAATTGATCGGTCAAACTCAAAAGTTATAGTGGTTCCGGTGTGTGTAGTTGAGACTTTGGTGTCAATTAAATCACTAACAGCGTTGCCGTAGGCAAACTCTTGGCGGTAAAGCGTGTTGTTGCGGCTAACTTCAACAACTAAACTTGAAGAAAGAGCGTTAACTACCGCTGCCCCCACTCCATGCAAGCCACCTGAAACTTTATATGAGTCGTTGTTAAACTTGCCACCAGCGTGCAAGACAGTTAAAATAGTTTCAACGGTTGAAACTTTGGTTTTAGGGTGCACATCAACCGGAATTCCGCGACCGTTGTCAGAAACCCGAATTAACTCACCTGGTAGAATTTCAACGTGAATGCGGTCAGCAAAACCCGCCAGTGCCTCGTCAATTGAGTTGTCTACAATTTCCCATACTAAGTGGTGTAGTCCAGTTGGTCCGGTTGAACCAATATACATCCCTGGGCGTTTTCTTACGGCTTGTAGACCTTCTAAGACCTGTATGTTTTCGGCGCCATAATTGTTATTACTTTCCATAAGTTAGTCTCCTTGTGTTTTTAAATAAATTACATATCTGCGTTGTTGTTGTGTTAAAGGTTTTTAAAAATTAAATAAAGGCGCTTGGAAATCGCACCTTTATTTAACTAAACTTAATATAAAACGCAGAAATGTAGATAATTTTTAGTTTTCTTCTTCAATAACTTCAGTTAAGAAACCCTTCGCTATAGCATTGCGGTCAAGCAGTGGGGTTTCTTTAAATACAAGTTGATACTCATCTCCAACTAAAGTAATTAAAGCGGTTTTGCCTTTAATGTTAACTTTAGATTTTGGAAACCAAACTGCGTATTTGTTGTATTCAGATTCAACAGGAAATCCAACTAACACAGCCTTTGGCGTGCGTCTGATGATTTCAATGTTTTCAATTTTAATTTGTTTCATAACTTTTACTTCCTTTTTTTAAAAATTATTAAGTGGGGTAATTAGAGTAACTAGTTCAGGCTCTTCAAGTGAAGTTATACGAACTGCCCGGTCATTTGAGTAAAACTCTAGTGCGAGTTCTTCAATTCCTAGACTTTCGTAGACCGAAATTGCCTCTTGCAAGTGTTTAAGTGAAAAAATCATTAAGAAGGTCTCGGCCAATTGATTGTAAATCTCGCCAGCTGGAATTAAAATAGCGCGAGATGAACCTTTCCCGTTTTCAGAAGTTGCAACTTCGCAAGTCTTGTTTGGTTTTAAAGTGAAGTTAATTAAGTAAGTTGACTTTGATTTGTCAGTAACTGCTGAAATTGTTTTAAGGGCATTGCTAAACTCAACAGTTTTTAAAGGAATTGATAGTTTAGTTTCAAATTGAGTAGCGCTGTTTAGATTGCCGTATTTATCTGAAAGCACGGCGGTTTGAAAGAAGATATTTTTAATCACAAACAGCATTTTTGAACAAAGTGGGTTCACAGAAATTTCAACATCGCCTTTAGTTTGTTCAAGAATTTTAAGCAGTTCTTTAATAGATTCAGCAGGTATAGTTAAATTCAGGTTTTTCTTTGAATTAACTTCAAGTCGTTTTTGGGCAAGTCTAGCATTGTCGCTACCGGTTAGTGTTAATCTGCGTTCACTAAACGCAAAGTTCACACCAGTTAAGCAAACGATTCTTGGTTTGGCATCAGGATCTGCTGTGCAGTAAACTACTTCTTTTAAAGAAATTGCTAAATCTTCGCTAGAAATGACAATTGGTTTTTCATCTTCTTCAAAAATCAAGTGTTCAAGGTCGTAGTTTAAAGCATTTAGCCTAAACTCAGAAGTTCCAGCGATTATCAGAACTTGGTATTCAGAAATTTGAATGAACTGAACTTCTTCGTGCAAAGCAATACCTGGCGACTTAATAATGTTTAAAATTGTTTTGCCATCTAAGATTGCGTTACCTTCGACAAGCACTTCAATGTTGGTATCAACAATTGCCATAATCTCTAAGTTTTTATGGTTCGCAAATATTTTAATTGAGTCCTTTTTAACTGAGAATTTAATGCTTTCACTAAGTGGTCTAGGGCTTTTGTTTGGCAAGGCTTTAGCAACCAAGTTGATATATTCAATTAAGGTTTCTGTTTTGATTTTAAAGTTCATAAAAATTCCTTTTTTTATTTTATTATTTATTTATTGTTGTTAGGAAAAGTGGAAATGTGGATAACTTCAAAAACCACTATTTCAAACACCTATAATATTATATAATAAGGGCGAAAAAAACGCAAATTTCGTTCAAATTAAGCGTATTTTGTTGTCCACATTTTATCCACAGTTTTGTTAGGTTTTCCACATTATCGGTAAGTTAAAACTGCAATAAAAAAAGACGGTTCGCCCGTCTTTTGAAAGTAAAACTATTTTAAAATCCCAAGTTTCTTTTCAATGTCTTCAATAGCTTTTTTTAACTCAACTTGTTCGGATATTTCTTTTTGAATTTTTTCAACAGCAGAAATCACGGTAGTATGGTCTTTACGGTTGAAAAGTTTCGCAATTTTTGTAAAAACTAAGTTATAGTGTTGGCGAATTAAATACATACAAATGTGTCTAGCGGTGACAACTTTGTAACTTTTCTTTAACGAAAGAATGTCAAAAGGCTGGAGTTCATAGTATTTAGCAACTACCGAAATTATGTTGTTAACTTCTTTTTCAACAGAAGCCTTTGGCACAAAAGTCTCGGTTTGTGCGTTGATAAGTACGCGAATGGCTTCTTTGACGTTTTCTAAGTTAATTGGAATGTTAGACATCGTGCAGTTCATGATAGACGAATACAATGCACCCTCTAAATCACGCACATTGGTTTTAATAACTTTAGCGATATACATTAAAATGTCTTCGCCAATTTGACTTGCGATTTCTGGTGCAAACATTTCGCTGGCTTTTCTTTTTAAAATAGAGATACGGTGTTCATCATTTGGAACTTCTATACTGGCGGTCAAGCCCCACGCAAAGCGAGAAACTAGGCGAGAGTGGATGTTTTGAAGTTCACTAGTTTTGCGGTCAGAGGCTAAAACTATTTGTTTATTTGAGTTATGAAGATGTTCATATAGTTTAAAAAACTCGTTTTGAGTCTTTTCAGCACCACTTATCATTTGAATGTCGTCAATAAGTAAACAGTCTAAGGATTTGAACTTCTTGTTAAACTGTTGCATGCGGCTAGTTTTATCACTCCCATAAAAAACGCTAGTAAATTCTTCAACAAAGGTACTTGCAGGAATATATAAAACCTTTAAATTTGGGTTATTTTTAATCATTTCGTTGCCAATTGCGTGCATAAGGTGAGTTTTTCCAACCCCAACTGCCCCAGAAATATAGAAAGGGTTTCCAGTTGAAGCAGGCTGCTCAGCAACAGAAATCGCACAGCGATAGGCAAAGGAGTTTGAAACCCCAACTACAAAGTTTGAAAATGTATATTTTGGATTTAATTTACTGTCAAGATAAGTGTCAGTTTCGAAAGCCGCAGGACTTTCTTTTTCTTTTTCATATTCAAGGTCAGTTTCTGTAATAAATTTAAATGACAATGGAGTTTCTTGAAACAGAGTAGCGGCGATTTCGTTAATCTTTTCACTGTGGTATACAGAAAGTCTAGTTTTGACAAAATCGTTATCTACCAAAATATAAACAATGTTGTTATCTACCCTGTAAATACTCGTTTTATTTCCAAAAAGTGAGTCGAAACTCTCTTCTTCAATTTCATTTTTAAGTTGGCTGATAATGTCTGACCACAGTTTTTTTACGTCGCTGTCCATAAGTTCTCCTTTTGTGTAAATATTTTATCAATACAATGTAAACAAAAACAATTTAGTTTATCCACATTTTCTGTGGATAACTTGCTTGAGGGCTGACTAATGTGGGTAAAATTGTGGACAACTTAAACAAAAGAACCCTTTAAAAAGCCGATTTTAACGAACTTATCCACATCTGCACATTTTGGTTTCCACACACAAGTTGTCCACATTGTGGTTAAAATCAAATATTGTGGATAAAAAACAGTTTGGTTAAACTCGCTAAAAATACACTAAAATTCTCAATTTGCGCATTAAAAAATTGCAAAAAAAGCTACGGTGTGTTAAACTTTTAAAAGCATTGTTTGGAAGGACTAATATGAAAAGAACATATCAACCAAGTAAAATTAAAAGAGCACGTACACACGGTTTCATGGAAAGAATGAGCACTGCAAACGGCCGTAGAGTTCTACAAAGAAGACGTGCAAAAGGACGTTTAGTTTTAACTGTTAGTGACACTAAACACCAAAAATAATTTAAATAAATATTTGAACTTAACCACCAGATAAATATTTTTAAATTAAATATTTTAAGGTGGTTTTTTTATACACATTATGGAAAAAAAATACAGAGTCAAAAAATACGCAGAGTTTGACCAAATATTTAAAACCGGCAAGAAATTCAGCACACTGCACTTCAGAATTGTGTTTAGACAAACAAAAGAACCACACTCCAGGTTTGGTATCTCGATCGGCAAAAAATTTGGCAACGCTGTTCAACGCAACAAAATTAAAAGACAAATCAGAAATATTTTGAGAAACTATAAACAATGCAAATTAAGTTTTTTAACAATAGTTGTAGTTAAACCTGTAGCAGCAACACTAACATTTATAGAAATTCAAAAAGAACTCACCGGTTCTTTAAATAAAATCTATAAAGTGGAGGAACAATGAATAAAATCAAAACCCTGCTTTTGTTTTTTATTTCTGCAGTTTTAGTTTTTACTTTAGCATCTTGTAATAAAAAACAAAAAATCATTGGTCTATACCATCAATTTGGTACCTACTCAGAGCGAGTGCAATTAAACTCAGGCAAAGAAGTTTCTCTGCAAGGAAATGACTTTAGAGCACTTGCTCCGCTAACTGAAAACTTACCTTCTCTTTCTGTATATCGCCTACTTGAAGACGGATCTGTTCAACAACTTGATCGTGGTAACTTCAAAGACGGATACAGACTAACACTTGGCGAAAAAGTTGATGCAAACGGACTAATTGACGTTACTTTAACCGATGTGCAAGATAAAAACATCACTCGTACTTTTAAAGTGGTTTACGACAAAGTACTTTTCAAGGCAAGTAAAGCCAGTATGTATTTTCAAACTTATGAGCTAAACATTGGCAACGCTAAAAACCCTGTTTTAACACCTTTTCCGTTCTTTAGAAGAATTGGTGAACGCGTGAATTTTTCTGACTTGGTTAAGTTTAGTAATATTTATCGTTTTAATTTAGACAAAGCACCAGAGCCTGAAGTTATTGAAAAATCGCTTTACACAAAAAGTCTGTTAGCACTTGAAGAAGGACACGATAAGAAAATCCAAACTAAGGACTTAATTGCCAAAAAAGTAATAGACAACAACTTTGAACAGGCTAGATATTTAGTTAAAAACAAAGACAAAGAAGTAATTACTCACAGCTATCAAATTAACTTTAATTCAGCGCTAAGTGAAAACTCTGAGTTTTTAGCAAAATACCCGGACTTTAAACTAACTGTCGACGTTTTTGTAGGTGGAGGCCAGTATCCTTTACACAAACAAACTTTTGGTTGGTTTGACTACTTAACTACAGCCTGGATGGGTTGGCTACTTGGAAATACTTCAATTGCTGGTAAGTTTGCAGTTGGTATTATTTTCACAACCATTATCGTTCGTATCTTGGCCTGGCCAATTTACGCCCGCACTAATGTTATGTCTGCCAGAATGCAGAAAATGACGCCTGACTTAAATAAACTAGAGCGTAAATATCAAGGCAGAACAGACAAAGCCTCTATTCAACAAAAGCAAATGGAGACGATGCGAATTTATCGTAAACACAAGGTAGGCTTCTCGTCTTTCTTGATTCCTTTCTTGCAAATGCCGATTTTCATTGGAGTTTACAACACCATTAACCGAGTTACCGTAGAAGGTGGATACTATGCATACCAGGTTTGGGACAAGTCTTTTATGGGTCTAAACTTAGGTGCAGGTAAAGACTTTTCTAATTATCTGCTTGCTTTTATAGTATTTTGCACCATGGTTTTAATTCAGCTAATCAGTTCGTACAAAACCGCAAAAATGCGAGAAAAAGACGCAAGAACAGTGGTAATTGACCCTAAAAAAGACCCTAAACGCAACCAACGCATGATGCTGATTTTTGGAATTATCATGGCCGCAGTGATGACTTGGTGGTCAATTAACGACCGAGGATTGGCATTTTACTGGATAATTGGTAACTTATTTTCAATCGGTCAAACTGCTTTTTATAAAATTGTTTCAATTAAAAAAGAAAACAAACCCCAAACAGAGGAGTTATTATAATTATGAATATTAAAGAACTTGACAACATTCAAGCAGAATCTCAAGAGGCTGCCATTCAAATTGCGGCCAAAGAACTGCTTTGCAATCCAACCCAACTTAAAGCAATTCCAACTACTCCTGGAACTTTTAATGTTTTTGTAAAACAATCTCCCGCACTAATTGCCAAAGAGTACTTGGAAAACATCTTTAAAACTCTTGACATTGACCTTAAAATTGAGTTTAGAACTCTTGAACAAGGTAAACTAATTGTTTTTAATTTAGAGACGTCTGAAAATGCTTTTTTAATCGGGAACCGTGGAAACACACTGCATTCGCTTGCCGTTTTGACAAAAATCGCGACAAAGCAGTTTTGTGAAGAACAAACCGAGGTTGTTTTAGATATTTCCGGATACCTTGCTAAACGTAAAACTATTTTAGAGATTTTAGCAACTAAAGAGGCTAAAAAAGTTTTGGCAAGTAAAGCGTCTGTAGAACTTAAAAACCTAAACTCATATGAACGACACATTATTCACGAAAAACTAAGCGACTGGAAAAAAATCCAAACACATTCACACGGCGAGGGCAAGGACCGAGTTTTGACGATCTCTTTTGTTGAAAATAAAAAACCTAGCCAAGAGCAAGAAGATTAGTTTTTTTAAGTAATTATTATTTACTTGAAGAACTATATAGATATCTTAAATTAAAAAAGGAGTAACGATGTTAATAGATTCACAAATTTTAGCCACCAACTTCAAAGATTATGCTGGCAAAGAAATTACTATAAATGGCTGGATTAAAACTAATCGCGACCAAAAAGAGTTTGGGTTTATTGCTTTAAATGATGGTCTTAGACTTGAAAACATCCAAGTTATTTACGAGGCTGGTTTGAGTAATTTCGCAGATGTCGCTAAGCTAAACTCAGGTGCCTCTATTTCTGTGACTGGTGTGGTAGTTTTGACCCCAGACCGCACACAAAGTTTTGAAATCAAAGCAAGTAAAGTTAAGATTATTAAAAACACAGACCCAGACTATCCAATTCAACCAAAAAGACATACTCGTGAGTTTTTGCGAGAACACCTTGAGTTAAGACCACGCACTAATTTATTTAACGCAGTTTTTAGAACTCGTTCAGTACTTGCACACGCTATTCACACTTTCTTTCAAGAAAAGGGATTTATTTATCTAAACTCACCAATCATAACTTCAAATGACGGAGAAGGTGCTGGTGAGATGTTTGTAGTCTCTACGCTAAAGCCAGGTCAAACTGACTATAAAAAAGATTTTTTTGAAAAGAAGGCTAACTTAACAGTAACTGGGCAACTACACGCCGAGGCTTACGCACAAGCCTTTCAAAGAGTCTATACCTTTGGACCTACTTTTAGAGCAGAGAAATCAAACACTCCAAAACATGCAGCTGAGTTTTGGATGGTAGAGCCCGAAGTTGCTTTTTTTGACCTTGAAAAAGACATGGTTTTAGCCGAGGAAATGGTTAAGTTTTTAGTAAATGAAGCGTTTTTGAAACTGCAACCAGAACTTGCGCTTTTTAATAAGTTTGTAGAACCTGGTTTAATTGACAGACTAACTGAAGTTAAAGACAAACCTTTTGTGAGAGTCACCCACGCCGAAGCGATAGATATTTTAAAGAAGGCTAAAGTTAAGTTCGTAAATGAACCAAAGCATGGTCAAGACATATTTACCGAACACGAAAAATACTTAACTGATGTTTATTTTAAATCACCTGTTTTTATCTATAACTGGCCAAAAGAAATCAAAGCCTTTTACATGAAACAAAATGATGACAAAAAAACAGTAGCTGCCTGTGATTTGCTTGTTGCTAAGTCTGGTGAGTTAATTGGTGGATCACAACGCGAAGATGACTACAATAAACTACTTAGTCGTATGCAAGAACTCAAAATGGACATAGAACCTCTTAAATGGTATTTGGATTTAAGAAGACATGGCGGCACTCAGTCTGCAGGCTTTGGACTTGGATTTGAGCGACTTGTGATGTTTATAACTGGTATTGACAACATCCGCGATGTTGTACCTTTCCCAAGAACATCTAAAAACCTAAACTACTAAAAAACAAAAAATAATTTTTAAATGAACAACACCATTGAAATTGTTGACAAAAGGAGAAGAAGTCAATTTTTCAATGTAGCTGAGGCTACACTTTTGTTTATAGCAATCTTTTTGGTTGTTGTTTTTTTATTGCTCAAAAATTTGAGCAATAAAAACAATCCAACCTCAGGACTTTCAATTGAACAAAGTTTTAAAAACGAAATTTTAACTAAAGTATATTTGCCTAAAATGTATCTTGGCAAGACTGTAAACTGGTCTGCAAATAACAAATTAGTTGACTTAAAAACAGGTGATGTTACCCAACCTTTTTTAGATACTAAAACTAAGTTGCTTGCAGAAATTAGTGGATTTAAAAAAGAATTTATTTTGGAAATTAAAGGTTACAAAAACGCTTTGTTAGGCGAAAAAATAAAAATAATTAAAGCAATTGAAAATCTAAGATATTATAATTTTGACCCAAGTTTTTTAAATACTTTCTCTAAGTTTAAGCAAAGTGAGTTTACAGAACAGGAGTATGAAAAAGAAGTTGAAAAACTGATTTACCAATTTTCCAAACAAAAGTATTTAGGTAAAGTTACGGCTAATTTTAAAAACTTTGAAAGCATAAAAATCTATCCAGAAAAGCCCAATTACATGGTTGGTGAGCTGATTTTTATTAAAACTAAATATATATCTATTAACCAACAAAAATACACAACCTTCATTTATTTTCCTTATATTTGTGAAGAAAATAACGTTAACAATGACATTCAACTTGAAAAATTAAATCCAAAAAACAAGGCAGAGATAAACTCTTTAATCGCCTCGTTAAAGGAAAACTTCAAACCACTTACATATCTCGCATACAATCAATGTCAGGGTGTGCTAATAAACTCAGACAAGTCAATTGACGACCTTACACAAATTACCACAATTTATGACAACAAACTCTATCCTGCCGTCTGGGATGGTAAAGAACTTAACAAAGAACACGTTTGGCCAAACTCACGCCTAGGCTTGAAAAGGGTTCAACAAAGCGATCGTGATATTAGAACTGATCTGCACAACCTTAGACTTTCAACCGCTAAAGTCAATCAGTTTAGGTCAAACTATTTTTTTAGCGAGCACCAAGATTTATCAAATCCTTTTAGATATACTTTAAAAAACCAACAATTTTGGCCGTCTAAAGTTTCAAACGGAGAAGTTGCTCGTATTCTTTTTTACATGGCTTTAATTTATCCTGAACTTAAACTAATTGATTTTGAAAACTTAAACTACAGCCGAGTTTCTACCGTGATGGGTTCGCTTTCAGAAATTAAAAAATGGGGTGTAGAAACCCCCATTTCTGAATTTGAAAAAAGACGAAATAAAATAATTTTAAAATACCAGGGTAACTCAAATCCTTTCGTTGAGTTTCCAGGTTTATTCGAAGCACTAAAAGAAAGCGATTATTTTAACAGTTATAATTATTATTTGCTACAACTAAAATATAGAAAAGCAACCTTATTGTGTGTCTTTTTAAGAAAGCAAAAAAACCAAAATTTTTAAGTCTTAGATTTGTTTTTTTAATTAATTTCATTCAGCTGATATCCTTCATCGGCCACTTTTTTGATGAGCATCAAAATAAGTTCACCATATTCAGCCTTTGCTTTATTTTTAAATAGTTTTTCGTAGTTGATATTTTTACTTTTAACGTATTTCTCTGCTTCAAGATATCTTTTAACATCTGAAACAACTTCATTTCGACAGTAATCTTTATTGTAAAAATATTTAGCAATTTTTAAAGCAAGGTCTATAGTCTCTGTTTGAAAGCGAATCAAGTTTACACGCATATCTTTTTCCAGATACTTGTTTTCAATAATCTTTTGAACAAACTTAATTTGATTTTTAACTTTGTTTGTATAGATGAAATAAGGGTTTTCTTGTTTTTCAAAGAAATTAAGAAAAACCAACATCTCGTCTACATTTATACAGTTAGTAAAACCATTTAGTAGATTGACTGTAAACTTACGCTTAATAATTATATCAAACATCTTAGTTTCACGTAAATAATTGATAAACTCACGAAAATATCCATTTAAAAAAACCTTAGTAAACTCGCTTGTTATGCGTTCAGGGTTGATTTCTTTAACTAAATAACTAAGGTTATTTAAACTTTCTTTCGTGTTTGTTTCTATTGAAAAACCCAGTTTTGTTTGAAAGTAAATCAAACGAATTAGCCTAAGTGCATCTTCTTTAAAACGATTGTCGGGCGTTCCTATTGTTTTAATTTGTTTGTTTTTGATATCAGAAAGCCCACCAACATAGTCTAAAACCGTGTAATTTTTATCCAGGATTAGTGCATTTATCGTAAAGTCTCTTCTAACTAAGTCTTCATTAATTTCTTTAGTAAAAACAATAGTTTCAGGATGCCTGCTGTCTTGGTAGTTAGTTTCACTTCGGTAAGTCGTCACATCGTAAGCAACCCCACTAATCAATACGCCAACTGTTCCGTATTTAATACCTTTGTCAAAAGTGTGTTTAAATACTTTTTTAATTTCTGTGGGTTCAGCACTTGTTGTGATGTCAATATCGGTACTTAAGTTTTTAAACCCACAAACCAGATCGCGAACAAATCCGCCAACAATGTATGCTGAGTGGCCTGCTTCTTCTAGTTTTCTCAAAATATAAAAAGCCCCCATAATTATGGGGTTTTTTAAGTCAATTTGTTTTTTTAAGTTAATTTTGAGTGCTTTCTGCATTGCATCTTTTTTTGCAAAGACATTTGTTTTGCAAAAGTCCAACTTTAACAATAAAGATAAGCGCAAATATTGGAATAAAAAAACCAATTAAGAAACAAACGAAATCAAACTTTTTAGTAATTTGTTTGTTTTTAATATAAGTAAGTACATAAAAAATTAAATAAGTAAACGCTGAAATTATTGCCACAATCAACATAACTGACGCTGTTGTTAAAATCAAAGAAAGTTGAGCAGATGACTGAATTTCTGGTTTTAGGTCAGCAGCATTTTCCTTAATTAAGCTAAATGCACTTAGTAGCACCGCACTTGCGATAGCAGCAAGCGCTGTTGTAAGATATAAATAAAGAGCGGTTAGAGAAATTTGTTTTTCTTTCATTTATAAAACCTCTTAGGTAATTTTAGCACAGTGCACACGGAGAGATTAGTGTATTTATTAAAAAACAACATAGAGTTAGTAACAGAAATTAAAAAATCAGTCTTTTACACACTAGTAATAAAGACAGATACTACTGCTGACTTTGAACATAAATTAACAGAAATTAAGAAGCAACATCCTGGTGCTACTCACTATGTATATGCATATAAAATTAAGCAACACATTAAATTTAGCGACGACAAAGAACCAGGAGGTAGTGCTGGTTTTCAGATTTACACAGCAATTAAAAATCAAGATATCACTGATTTTGCTGTAGTTATCATTCGTTTCTTTGGCGGAATTAAGTTAGGATTAACTGCTTTAACCAGAACTTACAGAAGTCTTACAGTTGAAGCCATTAAAAAAATTAAGAAAGTCAAAGAAGAAAATTACATACTTGCAACTTTTAGATTTAACTACAGCGCAAAAGAAAGAGTATTTAACCTTGTTTCTGCTTTAAAACAAATTGACAGTAAGTATTTATATAAAGACAAAATTTACGCAGAAATTAAACTAGATTCGTCTGAAAGTTTGAACACACTTAAAGATTGTGCATATATTGAAGCACTTGAAGTGAAAACGTTTACATTTTTGACCGATATTGATTGAATTTTTGAAATTGATAGTCTATACTAGTAAGTGAAGTTTTTTAAAAAAGGAGATAAAATGGGAATTTTTAAAAAAATCACTTTAGCACTTGTATTAGTATTATCAGCTGGATTTATGTTTGCGTGCAAAAACACCCCAAAACCAAATCCTGCACCAAATCCACCAGCACCTGCTCCAGCACCAAAACCAGAAGATGATGGATTTCAAAAAATGAGCATCAAAGAAGCCGCAACTAAAGCAAAAGGCACGAAAATCCACGTTGAAGGTTATTACGTTAACGTTGGTGGTTACAATAAAATCATTGACGGTGAAGGAAATGCTTTAAACTTAACTTTTATCTACGCACCAAAAGGTATTCTATCTGGTGATAAAGTAAGCATGAAGGCGACAGTTGATGAAAGTCAATACGGCAAAGAAATTGCAAAATCTCCAAAACCTGAATTTACCATATTAAACGATAAATTCTCTGCTGTAGATATTTCTAACCGTCCAGAAAGCGAAGTTAAAACACACGAAAACAAAATTGTTAAGTTTACAGCCGAAATCAAAGAATATAAAGAGGAAACAAGAGAAAATAAAGGTAAACAATATACATATATAACTGTTAGAGTTTCAATCGCTGATACTAATTATGAAATCAAATACGACGGAAGATCTGAATCTAAATCAACAAAGAAACCAATTCTTAAAGCACTTCAAGAACTTAAAGGCAAAGAAGGCATAAACAAAACCTTTGAAGGCATATTTTTAGTAAAAGTTAAAGGTAAACTAAGATTCACACCAACTAGAAGTTTCCAAATTTTTTAGTAAATATAAATAAAATGGGCCAGCATTGGCCCATTTTTATTTTACTTAATGTAAGCGTTTACATTTTAAGGATTTTGTAGTATAATTTTTTTGTATTTGCAAGACGTTTAGTCTTTGGGGGAGTATTTATGAAAGCACTTAAAACTAGTTTATTCTTCATCTTAGCTGCACTAATTTTTGGTTTTGCTTTTGCATGTAAAAAAGCAGATCCACACAAAATTATTAAAGGTGTGGAATTGCAATTTGCTCAAGGTGAAACTAAGGACACTGTAAAGTCAGATTTTACAGTTCCAACCAAGATTGATAAATTTAAAATCAAATGGCAATCTTCAAACGACAAGGTTGTGCAAATTGATGAAGACGGAAAAGTTTTAGTTGCCCGTCAAGATAACAACGAAACTGTTAACTTAATTGCGCAAATTGATGACGCAAAAAAAACTTTTACAATCACAGTTCTTAAAAAAGACGGAACTCAACCTACTCCAGACCCTGAAGGAAATAAAGTAGATAAAGCAGAGTTTGACAAAACAATTGCAGACGGAGAAAGACTGGCTGCACTAGATTTCATCAACAAAGCACCTGAAATGGTAGAAAAAGACAAAGAATATGTTCGCACATCTACCGATAAAAATAAATTTGTTGCTCGTCTAAACGCATTAAAAGCAGCCGACTCTCAGAACCTATCTAAAAACGAACTTAAAGAATATAACATTCTTAAAAACCAAGTTACACAAAATTTAGCAAAAATTGCCACAGGTACTCGTCAAGACGGATACATTAGCAACAGCCAGGCTCAAAAAGTTTTAGCATCAGCAAAAAGTTATCTTGCAATGACTTGGTCTGAGAAAGAGGCCAGTGAGTTTGACGAAGGAACTAAATACATCAAGGCAACAGACGCTAAAAAACAAGAATTAGACACTCTTTACAAAACAGTTTCTAAATACACTTTTGACCGTGTACCTACAAACGAAGAAAAGGCTAAATACGAAGAGTTAAAAACTAAACTTGATGAAGTTAAAAAACTTGTTACTGAAGGAACTAAAAAACTAGAAGATGGTAAAAACATCACAGCAGATGTTAGCGCTACTGTTCAAAACGCTATTCAACTTACTCAGCTTGAATGGATTAGCCGTATTCCAAGTGAAGTTAAAAAAGACAAGCTATATGTTCACGCGTCCCGAAAACAATTAGATGAACTTAAGGCTCAGATTGAAGAAATTCAAGAAAAACTAAACGACCATAAATTTGACATGGCAAGCAAAGAACTGCAAGCACAATTTAATAATTTTAAAGGGCTTGTTCAAAAATATCAAAATTTAGTTAAAACAGGTGAACAAAATTCATTAAAAGATGAAGCTGAGCGAGTATTAGACAATGCAAAAAAAATTAAAGACCTACCTTTTGAAAACAAAGAACCAGATCAAGTTTCTGGCAAATATGTAAAAGCAGACCAAGCAAAAAGAACTGAGTTTAACGATGTTTACAACCCAGTTGCAAAAGTAAAACTAGAAAAATGGGAAGAAGGCTACACTAAGCAACAAGCCGAACAACTAGAGGCTCTTAAAAAACTTGTTGAAGAACTGGTTCAGCTAATCGCTCAAGGTACTAAACCAGAAGATCCAAGCAGCATGAAACTAACCAAACACTATGATTTTACTAAAACACCCGCAGGAAGTGGTTATAAGGTGCGAACTCAAAAAATTAAAAACCAAATAACTGGCTCAGATGATACACTTAAACTTAAAGGTGTTAGCACTTCTTCTGGAAAAACTGGATTTACAGTTGCCAAAAACGATAATGAAACCTTTAGTTATATTGAAATGGAATTAGGAAAAACTGCATCTAAATCCAAAATTGAGTTTTTTATGGAGAAATGGACTAACAAATCAGGCATCAATAAATTCCAAAAATTAGAAATTCAATATAGAGTCAACGGCGAATGGAAAACTGCAAAAGAAATCACCGACATTAACGAATTTGATGGAAAAACATATTCGCTTGAAATTGGCGAATCAACAGACGCTCTTCGTTTAAAACTTTCTGCCACAGAAAAACCCAAAGATAATTCTCACCACCGTTTTAATATTAAAGAAATTAAAATTTATTACTAATTTAAATTTGTTTTCGTAAAATAACCCGATGCTTTTGCATCGGGTTATACTTTCATATAAAACCCAAATATCTCACAAAGGAATAACTTATGTCTAAAAAACACACAATCTACGACATTGCAAAAAAAGCCAATGTATCAATTGCTACAGTTTCCAGAGTTTTAGCCAAATCAAGCAAAGTTAGCCCCAAAACTCACGAAAAAGTCTGGAAGATTATCAAAGAAATGCAATATTTTCCAAACAGAGTAGCCGCTTCTTTGGCATCTCAAAACTCACGAAATATCGCACTTATTTTATCGGAAGTTTCCAGACCTTCAATATCAAGGTTAATCTCTGGAATTTTAGACGCAGCGGCTAACCAAAAATACACAATCCGTATTTTTTCATACAAATCTAAAAGCAATTACGAAGCCTTTATTTTATCTGTACTGGCTGAAAAAATAGACGGAATTATCTTTTTAGATGAACACATCACAAACGAACAAATCGAAGCGTTTACCAAACCTTTGTTAAATGCTAATTTTCCGTTTACCTTTATCAATACAGCAGTTAAGTTGCCAGGCGTAACTTTTACAGCACTAGACTTTAAAAAAGCGGTTGCAACTGCAACCAAACACTTAATTGATAAAAACACGAAAAGAATTTTATTTTTAACTTCTAAAATTACTTACTTTTCTAATTTAGAAAAGGAAAGTGGATATCTAGAAACAATCAACGAAAGTAACTTAAAACCCTACATTTTTAGAATGGATCCAGAAGACGTTGAGGAACACGATTTTTTATCGTTTTTTGAAGTAAATCAAATTGAAGCAATTGTGGCAACTAGAGATATCGCCGCGCTTAAAGCAATTAACCTGCTTAGACAAAAAAACTTAAAATGTGGTACTGACTACCGTGTAGTATGCATGCAAAACACTAACTTTTGTAAACTATTTACCCCCCAACTAACCTCAATTTCTTATTCTAATTACCGTTTAGGAGAACAGGCCTTAATTTACTTAACTCAGTTAATTGAAAATGTTAAAATAGATAAGACACAAACTTTCGTTGAATATGAATTGATTGAAAGAGAAAGTAGTAGGTAATTTATGAATTTACTTGAAGAACTTAAATGGAGGGGAATGGTCAAAGACTGTTCTTCTTTAGAACTTGCTGAAAAAAACTTAGTGCCTGGAACTAAGTTCTACATCGGATTTGACCCAACTGGAAGTTCACTCACTTGCGGTCATTTAGTCCAAATTATTAGAATCAAACTACTTGAAGAAAGAGGCTTGATTCCAATTTGCTTAATTGGTGGGACAACTGGAGCAATTGGTGACCCTAAACCCAATGTTGAACGCCACATTCTTTCAAATGAAGAAGTTAAAAAGAATGTAGACTCAATTGAAAAACAAGTTAAAAAGATCTTAAAGTCTAACAAGGTGATTTTTGTAAATAACTCAACATGGTTGTCAAAACTATCAATTATTGAGTTTTTAAGAGATTTTGGCAAAAACTTTGGAATTAACTATATGCTTGAAAAAGACGTAATTAAAAGACGTTTAGAAACCGGAATTTCTTACACTGAGTTTTCATATCTACTTCTGCAATCTATTGACTTTTACTATCTTTACAAAAACTACGACTGCAAGATTCAGTTCGGTGGCTCTGAGCAATGGGGAAATATCACTGCTGGCCTTGAACTGATTCGTAAACTAGAAGGTGAAAACGATGCACTTGGACTTTCTTCACCACTACTTTTAAAAGCAGATGGTACTAAGTTTGGTAAATCTGAAAGTGGCGCACTTTGGTTAGACGAAAACCTAACTTCACCATACACTCTTTATCAATACTTTTTAAATGTTGAAGATAAAATGATTGTTGAGTACTTAAAACTACTTACTCTACTTTCTGTAAAAGAAATTGAAGAACTCGCACTTTCTGTTGAGAAAGAGCCTGAAAAAAGACTTGCACAAACTAAACTTGCTGAGTTTGTTTGTGAATTTGTACATGGTAAAGATGCACTAAACTCTGCCAAAAAAATTACAGACGCTTTATTTAAAGGAGCACTTACAGATCTTGGCGAAAACGAATATAAAATGCTTTACTCAGCGTTTGGTAAACAAAAGTTTGAAAAAGACGCAAGCATTTTAGATATTTTAGTTTCACTTAACTTAGCGAAATCTAAACGTGAGGCTCGTGAGTTTATACAAGCCGGCTCTATTTCTGTAAACTCAGAAAAAATCACCGACCTTGAACTTAAACTAAGAGATTTAAAACCAGCTTTTAAAAAATATTTTGTAATTAAACGTGGCAAAAAACAATTTAATGCTTTTGCAATTTAATTAACGCCTAAATGTATAGAATTATTTACAACCCACTTTCTAAAAACTACAAAAAAGCTCATAAGTTTTATTTAGAAAATCAAGATAACGCTACTTTAAACTCAATACTCGCACTTTCCGATGTTGAAAAGTATTTCAAGTCTTTTTCAAAAAGGGACGTGATTTTGATATTTGGCGGAGATGGTACTTTAAATAAAATTGTAAACTCAGTTAATTTAACGCAAGTTAAAGCCACAGTGCTAGTTGCGCGTGGTGGAACCGGCAATGACTTTCTGCGTGGCTTTAAAGACAAAACCAAGGCAGTTGATTTTAAAGCAAATTTAAAGTATTTTGGGCAAGCTAAGATAGGCGATGAAACCTTCTTGTTTTTAAATGGTGTAGGAATTGGCATAGACGGAGAAATTTGCAGACGTCTAGATAACATGCGAGCATATAAAATCAAAAGCACTTTTGCTGAAGTCACCATTGCTACTTTTTTTAGATATAAACCGTTTTCAGTAAAAGTATTGGTAGATGGTGTAGCTAGCGAACACAAAAACTGTTTTTTGGCTTCTGTAATGCACGGCCCTTATTTTGGTGGTGGCATGAAAATTGCTCCAATGGCCAAAAGGGAAGATTTTCTTTATTTGATATTAGTAACTATTCGTTCAAGATTACTTCTATTGCTACTATTTCCGTTTATTTATTTAGGCTGGCACACAGTCTTTAAAAAATTTGTTAAAATTTTTAAAGCCAAAGAAATCACAATAGAAACCGAAAACACAAAAACTGCACAAGTTGATGGCGAGGTTTTTAGAGGGGTTTCCAAAATAGAGACTAAAGTTGTCAAAGGATATTCATATGGACAAAAATAGAAAAATTATTTTAACAGCAATTAAACCAACCGGAAGCCTAACTCTTGGCAATTATTTAGGTGCGCTTAAAAACCTAAAAGCGGTTGTTCAGGCGAATCCAGACTCAGAACTTTTGATTTTTATTGCAGACCTACACGCCACTACTTTACCAATTGACCCAAAAGAACTGAGAGAAAACATTTTAAGAATTGCAGCATGTTACTCTGCATTAGGATTTGACAAAAACCGTACTCATATTTTTGTGCAATCCGAAATTAATGAACACGCTGCACTTGGATTTTTAATGGAGTCCACGGCTTATTTTGGTGAGCTTAGTAGAATGATTCAATTTAAAGAAAAGTCCGCTAACACTAAAAACATCAGAAGTTCGCTTTTCACCTATCCTGCTTTAATGGCTGCAGACATCTTGCTTTACAACGCAGACCTTGTGCCAATTGGTGAAGACCAAAAGCAGCATATGGAGTTAACTGAGACTCTTGCTCATCGTTTTAATAAACTGTATGGCGAAACTTTTAAAATACCTAAATATGAAATCAATAAACATACACGCCGTATAATGTCTTTACAAGACCCTTTTGCAAAAATGTCTAAGAGTTCTGAAAACCCTAAATCCTACATTTTACTCTCAGACTCAAAAGAGGTTATTATCAAGAAAATTAAGTCTGCCGTAACAGACTCAGAAGCGAAAATTTACTTTGATTTAGATAAAAAACCTGCAATTTCTAATTTATTAAACATTTATGCAGGAGTTACTGGTCTATCTATTATAGATATTGAAAATAGATATAAAGAATCTTTAAATTATGCCCAATTTAAATTGGATTTAGCCGATATTTTAGTCCAGGAAATCGTTCCGTTGGGCGAAAAAATAGAAAAACTAGTTAATTCAAACGAGTTAATCAAAACTTTAGAAAGCGGCAAAAAATTTGCCGAAAAACTTGCAAAAGAAAGCTACACAAAGGCTAAAAAAGCAGTCGGTTTAGGATATTAAAAATCTGTTTTAATAATTTCGGTAAGTTCTAAATAAGCGTCTTCTGGTTTAATTTTTTTAAAGACTTTACCTTTCTTAAAAATTAAAACACTGTCTTTGTTTCCACATATTCCAATATCTGAATCTCTTGCTTCACCTGGGCCATTAACAGTACAACCCATAACAGCAACTTTTATCTTTTTATTTAAAGTATCGCAAAAACTTTCAACTCGTTTAGCAATATCTTCCATATCATATTCTAAACGTCCACATGTTGGGCAACTAACAAAGTCAACGCCGTCTTTTTTTAGGCCTAAACACTTGAGAATTTCTTTGGCAACTTTAATTTCTAAAACTGGATTTTCAGTCAAAGACACGCGTATAGTGTTGCCAATTCCTCTCAGTAAAAGCACAGAAAGCGCAGAACTACTTTTAACAGTTCCGCCGATTAGTGTACCCGCTTCAGTGACTCCGATGTGCAGTGGATATTTAAATGTTCTTGCAGCAAGTTCATAACATTCAATAGTAGTTAAAACAGAAGTTGCCTTTAAAGATAGACAAATGTCTTTAAAACCAAACTCTTCTAGCATTTCAACTTCTTTTTTCATTACTTTAATAAAGTTTTCAGCAGTTGCAGGTAAAGCATTTGGTAAGGAGCCTGAGTTTAGTCCAATTCTAATACCAATTCCTTTTGCTTTGCAAGCATCAACGATTTCTTTGATGTGGTTTTTATTTACAATGTTGCCAGGGTTAATTCTAATTTTATCAACACCATTTTCAATTGCAATTAAAGCCAGATGATAGTCAAAATGGATATCTGCAACTAAAGGAATGTTAATTTGTTTCTTAATTTCTTTAATTGATTTAGCGTCGGTTTCATCTAGAACTGCTACTCTGATGATTTGGCAACCTGCTCGTTCTAATTCTTTAATCTGCTTGACAGTGTCTTCCACATCTTTAGTTTTGGTAGTAGTCATGGATTGAATGTAGACATTGTTATTTCCACCAATTAGTAAACTACCACACTTAAACTGAGTAGTTTTGTTTCTTTTTGTAATCATTTATTTTCTTTATGCAAAGTATGAGAGTTGCATTTAGGGCAGTATTTTTTGATTTCAATTCTTTTATTGCCAACTGCAACTTGATAGTTTCTTTGAAGGCATTGACTGCACATTAAATTTGTTTTTTTCATTCATTACCTCCGTTCTCCGTTTCGGCCGCCTCACCGTTCATG
>CAUUDV010000008.1:0-33715 GCA_963544075.1 uncultured Acholeplasmataceae bacterium | reverse complement strand
AGTTTAACATACAAAAAGTTTAAAATTGCGGAAAAACCCTGATTATGCTAAAATAATTGGAGAGGAGATTTATAAACATGGGAATATGCGCTATTAGCGGCAGAAAACAACTTGCCGGAAATAATCGATCACACTCTCTTCGTGCGACTCGCAGAGTCTGGAACTTAAACTTGCAACCAGTGAAATTTACTGACGAAGCAGGTCACACTCACAAAGTCATGGTTTCAGCAAGAGCTCTTCGCACTTTGAGAAAACAAGAACGATAATTAAACTAAAATACATCAAAAAAGGAACACATTAGTGTTCCTTTTTTATTTCCTTTAAAATGGCTTATTTTAGCCATCTTAAAGGGGTTTAATTTGCATGAAAAGTTTATTTTTTAAGTGAGTTTTTAACGAAGTTATAAATTGTTCTAACACCAACTCCGCTTGCTCCATCTGCGTAGTAAAGGTATGGTGGATTGTAAGCAGTTCCGGCGATGTCTACGTGAACATACGGAACTTTTTCAGAAAAATAAGTTAAGAAAATTCCGGCAGTAATTGAACCAGCTCCACCTGAACAAACATTTTTAATTGTACCAAATGTTCCTTTAACTGCTTCTTCGTGTTTTTTAGAAATTGGGAATTGCCAAATTCTTTCACCTGCCTCTTCACCTGCCTCGATTACTTTTTGAGTAAGTTCTGGGTGGTAAGAAACACATCCAGAAATGTCTGTACCAAGCGAAACGATGCAAGCACCAGTTAGAGTTGAAAACTCAACGATTGATTTTGACTTAACTTCAGTGGCAGCCCAGTGGATAGAGTCTGCCATAGACACACGACCTTCTGCGTCTGTATTGTCAACTTGAATAGTAACTCCGTCTTTGTGAGTTTTAAAAACGTCTCCGTTTTTATAAGCGTGTCCAGACACGGCGTTTTCACAAAGCGACATTACCCCGCAGACATTTTGTTTAACTTTATTTTTAGCCAGCGCTAAAATTGCCGAAACTACAGCAGCAGACCCCGACATATCAGTTTTCATTGTAAGCATGTTAGTGTAAGGAATTTTTAAAGCGTATCCTCCACTATCGTAAGTTATACCTTTTCCAACAAAAGAAAGGAATTCATCGTCTGCTTTGTTTGGTTGATATTTAATTACTACAAATCTTGGGTCGTTGTCAGAACCACTACCGACCGCAAGTGCTGCAAACAATTTGTGTTCTTGCATTTGTTTTTTGTCAAAAACGGTAACTTCTACATCTTTAAAAGGTTTAAAAGTTTCTTTAATTAACTCAGCGTAGTTAGCAGGGTACAAGTCATTTGCCGGTGTGTTAATTAAATCACGGCAAAGAAAAATTGAGTCGGCTAAGTTTTTAAGTTCGTCTAGTGCTTCTTTTTGTTCAGCAAACTCACCAAGTCCGATTTCTGGCAAGAACTGAGTTTTGTCGGCTCTATAGCGGTTGTATAGGTAAATTCCGTGGTAAAAGCCTTCAACTAAGTAAATAGTGTCTAGGGTTTTTACGTGCTCGTAATCTAGGTTAAAACTCTTGATTTTTCTGGCTTCAAGGAACTTAACTAATTTAAAACCGGCTAAACGAAGGTCTTCATGAGTTCTGTCACCTAGTCCTAGATAAACTGTGCCTGTGTTTTCTAAACTAAGTAAATCCAGAATTTCACCGGCTTGTGCTTTGAATCCTCTTTTTTCTGTAAGTTCCTTTAAAAGCACGCACTTTGTGCTGGCTTTAACTAAGGCAACTTTAACTTCTGATTTAGTTTCTTTTACTAATTTCATAAATAAATTTCTCCTAAAATAAGTGCAAAAGAGAACTACACTTTTTAAAAAGCGTGGTTCTCAATTGTGTTTGCGATTAAATTATTTTTATAAAGTGATTATACAAACTCAAGAATTGACATTGGAGCGTTGTCGCCTTTACGACCAACTGTTTTAATTATTCTTGTGTATCCACCGTTTCTATCTTTAAAACGTGGAGCAACTGTTTGAAATAATTTACTTAATACAGTTTCGCCTTTAGTGTCAGTCTCTACATCTCTAAGGTAAGTTCTGGCTAAACGGCGAGCGTTAATATCGCCTTTTTTGCCAAGGGTAATTAGTTTTTCTACCATTTTTTGAGTTTCTTTGGCCTTAGAGTGAGTAGTAATAATTCTTTCTTTAACGATTAGTGCTGTCGCTAAGTCTCTAAGTACTGCTCTTAGGGCAGCTGAGTTTCTAGATAGTTTTGAACTCATTATTATAGTCCCTCCTCAATATCGTCAAAAATTTCTTTAATTAAAGCATCGTCATCATCAACTGTTTTTTTAGTAATTGTACTGTCTTTAAACTCAGCCAATTTGTTTTGCAGTTCGATAAATGAGTTTTGCCCAAGGTTGCGGATGCTTTTAATTTCTTGGTCTGTCATGTCAAGTAGTTGATCAATTGTTTTAATGCCTTCGCGAGAAAGCGCGTTGTATAGACGAACAGATAAATCTAGTCTATCAATTGATAGGTTTTTGTCAACTGCTTGTGCAGTAGTTTCGGCTTCTTCTGCAATGTAGTCTTGGAATTGTTCTGCGTTTTCAGAAATTTGGCGAACTGCACCAAATAACTCACTTAGCATAGAAGCAGCTTCAGAAACTGCGTCTTTAGCGTCAATTGCGCCGTTAGTTTCAACTTCTAAAATTAACTCGTCATAACCACCTTGTAGTTTTTCTACGTTAAAGTTAACGCGTTTAACTGGGGTAAAAATTGAATCTAGCGCAATTTGGCCAATGTGGTCAAGATACGCTTTATTGTCGTTTTGAGTAACGTAGCCAGCACCAGTTGCCAGAGTTGCAGTAAGTGAGATGCTAGTTCCTTTATTTAAATGACAAATTACGTGATCTGGGTTGACAACTTCAACACCAGCAGGGACTACAAAGTCACCAAGTGTAATGATTTCTTTGTCAACGTCGTTTAAAGAAACTTCTACGCGGAAACCAGGTTCAACTGAATCTAGGCGAAAAATTGCGTCTTTTAGGTTTAAAACGATTTCAACAACTCCTTCTTTAACACCAGGGATTGTTGAAAACTCATGTGGCACGCCTTTAATTTCTACGTTAATCAAAGCTGCTCCCGGAATTGAGGCAAGCAGAACGCGTCGAAGAGCGTTTCCGATTGTGATACCATATCCTCGGTCAAGTGGTTTAATTGAGAACTTTGCAGTTGTTTTGTCTGCAGAAATTACGGAAATTGCGTTTGGTTTTTCAAATTTTAAATTACGCATACTTCCTCCTAGCCACGTGGACGCTTAGGTGGGCGGCAACCGTTGTGTGGAACTGGTGTGTTGTCTTCAATTGAAACAATTTCAAGACCAGCAACTTGCAGTGAACGAATAGCAGACTCACGGCCTGGTCCAGGTCCTTTAACAGACACCTCTACCTTGATCATACCGTTTTCCATAGCGGCTTTTGCAGCGGCTTCTGCGGTGATTTGAGCAGCAAAGGCTGTTGATTTACGAGTACCTTTAAAACCTTGTGCGCCTGCTGAAGACCATGCGATGGCGTTGCCATCAAGGTCAGTGATTGTTACAATTGTGTTGTTAAATGTTGTGTGAATGTATGCTTTGCCAAGAGGTATGTTTTTACGTGCTTTGCGACGTGTGCTTACTTTTTTAGCCATTGTTCATTCCTCCCTATTTCTTTTTATTGGCAATCGCTTTTGCTTTGCCTTTGCGAGTGCGGGCGTTGTTTCTTGTGTTTTGTCCACGCACTGGCAGTTGTTTACGGTGGCGAATACCACGATATGAACCGATTTCCATTAAACGTTTAATGTTTAGGTTAACATCACGACGAAGGTCACCTTCAACTGTGTATTTTGCTACTTCTTTGCGGATTTTTGAAAGATCGTCGTCGTTTAAATCTTTAACACGCACGTCTTCAGAGATTCCGGCGTCTTGAAGAATTTTTTGAGCAAGTTTAACACCAATACCGTAAATGTAGGTAAGTGAAATTACTACTCTTTTGTTTGAAGGGATATCTACCCCAGCGATTCTGGCCATATTTTAATCTCCTATCCTTGTCTTTGTTTATGGCGTGGGTTTTCGCAAATTACACGCACATAACCTTTTCTTTTAATAACTTTGCAGCTATCGCACATTGGCTTAACTGATGATCTGACTTTCATAAGTCCTCCTTATTTTTTGC
Source organism: uncultured Acholeplasmataceae bacterium (assembly GCA_963544075.1). Classification (GTDB taxonomy): domain Bacteria; phylum Bacillota_I; class Bacilli_A; order Acholeplasmatales; family Acholeplasmataceae; genus CALISC01. The sequence goes on along the minus strand of CAUUDV010000008.1, from coordinate 29,558 downwards.
GATAAATAATGCGGCCTTGAGTTAAATCATATGGTGATAATTCTAAAGTTACTTTATCGCCAGGTAAAATGCGTATGTTATTCATGCGGATTTTACCAGATACTCGGGCCTTAATTTCGTGTCCACTTTCTAGTCTGCATAAAAACACAGCACTAGGTAGTACTTCAACAATGACAGCATCAATTTCTATTTGTTCTTTTCGCATAGTTTAGTACCTATTTATTTAAATTCTGGGAGTGAGTATCTCATATCCGTCTTTTGTGACGTAGACTGTATACTCAAAGTGGGCAGCGGGTTTATGGTCTTTAGTGACAGTTGTCCAACCGTCTTTTTGAATTTTTACTTTGTGTGAACCAAGATTTACCATAGGTTCAACGCAAATTGTCATACCTTCTTTAATTTCGGTGTGTTTCATGTGTTGGTTGTAGTGAAAAATGTATGGATCTTCGTGTAGTTTTTCGCCAATTCCGTGGCCACAAAACTCACGAACTATGCCGTATTTAAACGGCTTTAAATAGTTTTCAATGGCTTTGCCGATATCTGTAATAAAGTTACCTGGTTTTACTACAGAAAGTCCTTGCATCAAGGCTTCTTTAGTTCTTTCCACTAAGTCTTTTGCTTCTTGTGTGACTTCGCCAATTTCGTAAGTCCAAGCAGAATCTGCGTGCCAACCGTCTTTAAGGACACCTAAGTCCAGTGAAATAATGTCGCCTGGTTTTAAAACCACGTCTTTAGAAGGAATGCCGTGGACTACGCAGTCGTTGACACTCGCGCAAATTGAGTGCTTGTAGCCTTCGTAGTTTAAAAAAGAAGAAACAACACCGTGGTCGGCTAAAAACTTAGCCGCAACTTCGTCTAATTTAAGTGTAGATACTCCTGGTTTTAAGTGTTGTTCTAGTTCTTTTCTTAGTTCTGAAAGAATCCTGCCGGATTCTTTCATTTTACTAAGTTGTTCAGGGGTTTTAATAGTAATCATAACTATTTACCTAAAACCTCAATAATTTGGGCTTTAGTGTGTTCAATGGAAACATTGCCATCAACTGTGCAAAACAGACCTTTGTCTTCGTAAAACTGTTCAATTGGTTTGGAGTTTTCGTGGTAAAGCGAAAGTCTTGCGCGAATTGTTGACTCTTGGTCATCTGCTCGTTGCACAATATCAGCTGAGCACTTGTCGCATTTGCCTTCAACTTGCGGTGGCATGTTTGGAATGTGATAAGTCTCTCCGCATTTAGGACAAACTCGGCGACCAGCAAGGCGCGCTACGATTAGTTCATCGTTCGCATCAATATTTACAACTTTAGTAATTGTAAATCCAAGTTTAGCAAGGATACGGTCAAGTTCAACGGCTTGGGCAAGATTGCGAGGGTATCCGTCTAAGATAAACCCGCCTTTAGCATCTGGTTGACTTAGGCGGTCCAAAACTAGTTCGTCTGTCAAAGAATCCGGAACTAGTTCTCCGGCTGCGAGAATTGCTTTGACTTTCTTGCCAAGTACAGTTTCGTTTTTAATGTTTTCGCGAAACATATCCCCAGTTGAAATGTGGGGAATTGAGTAGTGAGTTTTTAAGACTTTGGCCTGTGAGCCTTTACCTCCACCAGGAGGCCCCATTAAGATAATTATCATTAACCAAAAATCCCCCTATATTGATTGCTTTCAGCGTCAGTTTCAATTTGTTTAGTGGTTTCTATTGCCACACCAACAACGATAAGTAGCGATGTACCACCTAGAGTAATTGCAGAAGCCTCGGCACCTTGTAGACCAAAGATAACAGCGGTTAAAATTGGCAGTGAAGAGATAATTACTAGGTAAATTGTGCCAATAACATTGACTTTAAATAAAGTTTTAGCAATAAAGTCTTTAGTGTCCTCACCTGGACGAATTCCTGGAATATAGGCATTTGATTTAGATAAGTTGTCAGAAATTTTTTCAGGGTCAAACTGCATAAAGGTGTAGAAAAACGAAAAAGCAATAATTAACAGAATATAGATAATGTAGCCAATTGGTCTTTGGAAGTTAAAGATTTCGTTAACCCAAAAACCGCCACCAGACGAGTAGTTTTGAGTGATAAACCCGGTAATAGTTTGCGGGATACCCAACAGAGTTGAGGCAAAAATCACGGGCATCACGTTTCCAGTGTTGACTTTAATTGGAATGTTTGAGTCAGACTGAGCCTGGCGGTTGGCGTGTTGAATTGGGATTTTACGGCTAGAGGTTTCAACGAATATTACCCCTAGAATGATAGCTATATAAAGCAGAGTAATTACTACGAAGTTCACGTAATGTGTCCAGCTTGTAGCTTCGGTGATATATTTTTTGGTCATCATGCTAAACATTGAAGGAATAGAAATAATAATTCCGGCAGTAATTAGCATTGAAGAGCCGTTTCCGATACCTTTTTGAGTAATCATGTCGGCAAACCAAATACAAATCGCGGTACCAGCAGCAATAGTTAGACCTATGTAGATCATCGCCATACCGATGTTGCCAGAGAACCCTACGAAAAACTGAGTTCCGCGGCCCGCTGAGAAAGAAAGCACTAGCGAAATACCTTGGACAAAAGCAATCGCGATTGCTAGTATTCGGTTGATTTTGTTAATTTTGTAGCGACCCTCTTCGCCTTGTTCTTGCCATTCTTTAAAGGTAGGAACTACCATTGGCAGAAGTTGGGTGACGATAGACGCCGTAATATAAGGAGAAATTCCCATTGCCAGGAAAGAAAAGCGTTCAAGCGATCTTCCTGAAAAGTTATTTAAAATCGCAAAGAATCCAAGTCCATTTTCAAATAGGTTGCGAATTGCGTCTACGTTGACTAAAGGCATCGGGATGAAAGACATCACCCTTAGCGCTAAAAGTAGAGCAAGTGTAAAGATAAATCTTTGCAGAATTTGTTTATTGGATAAAATTCTTTTGACTCTATTCATTGTTAAATTGCCTCAAATTTGCCGCCAAGTTCTTGGAGTTTAGTTAAGGCAGATTTAGAGATTTGGTGAACTTTTAAAGTTAGTTTTTGACTAAGTTCTCCGTTTAGGACTTTAACTGCTTTAAAAGGTTTAGAAATAAGACCTTTTTCTAAAAGCAGGTCAACTGTAACTACAGTTTCTGGCTCAAAGCAGTTTAAAGCAGAAAGTGAAATGATTGCGTTTTTAGTTTGGTTAAGTGAGTGAAAACCACGTTTTGGCAAACGTTGGAAAAGTGGTAATTGTCCACCTTCAAAACCAGGGCGAGTGCCACCGCCAGAACGTGCGTTTTGACCTTTGTGGCCTTTACCAGAGGTTTTTCCAGTGCCTGAGCCAATTCCACGACCTAGTCGTTTCTTATCTGGACGTGGACGTAAGTTTTTAAGTTCATTTAGCATAAACAAAGGCCTCCTTATTTCGCTTCCTTGACTTCAACCAAGTGAGCAATAGTTTTAATTTTGCCTTGGTTTACAGCGTTGTCTTCTAAAACTACTTCGTCGTTGATGCGCTTTAGGCCCAAAGTTTCGGCAGTTTTAACTTGACGTGGTAAACGTCCGATTAAAGAACGTCTTAGCACAACTTTTAGTTTCATAGGTTTTTCACCTCCACGCCACGTAGACGAGCGATTTCTTCTTTAGTTTTAAGTAGTTTAAAACCTTCAAAAGTTGCTCTAATCATGTTAATAGGTGCGCGAGAACCAAGGGATTTTGACAAGATGTTAGACACACCTGTCAGTTCGCAAACCGCACGAACAGCACCACCGGCAACAATTCCGGTACCGTCTGAGGCTGGTCTTAAAACAACGTGGCCAGATCCGTAAATTCCTTCAATGTAGTGAGGAATAGTGTTGTTAACAATCGGTACGTTAATTAGGTTTTGTTTAGCCTGTTCAATCGCTTTTTTAATTGCGTCTGGAACTTCGTTGGCTTTACCTGTTCCAAAACCTACTTTGCCTTTGTGGTTGCCAACTACTACAAGCGCTGAGAAGCGGAAACGACGACCACCTTTAACAACTTTAGTAACGCGGCCAATATGAACGACTTTTTCGTCAAATTCTTTTTCTTCTTTTTCAAATTTATCGTACATAATATACTCCTTTAAAACTCAAGTCCGGCAGTGCGAGCAGCTTCAGCAAGGGCTTTAACACGACCTGCGTATAGATAACCTGAGCGGTCAAAAACAACTGCTTTGATTTTCGCTTTCAGTGCTTTTTTGGCAATTGTTGTACCAAGGGCTTCGGCTGCCGCTAAATTTTTGCCAAGTTTTAGTTCTTTGGTGTTGGCAGCAACCAAGGTATGGCCTTTTGTGTCGTCAATAATTTGGACGTAGATGTGAGTGTTTGAACGGTATAAAGATAGACGAGGACGAGCAGAAGTACCTGAAACTGATTTTCTGACACGCTCGTGTCTTGACAAGCGAGATTCGTTTTTGGAAATTTTTAAAATCATGTTCGTCCTCCTTATTTAGCGGTTTTTCCGGCTTTTTGGCGAACATGTTCACCTGTGTAGCGGATACCTTTTCCTTTATATGGTTCTGGTTTTTTAAGTAGGCGTACGCGCGCTGCAAACTCACCAACTAGTTCTTTGTCAATACCTTTGATAATGATTTTAACAGGACTTGGAGTTTCGCACACTAAGCCTTTTGGCACTTCAACTTCTACAGGATGAGAAAACCCAAGGGCAAGATTTAGTTTACCGTTTACAGAGTTTGCTTTGTAACCTACACCAATGATGTCCAGTTCTTTTTGAAATGGTTGGAACACACCTTGTACCATGTTTGCCAAAATTGCACGAGTTGTGCCGTGTAGTTGTTTTGTAATTTTTTCGTCATTTGGACGAGTGATTTGAATTTGGTCGTTGGTTTGAATGATTTTTAAAACTGTGGAAAACTGTTTTGTAAGTTCACCGTGTGGACCTTTGACCACTGTGTAGTTTTCAGGAGAAACAGAAACCGAAACGCCTTGTGGAACTACAATAACTTTATTGCCAATTCTAGACATAACTATTTCCTCCTACCACACATAGCAAAGAACTTCGCCACCTAGACCTGCTTTTCTAGCAGCACGGTCTGACATAATGCCTTTAGAGGTTGAAATTACAGCAATTCCAAGTCCATTAAAGACACGAGGTAGTTCTTCTTTGCTTGAGTATACTCTTAGACCTGGTTTAGAGACACGGCGAAGTCCGTGAATTACAAGTTCCTTGTCTTCTGAGTATTTAAGTTCAACGTTCATGTTTTTAGCCACGCCTTCTTGAAAAACAGCGTAAGAAGCGATAAAACCTTCTGATTTTAAGACTTTTAAAATACGTTCTTTTTCAGTAGAATGTGGAACATTTACGCTTAATTTGTGTTGTCTGTTCGCATTACGAATGCGAGTTAACATATCTGCAATTGTATCTGATACCATAAATGCCTCCTTCTACCAGCTGGCTTTTTTTACGCCGGGCAACAGTCCTGCTGCTGCCATTTTGCGAAAGTTGTTACGAGAAATTCCAAATTTACGAATGAAACCGTGTGGACGACCGTCAATTTGACAACGGTTGCGGTAACGGCAAAGCGATGCGTTTCTTGGCAATTTTTGTAGTGCTAAATAGTCTTTGTTAGCCTTCAGTTCGCGAGCGCGTTCTTGATAGCGTAGATAGACTTCTAGTTTTTTGTTATTTGCATTAATTTTTGATTTTTTAGCCATAAGTTTGAGTCCTCTATTTAGCAAAAGGCATGCCTAAGTTTTTAAGTAAACTAAATGCCTCTTCGTTGGTTTTAGCAGTAGTTACTAAAACTACGTCCATCCCACGGATTTTTTTAATATCGTCAAATCTAATTTCTGGGAAAATCAGTTGTTCTTTAACACCAAGGGTGTAGTTTCCACGACCATCAAACGCGGTTTTAGAAACTCCTCTAAAGTCGCGAACTCTAGGTAGAGAAATTGAAATTAGTTTATCTAAAAAGTAATACATTTTCTCACCACGTAGAGTGACTTTAACGCCAATTGGCATATTTTCTCTTAGTTTGAAGTTAGAAATTGATTTACGTGCGCGCGTAACAACTGGGCGTTGTCCGGCGATTTGGCCAACTTCTTTAACGATATCTTCAATAACTTTGGAGTTTTGAGCAGCATCACCTGCTCCGACGTTGATAACTATTTTTTCTAGTTTAGGCACTTGCATCACAGATGAGTACTTAAACTCTTTAATTAAAGCAGGAATTGCTTTTTTTATGTAATGTTGTTTTAATCTTGAAGTCATTTACCTGCTCCTTATTTAATCGCGTCGCCAGATTTGGCGATTCGCACCTTTTTACCGTTTTCTTGTTTAAAAGAAACACGGGTAGGTTTTTGGGTTTTTGGATCAATTAGCGCCACGTTTGAAACGTGGATTGGCATTGGTTTTGAAATAATTTGGCCTTTTTCACTATTTTGATTTGGTTTTTTGGCGATTTTGGCGATATTGACGCCTTCTACGACTACCATGTCTTTGTCGCGAAGCACTTGAATAACGCGGCCAGTTGTGCGAGTTTTAACACCTTTTTTATCGGTAGTGAACTTGTCTTTGCCAGCAATGATGGCAACTTTGTCTCCAGTTTTGATATACATTTAACAAATTCCTCCTTTTTATAAAACTTCTGGTGCTAAAGACAAGATTTTTGTGTAATTGTTGTCTCTAAGCTCGCGAGCAATCGGTCCAAAAATACGAGTTCCGCGAGGGGTTTTGTCTTCTTTGACCAATACAACTGCGTTTTCACCAAATTTAATATATGAACCGTCTGCTCTTCTAAGGCCGTCTTTGGTTCTCACAACTACTGCCTTGCAAACGTCACCTTTTTTAACAACTCCGCCAGGAGTTGCTTTTTTGACAGTTACAATCACAAGGTCGCCAATGTTGGCGTAGCGGTGGCGAGTACCACCTGGAATTTTAATTACTAAAACTTCCTTTGCTCCTGTGTTGTCAGCCACAAGTAATCTAGTTTCTTGTTGAATCATCTTACGTTACCTCTCAAACTAAATTACCACGGCTTTTTCAAGCACTTTAATAAGTCTAAATGACTTAGTGCGAGAAAGTGGGCGGGTTTCTGCAAACGCCACAGTATCGCCGATTTTGCATTCATTTTTCTCATCGTGAACGTGGAATTTCTTAGATACCTTAAAGCGTTTGTTGTAAAGTGGATCATTTTTATAAGTGTCAACAACGACAACTATAGTTTTATCCATTTTATCTGAAACAACTTTACCACGGAAAACTTTTCTTTTAGTTTCTCTTTCCATTGTTGACTACTCCTTTTGTGATTTGCGCTCGGTTAAGATAGTGTATAGACGAGCGATTTGTTTACGGGCTTTTTTAACGCGGGCTGTGTCTGTAAGTTGCCCTGTTGCTTGTTTGAAACGAAGGTTAAATATTTCTTGTTTTAACTCAAAAATTTTGCTTTCTATTTCTGTATCTGTGTATTTTCTAAGTTCTTGCATCTTTTTCATACTTATTTAACCTCCCTTTTCACGATTTTTGATTTAATTGGTAGTTTATGTGAAGCCAAGCGAAGCGCTTCGCGTGCGATTTCATCGGCAACTCCGGCTACTTCAAACATAATTTTGTTTTGTTTAACTACCGCAACCCAGTGGTCTGGTGCACCTTTTCCGGAACCCATACGCACTTCAAGAGGTTTCTTGGTGCGAGACATGTGTGGGAAAATGTTGATCCAAACTTGACCAAGTCTTTTCATGTGTCTGGTCATCGCGATACGAGCCGCTTCTATTTGTTGAGAAGTAATATATGAACCTTCAAGGGCTTGTAGAGCAAAATCTCCATTAATTACTTCATTTCTACCTTTGGCAACACCTTCATAAGACACGCGGTGTGGACGGCGATATTTAGTTCTTTTTGGCATTAACATAAACTATTTACCTCCGTTTGGACGAGCAGGTCTTTGACCTGGTTTTTTAAATCTTGGTCTGCGTTCAGGCGCCGCGTCTTCGTAGGCTTTGATTTTCTCTTCACGAGTTTCGCCTTTATTGACGTCTCCGTTGTAAATCCAGACTTTAACACCAAGAATACCGTAAGTAGTGTTGGCCTCAGCAGTTGCGTAGTCTACGTCTGCTTTAAGGGTCTGTAGAGGCACGCGACCTTCTGAGTATCCTTCTGAACGTGCCATTTCAGCGCCGCCTAGACGACCAGAGATTAGGGTTTTACAGCCCAAAGCGCCTGCTTTAAGGGCGCGTTGAATTGCCATTTTTTGCACACGACGGAAAGACGCACGGTTTTCAAGTTGGGTAGCGATAGATTGTGCGACGATTTCGGCACTTCTCTCTGAGCGTTTAACTTCTACAACATTTAAAATAACGTCTTTTTTAGTGATTTTCTCAAGGGCTTTGATAACTTTGGCGCGAGTTTCGGCGTTAGTTCCAATTACTAGCCCTGGTTTGGCTGTGTACAGGCGAATTCTGACTTTATCTTTTTCTTTGCCTTTGTAGCGTTCAATTTCAATTGAAGAAATTAAGGCTTCTTTGTATTCAGGATAAGTTTTAATGGTTTTGCGAATTAGGAAGTCTTCTTTAATGTAGGCAGGCACTAGTTTTTTGTCTGCATACCAACGAGATTCCCAGTTACGAATAATTCCGGTTCTCAGACCGACTGGACTAACTTTTTGACCCATTCTTATCCCCTTTCAGCCACAACTACAGTAATGTGGCTACGTCTTTTGACTATAGTGTCACCAGAACCTTTGGCACGTGGCAACATTCTTTTCATTTTTAGACCTTCAGTTGCGAAGCATTCTTTGACATACAACTTAGTTTCGTCTAACTTTAAATTATTTACAGCATTCGCGATTGCTGATTTTAAGCACTCTTTGACAATTGGCGATGCTTTGCGGTTAGTAAATTGAAGGTAAGCCAAGGCTTCTTTGACATTTGCGCCGCGGATTAAGTCAATTACTAATTTGGCTTTGCGTGGTGTAACTTTGGCGTCGTGTACGATTGCTTTTGCTTGTTTTTCCATAAATTTCACCAACCTTATTTAGCAGCCGCGCGTTTGTCGGCTTTAGTGTGTCCTCTAAAGGTACGAGTTGGCACGAACTCACCTAGTTTGTGGCCAACCATGTCTTCAGTAATGTAGATAGGCACGTGTTCTTTTCCATTGTGCACGGCTAAAGTGAACCCTACGAAAATTGGGAAAATAGTGGAACGGCGAGACCAGGTTTGAATAACTTTCTTTTCGCCTGCTTTTGCCATTTTTTCAATTTTTGCAAGTAGTGTGTATTCACAATAAGGTCCTTTTTTAATTGAACGAGACATTATTTTCCTCCTTTTCTACGGTTAACAATAAGTTTGTTAGATGCTTTTTTAGGATCGCGTGTCTTAACTCCACGAGTTTTCTTACCCCATTTAGTAAGTGGTTGTTTACGACCGATTGGTGTGCGGCCTTCACCACCACCGTGAGGGTGGTCAACTGGGTTCATCGCAGTACCACGAACGTGAGGCTTCACGCCCATTAAACGAACACGACCGGCTTTACCAAGAACAACTAGTTCATGTTGAGAGTTGCCAACTACACCGATAGTTGCACGGCAAGTTGCCAAGACTTTGCGCATTTCGCCGCTTTGTAGACGAAGTAGGACGTATTTCTCTTCACGGCCAAGAATTTGGACAGAAGTGCCCGCAGATCGCGCGATTTGTCCACCTTTGCCAGGTTTTAACTCAACGTTGTGCACAAACGTACCAACCGGAATTTTGCTAAGTGGAAGCGCATTTCCGACTTTGATATCGGCGTTTTCCCCACTTTGAATAACTTGACCGATTTTTAGGTCTTCGCACGCTAAGATATAGCGTTTTTCGCCATCCTTGTAGACAACTAATGCAATGTTTGCAGAGCGGTTTGGGTCGTACTCAATAGTCTTAACAACTGCTTCTATATAGTCTTTGTTTCTCTTAAAGTCAATAATACGGTATTTACGGCGAACTCCACCACCGATGTGGCGAACAGTTATCGTTCCTTGGTTGTTGCGGCCACCAGTTTTTTTCAAAGTTGTAAGTAGTGATTTTTCTGGAGCAACTTTTGAAAGTTCAGAGTAATCAATAACAGACATATTACGACGTCCGTTAGTAGTAGGTTTATAGTTCTTAATTTTCATCATTTACTCCTTTCACTAAATAGTAAACTCAGCAATCTTGTCGCCTTCTTTTAGAGTAACGATGGCTTTTTTGAAAGCAGATACCATTCCTTGGTAGCGTCCAACTGTTTTTTTCTTAGCAGGAGAAATCACAGTTCTGACTTTCAAGACAGTTACTTTAAAAATAGATTCAACGGCAGCTTTGATTTCTGGTTTAGTAGCGTCTTTTTTTACACGGAAAGTGTATGAGTTTGAGGCTTCAATTAACTTGTTTGATTTTTCAGTGATAATAGGTTCAACTAAAATATCAAATTGTTTAATTTTAGTTAAATTTAACATAACGCCTCCTCAAATTCTTTAGCGGCAACAACTGTAAGTAGTAAGTATTTTGCGTCAAGCAAGTCATATACAGAAGTGTGGCTAGGTTCGTTCATAACAGTAATTTGGCTCAAATTACGTGCACTTAGCACAACATTTGGCTCAAACTCACTGTCAACATACAGAACTTTGCGATCAAGTTTTAGACTTTCTAAAATTTGGGCAAATAGTTTAGTTTTAACTTCAGGTAGAGATACTTTGTCAACTAACACTAAAGTACCACGCTGAGCGTGTTGAGAAAGTGCAGAACGAAGAGCTAGTTGGCGAACTTTTTTATTGATTTTAATGTCGTATTCGCGAACTTGTGGACCGAATGCTACACCACCTCCAACAAATTGAACTGCACGGCGAGAACCTTGGCGGGCTCTACCAGTTCCTTTTTGTTTATAAGGTTTACGTCCACCACCTGAAACCATTGAACGGTTTTTAACTAGGTGAGTACCTTGTTGCATCGCTAGGCGTTGTGCGCGAACAACGTCGTAAAGTGCTTGTTTATGTGGCTCAATTCCAAAAACAAAGTCGTTTAATTCAATTGTTTTTACTTTTTTGCCGCTTTGGTTTAATACTTTATATTCCATAATTTAAACTCCTTTAGCGTACAGCGGATTTAACCACAACAAATCCTTTATTTGGACCAGGAACAGCACCTTTTACTAAAAGTAGGGCTTGTTCTTTGTCTACTTTGATAACTTCAAGGTTTTGAATAGTCACTTGTTCGTGTCCCATGTGACCAGGAAGTGGTTTTCCTTTCATATTTCCCTTGATGGCACCCATTGAACCAGGGGCGCGGTGGTAGCGAGAACCGTGAGCTTCAGGTCCACGGCGTTGACCGTGTCTCTTAATTGAACCTTGGAATCCTTTACCTTTAGTGATTCCAATCACGTCTACTAATTCTCCTACTTGAAAAATTGTAGGTTCTACAGTTTGACCAACTGTAAGGTTGGCTAGCTCTGAAGCGCTGTGTTTGAACCTAAGTTCTTTAACGAAGCGCTTAGGAGCAGTATTTGCTTTTGCAACATGTCCCAAAATTGGTTTGTTCGCAAGACTTTCGCGTTTTGATTGGCAACCAAGTTGTGTAGCAACATATCCGTCTTTTTCAACAGTTTTTTGTTGAAGCACAACGTTGTCAGCGCAATCTAGCACGGTAACTGGAATTAACTTGCCGTCTTCTGAAAAGATCTGAGTCATTCCAATTTTTCTACCTAAGATTCCTTTAGACATAATTTTTCCTTTCTATCGTTTACGATAATTTGTCTTATTTGCCAGTTTCGTGTGTATAAATTATTGTTTTAGCGCAATATCTACACCTGATGGTAAGTCAGTTTGAAACAATTGTGGCAAGGTTTTTTGACCGATTTTTTCAATTACGATCAATCTTTTGTGGGTTCTTCGTTCAAATTGTTCACGAGCAGTTTTGTTAACGTGTGGTGAACGAAGTACAGTGAAAATTTCGCGTTTAGTTGGTAGTGGCACAGGTCCTACGACAGTGGCACCAGTTTTAGTTACAACGTCAACTATCTTAAGTGCAGCTTGATCAATTAGTTTGTGATCGTATGACTTAAGTGTAATTCTTACTGTTCCTTTTGATTTTTCAGCCATATTTAAAGTCTCCTTTCGTCTAATTCTAAAGATTAGGCTTGCTCCATGTAAATTGTTTAAAACACAGCAACGGCTATTTGTGTTTTAATAACCTTATATATCATTGCCTTTGTGCGTGTGCACATACCTAAATATTATATACTATTTGGTTTTTTTAACCAAACGATATAAAAAATAAAAAACCAAGCAGTGCTTGGTTTTAAAAAGACTAATTTAGTTTTTACTTACATCTAAGTCGCTAGAAAATATTTTACGCAAAGTTTTTCAGTAAAGTTCCGGCTTTTGGCCCTCTGTCTAGCAAATAGATTTGTTCAACTACGAGTTGGCCAAAGTGCTCAGGTTGTTTAAGGCCAAGATTTTTGGCGTTTTCTGAGTACAGTTCAAACAGTTGAGAAGTTTTGTCTAAAATTGTGGCACGACCAGTAAAACGATAGCCAGTTTGCGTAACTTCGTCAACAAAACAAACTGATGCTTTGCCAGTTTTTTCAATGTTGAACTTAGTGTGTTTACAAGTTGTTTCGTTCCAAATTAAGATGTTTCCAGAAAAATGGCGCATGGTGACTTTAGGGCCAACGTTTGGCACACCTTCTTTAGAAACAGTGGCAATATAACCAACTTTGTTTAAAATAAATTCTAAAATTTCTTTTTCCATAATTATTTTACGTTGTGATAAATATGTTGAACGTCGTCTAGTTCTTCAAGTTGGGAAAGCATGTTGTCAAACTTCTCTTGGTTTTCAGGGCTTAGTTCAACCAAAGTCAGTGCTGAGTAAGTGATTTCGTCAATCTCAAACTCAGTGTCCGGAAAAGCAGCGGTCAGTGCTGATTTAACTTGGCCGTATTTATCAATTTCAGCGTAGACCACGGTTGAGTTTTCAAGGGCTGTAGTGTCTTTAATATCTGCGTCTGCCTCAAGCAGTGCGTTTAGAACGTCGTCTTCTTGAACTGGTAGTTTAAAAATGGCTTCGTGTGCAAATTGGTGCGAAACTGAACCAGAAACTCCAAGTTTTCCACCAGTTTTGTTTAAAATTGCGCGAATTTGCGAAATCGTGCGGTTAACGTTGTCAGTTAAGGTCTCAATTATAAACTGAGCGTCGCCTTGGCCAAAGCCTTCGTAGACTACTGGTACAAAATTTTCGCCACCTGCACCTTTGGCTTTATCAATTGCACGTTGAATAATGTCGTTTGGCACTTGGTCTTTTTTCGCCTTTTCAATAATTCGCTTTAAATCAGGGTTGCTTTGTGGATCTGGCGATCCGTTTTTAGCCAAGACGTAAATCTCGCGGCCATACTTTGAGTAAACTTTGGTTTTAGCCGCAGCAGTTTTGGCTTTCGCTTCTTTTCTAACTTCAAATGCACGTCCCATATTTATCTAAACTCCTTTTTTAGTTTTTAAAAAAGCGCAAAAGCGGCTTTTTTAAAGTAAAGTTTTAATTAAAACACGAAATTAAATAGTAAGTTGCGTCTTTTTTTAATTCCACTACCGAAAATAAAGTTTTTAAAAACTTTAAGTGACTTTCAGCACCTTGCGAGTGTTTGACAACTAATGAAAACTGACCAATTTCTGAAAGTAAACTTTTTACTTTACGGTAAAACTCAAAAATAGTTTGCTTACCTACCTTAATTGGTGGGTTTGAGACAATTAAGTCATACTTATTGTTTGCCTTAAACTCCAGAAAATCACCTTGGATAAACTCAGTATTTGTACACTGATTAAGTTCATTGTTTTTTTTAGCGAGCGCTACTGCTCTTTCGTTAATCTCAATTCCAGTGAAATTTAGATTTGGAAACTGCTTCGCCAAAACTATAGAAATTTCGCCAGTTCCAGCGCCTACATCTAAAACAGTTTTAGTGTCTAGATTTTTAAGGTCAAAATGTTTTAAAAAAAGATAAGTTCCTTTATCTAGGTTGTCCTTGGAAAAAACACCGTTGTCTTTAAAAAAACTAAAATGTTTTTCAAAAACAACGGCGCTGTATTTTGTTTGCTTACTTTTAATTTGCGGTTTTTTGGAAAAGTAATGTTCCACTAAAGTGAAAACTATTTAAGTTCAACTTTAGCGCCGGCTTCTTCAAGTTTCTTTTGAATTGCTTCGGCTTCTTCTTTTGAAATGTTTTCTTTAAGTACTGAGTCTGGAGTTTCTGCAGCTTTTTTAGCCTCAGCAAGACCTAGACCAGTAATTTCGCGAACTACTTTAATTACAGCGATTTTGTTTTCGCCAAATGATTTAAGTACAACTGTAAACTCAGTTTTTTCTTCTTGAGCAGGTCCACTTTGAGCAGGTCCAGCAACTGCAACTGCAGTTGGATCAATTCCGAATTCTTCTTTAAGTCCGTCTAAAAGTTCCTTGATTTCAAGGATAGTCATTTCTTTAAGTGCATCAATAAATGCTTGTTTAGTTAGTTTTGCCATTATTATTTCCTCCTTAGCAAAATTATTTTGATTCTGCTAACATATTAAGCCCGATAGCAAGGCGTTGAAGAGGCTGGTACATTGCACCTGCCAATAATTGAAGCATACCTTCTTTGTTGGGAAGTTTTGCGAGAGTTTCAATTTCTGAAACTGAGACAACTTTGTCGTCAACAGCTCCTGTCACAATTTTTTTATCAGGATATGCTGTGATAAACTCATAAACTGCTTTTGCAGGGGCTACTGTGTCGGTAAGTGAATAAGCGATTGCCACTTGTCCAACTAAGCGGTCTGCAAGTTCTGCTAGCCCAGATTTTAAAGCAGCGCGTCGTGCTATGTTGTTTTTATAAACTTTTGCGTTTGAGTCTGATTTGCGAAGTGCTCTTCTTAGTTGAGTTAGACTTTCTACAGACAATGCTCCGTATTCAAAAACAACGATAGTTTTAGCGGCTGTAAAAATTTGGCTAAGTTCGTCTACTTGTTTTTGTTTTAAGACTAAACTTTCTTTCATTTTTCCTCCGTTTAAATCTGTTTGTAAATTAAAAACCCTTTTTTTAAATTAACTTAACCAAAGCGAGTTAAACAAAAAAGGGTTTTGGGGTTGTTTTGTTTTTTCCTCGTCAGGTCTTACATAATGCCTGCTGTCTTTGGAGATTAATTTTTTTGACTTAAATATTATACAACTTCTAGCGAGTTTCTGGGTTGATTTTCACACCAGGGCCTTGAGTTGTGGAAATTGTGGCGTTTTTAAGGTAAGTACCTTTGACAGTTGCTGGTTTGATTTTAATAATTTGGTCAAGTACAACTGCGATATTTTCAACAAGCGCTTTAGATGCAAAAGATGTTTTGCCAACTGGTACTTGAATGTTTCCGAATTTGTCAACTCGGTATTCAACTTTACCGTTTTTAATGTCATGAACTGCTTTTTCAACGTCTAGAGTAACAGTTCCAGTTTTAGGGTTTGGCATCAGACCACGAGGCCCTAAAACTTTTCCTAGTCTACCTAGTTTTGGCATCATGTCAGGAGTTGCAACCATTACATCAAACTCCAGCCAGCCACCCGCGATTTGTTGAATTAGTTCGTTGTCACCAACTACGTCAGCCCCTGCTTTTTTAGCCTCTTCTGCTTTTTTGCCTTCAGCAATTACGCAGACTTTTTGGGTTTTTCCAGTACCGTGTGGCAGCACAAGGGCTCCACGCAGATTTTGTTCGGCTTTACGTGAATCTAAGTTCATTTTAAGGGCAAGTTCAACGGTTTCGTCAAATTTTGCGAATTTTGCTTTTTTTACAAGTTCTACACCGTCTAGCAGTGAATACTGAACAGTTTTGTCGATAAGCTTAGCACTTTCTGTGTATTTTTTTCCTTTTTGCATGTCAGTGCTCCTTATTCAACTTCAATGCCCATGTTGCGGGCAGATCCTTCAATAATTTTAGTAGCAGCCTCTAAGTCGTTGGCGTTTAGATCGCGCATTTTGATTTCAGCGATTTTGGCAACTTGGGCGCGTTTGATTTTAGCAACCTTGTTTTTAAGTGGGTTTGCAGACCCTTTTTCAATACCTGCTTCTTTCTTTAAAAGATCAGAAGCCGGTGGAGTTTTAGTAACGAATGTAAATGAACGGTCTTCATATACAGAAATTACTACTGGCACTACAAAGCCAACTTGACCTTGAGTAGCGTCGTTGAATTGTTTAACAAATTGCGGAATGTTGACTTGCGCTTGACCAAGGGCAGGACCTACTGGTGCTGCTGGTGTCGCTTTGCCAGCCGGAATTTGTAGTTTGATTTGCTTGACAATTTTTTTAGCCATAAACACAACCTCCTTTTACTAAATAATGTAAGCATGTGGTTAGCGCCGCTTTAAGTTCACGACTACCACTAAGTGTTGTGTACACTTAACTGAAATAGGATACCATATTTGTTGGGTTTTTGCACTTAATTTAAAAACCCCGATAAAATATCGGGGTCGCTGAGTTTTTTAAAAAGTATGAAAAACTTATTTAAAAGTAATAGTAAATCTAGTTGAAATGTCAAATTGAGCAAGTGATGTGCCAACTAGTTGTTTTTTTGCTTTGTCGTATGGTTTGTAAACTGATGCAATTACGTTGCTTACTGTAACTTGTTTTGCTTCAGCAAGTTTGTATTCAAGATAAGTTTTTTCAATCTTGTCGCCTTTTTTATTCTTTTTCTCAGTTGCTTTAAACTCAATGTCTTTGTAAAGTGCTTTAACTGCAGCTATATTTTTTTGGAACCATTTTGCCCATTTTGGTTCACGAACATCAAAACGAACATTAGTTTTTTCGCCATTAATTTCTAGTTGAACTTCAATGTAGTCTGGAGTTTTGCCAGCAATTAGTTGGTCTTTGCCATCTTTTTGTTCAATTACTTTACCAACGTAAGTTTCTTTAAAGCCAAGTAATTTAGCGCCAAATTTAACTAATTTACCGTCTAGTTTAGCAAAGTCTGTAGAAACTTGTTCTTTACCTTTTTCACTATTTGCAAATAGTTTAACTTGAGAAATGTCTGTGAGTTCAGGTAATTTAGCGCTTGATTTTTCATTTAACTTAATGTCTTGCATTGCAATTTGTTTTAAACCAGCAAACTCAGACACTTTACCTTTAATTAAAACTTTTTGAAAATCGTAGTTTAAATCTTTGTCATGGTCAATATTGCCATCGCGGTCGTATACCTTGATTGTAGAAGTACCGTCAGTTAAATACCAAGTTGCCTTTGAAGCTGCACGGAAAAGAATTCCTGAAGCTGCGACTGGATCGTTTGCGTTCATATTGTAGATGTCTTTGATTTTTGCTACTTTAACATCATCAAAATATCTTGGTTCGCATGACGCTAAAGCAAATGGAACGATTAGTGTAAGAAATGTTAATAATAATTTTTTAAACATATATTTTTATGTCTCCTTTAAATAAATTATAGCCCAGTTTAAGGGTTTTGTAAATGCGTTTTTAAGAAAAACTGAAGTTTTTGTTGTCTATTGTTTGTCTTGCTCAACTTTATCGGCAGTTTTGCCAAATAACTTGGTTTCTGTGTCTATTCCTGCTTGCTCTTGCTTGCGGCGGTGCGCTGCTCTTTGCTTTTCTTTTATAAAAACTTTAAGTGGTTTTCTAATGAAAGTAAAGTAAGTGATTACTAAAATTAAGCCGGTCCCTGCAAGTGATACCAAAACAAGTCCACGGTTTAGACCAGAGTAGTTAATTTTAATTTCTGCTTTGTCTGCAAGATTAAAAGGTTGGGTTAGATATTTACGATCAAATAATTTATGGGCGGTGCTTAAAATACGTTTAGCCTCAGGATAAGCAGTCTCTTCTTTGGCAAACTTTGAGTCTTTAGTTGCAACGATTAACTCAGGTTTTTTGAGTTTTTGTTTGTTTGGAAAAGTGCTAGGAGCGTAGGTTGGCGTTATTTTGATTCC
Organism: uncultured Acholeplasmataceae bacterium; assembly: GCA_963544075.1. Lineage (GTDB taxonomy): Bacteria > Bacillota_I > Bacilli_A > Acholeplasmatales > Acholeplasmataceae > CALISC01. The sequence goes on along the minus strand of CAUUDV010000008.1, from coordinate 11,693 downwards.
GTCTATATAGTTTTCAAATTTACCGTTGGCAGTGACAAAATCAGTGTTGATGATAAACGGTTTTAAGAAATCACTGAACTTGTTTTTTTGTGCGAACTTAAAGTTTGAATTGGTAAACGAAAACTCAAGGCGATAATGCACCTCTGATTTGTAGTTTTGAGGATGAAGACGGTTTTTGTTTGCCACGTCTACTACAAAGTTGTCAGGAGCACCAGAGTAGGCAAGTAGTTCAGAAACATACACAAGGAGTGTGTTTTGCTTAGTTTTACGGTTGCGTGCCTTTAAAACAAGGAGTTTGATACTAGAGTGTTCAGGATTTTCAGTATTAAACTCAAAAACTGGTGTGTTTTCAGTCTCGTAGCCAAAAAGTTTTGCGTAAGTTTGTAGGTATTGTTTTTGTTTAGAAGGAGTTGCGTATAGTGCCAAGACATTTGACTGAAAGTAATCAAGGTCTCTTTTTCCAAGTACTGCGTTAATTGTAAAAAAGAAAGGCACGCCTACAATTACTACAAAAAGTAGATAAAGCAGGACAGTTAAAAGAGTTCTTTTACTCAACGGTTTTTATCCTTGCGTTTTCGTGACCTTTTTTAAATTTACCTGTGCGGTAGTTGAAGTAAGGGTCTTTGTTGTATTCATAGGCAAGGTTTAGGCGTTTTTGTTCAGCATAGTAGTAAGCCATTTCAATGTAGTACTCAAGTGGAATGTCGTTATAAAGTATTGCATCTGAAATATTTAGTCTAGATGGCAGTTTTTCATTTAGCCCGTTTTTAGTTAGTTTAAACGCAACTAGATCGTTGCCTGCCCAAACTACTAAAAAGTAGCGACCAAAACTACCGTCAATTTGCCCACGCGGAATAGTTTGCAAGTAGGTAGTTTTTGCGCTTTCGTGTAGATCGTGAGTTAAGTTGGTAGCCTGGTTGGCAAAAGGTTCAGGTCGTGTAACACCTTTTCCTTTCTCAGGGGTATCGCAATATGCGTATCTGGTTGGAAGAGTGTGCTCAACTTTACTTCCAGTTGCGCTTTCTGTAAAAGACACCACGAAGTCAGTTGTGTCTCCGTCTTTGTAAAGACTAACTCGGTCAACCGGAATAATTTCGCCATTGCCAGGAGTTTTGTTTAAGATGCTTTGTATTAAAGTTTCCTTTAAGTTTTTGCCAGCATTTACCTTGTCTTCAACTAACTTAGTTAAGTCAGGTTTAGGTCCTTTCAAAACTTCTTCGTAGGTTAGTGGGCAGTTTTTGCCAAGTGCACTGTAGTACTCTACTTTAAACAAACACCAAACGAAGTTTAGGTGAGTTTCACTAAGGTTTTTTTCAAACTCAGCAAAACGATATAGTGATGCTTCTTCGGCTAAGGTGTTTTTTGCGTCTTTTTGGCCGTATACATCAATAGTTTTGGCTTCTTTTTTTAATTCAATTCTTTTTGAGTAGCCAAAAGTTATTTTACTTTGAAGTAGGTCAACTTCAACGTTTTTGCCAGTGTTTCCTGTTGATGTGTCGCCTTTAGTTTTTACAAGGGTTGCCTCAACGTTGCCGATTGAAAAAAACTCACCAGGTTTTAGTTCCTTGTTTGGAAGAGTTAGTTCACTAAATTGGCTTGATTTTTTAAAATATCTAATTGAGTAGTTTTTTAGGTTTTTAGCGGAATCTGAAATGTTTTTCAGTTCCAGCACGGAGTTTTCATAACTTCTGCCCATAATTAGTTTATGAATTATGATGTCTGACTCTTGTTTGGCGATATAAAATGCTTTGTGGCAGGCTACTAAAAAAACAGAAGTTAAAAGAGTAGTTAGCATTAAAATTAGTTTTTTCATTTTTTCTCCTTTCTTTTGAATAAAATTAGAAGTTATTAGTTATATATAAAACAACAGCCAAGTAATTGGCTGTTGTTTATTTATTTTAAAAGTTTGTTTTGTAGGGTTTATTCGTACTTACAGTGTTTATCGTAGTAAAACTTAAGTAGTGCTTGAATTCTATCTATACGATCTTGTTTTTTAACGCTGTTATAGGCTTCAAAAGGTTTTTTGTCTTTGCTTTCATCTTTTGTGACAATTTCTTTGCCGGCTTCTGCGTCAGTTAACACGTTTTTAATGATGTTTAGTGCAACTGTGCGGGCATTTGAAGATTTTTCGTAAGCAATTGATTGGAAAGTGTTTTTCTTGTCAAGTGTGTCTTTAATTGTTTCAAAAGATTTAGCAACTAAGCCTTCAAGGGTGCTTTGTGTTTTATTTTCTTTAATAAAGTCTTTGATTTCTTGAGTTTCAAAAACGTCTTTACGTGGTGCTGCGTAGCCTTTCGCTAAAGAAAAGTCACGTACGTTTTCTTTGCTAAATAAGAATTTAAATACTTCGTAGGCTTTTTGGTTAGATACGTTTTTATAAGAGTCTTCACCTTCTTTAGCTTGGTCTAGCATTGCAATTGAAGGACCTTGGAAAATAGAAGCTCCAGAAAGTTTATCTTCTTTTAGGTTAGGATATTTAGCCTTCGCAATATCATAAGCAGATTGTGCGTTGTGTTGAAGAGTTTTGAAGTCTGCGTTGTTTGGATCTGTTTTAAGTAAGTCGTTTGCTTCTTTTAATTGAGTTTTTCTAAGTTGAAGTTCAGGTTGAGGAAGTGGCAGCATACCAACTTCAAATTGGTTATTTTTATCTGGAATGTTGTAGCCAACTCCACCAGATGAAGAGATAGTGAACACGATTTGCTTGTTTTTAAAGGCAGTTGAGTTATATTTGTTTCCACAAGTTGCACCAGTTGTAAATAAGTTTTGAGCAGCGTAGCCTTTTAGAGTGTCTAACATTTCTACTAATTGTGCATTTTGTGTAGTGTCATGAAAGAAAGCATCCCCTTTAAGTTCACCGTTCTTTTTCACAAAATCAGTGTAAGGAAGACCGTATTGTTTTGCCATAGTGATTAGCATGTTAGCGTCTGAGTCGTAGCCAAACACAGCTGTGCGTTCAAACTGTTTCTTAGTTTTGCCAGGTTCTTTTGGATCTGGAAGGTCAACTAATTTGTCAAACTTTTCGGTATGTTTTTGACGGTATTCTTTAGCCATTTCCCAAATACCTTCCCAAGTTTTTACTTTTTCAGTAAAGTTAAGAATTTCTTCGGCAAGTTCCTTGTTGTAAAGAATAACTTCGGTAGAAAGGCCAAACGGAGTAGTGTAGATTCCTTTTTCAGAAAGAGGTGACTCTTTTACAAAATCATAAAACTGTTCATCCCAATCTTTTTTAAAGTCTTGGTCACTGATGTATTTTTTTTGAAGTTGAGTTCCTTCATTGATGAACTTAGTTAAGTCAAGGACGTTTTTACGGTTTTCGTTAAATGAAGCCACGTGGTCAGGATAAGCGATAACAAGATTTGGACGATTGTTAGTAGAAAGAGTTTTATCAATCGCACCTTTGATGTCTTGATATCCTCCCTTTTGTTCAAGTTTAACGGTAATTCCGGTTTTTTTAGTGAAATCTTTTAATCTTTTTTCAATGGCAGTGATGTCTTTTTTACCAAAAGTGTGCCAAAAAGTTACATCATATTTACCACAAGCAGTTAAAAATAGTGTTGAGAAGATAGCGATTAGTGCTAAAAATAATTTTCTCATGATTTTTCCTTGCAGAGTTAATTTAAATTCTAACCCTTAGTTCCACCGCGGGCAACACCGCGCATGATATATTTACGAAGGAAGATAAAGACAAGTAGTAATGGTATAAGAACGATAACAGTTGCAGCCATTTGGCGTTCAACTGCTATTCGGTTAGACTCTTGGTCTACAAACGCAGAGCGCAACCATACAGTAATTAGTTTAAAGTTTTGACCGGCTACTAGGTTTGGCCAGATATAGGCGTTCCAAGAACCCATTAGTTTTAAAATTGTAATTGTAATAATTGAAGAGTTGGCGAGTGGTACCATGACTTTCCATAGATACTTAAAGTCAGAAGTTCCGTCAACTTTGGCAGCATAATAAAGTTCATTTGGAATTTGGCGGAAGTTTTGGCGAATTAAGTAAATGTGAAAGACTGTGACCAAAAACGGTACGGTCATTGCGAGGAACGGAGCCCCTGAGAAAGCAGGTGCTTGGTCTGTCCAGCCAAGGCGAGAGACTGTTCCGTAGTTAGTGATAACCATCATTTCACCTGGAATCATCATGGTAGAAAGCATTACTTTAAAGATAGTGTCTCGACCTTTGAATTCCAGCCTAGATAGAGCAAACGCACCAATAATTGACATAAAGGTACCAACAATAGTTGAAGAAATACCGACAATTAAGGTGTTTAGCAGGTATCTGGTAAAACGATCAGAAGGTGCATTTTCTTCACCTTCAATTTTGCCAGGCAGGCCTTTTAACTCACTTGCTAGATTTTGGTATTTACGGTCAGCCACTTGGTACGCTAAGTCTTTATTTCTTAGTTTTAAGTAATCAGGTTTATAAATTTGTTCGTCTTTCCAAGTTGAAAATTTAGTTAAATCAGCGTTATATTGAACAGAAAACTTAGAAATATACTTACTAATATTGTCTAATTGAACTTGAATTTTAGCCTTTTCAACGATGTTTTTAGCCTCTTTTATTTTGGCTTCTAGAATTGTTTTTTCGGCTAGTTTGTCTTTATATGCCTGATATGCATATTTAGAGTTATCAAGGATATAAGGTTCAAGTGCTTGAGTGTAGTAAGCGTCTGTGTATAGATTTTTAGGATCGCCTTTTAAAAATGTGTCTAACTTAGTTTTTTCTGTGTCTGTTAAAGCAATTTTATCGCGTTCTTTTTTAGCGGTCTGAACAACTCCGTTTGGACCTTCGTATTCTTTAAGTTTTTGTTGAAGTAAACGAATGTTGGTCAGTCTGGTTCCATTAAAAGCGTATGAATAGTTTTTCCAAGTCCAGGCGTGAGGATAGAGAGTTGGCGGTTCTTCAAGGACTTCAGATTCGTTTTTAAAAGAAGTATTTAACATCCAGTAAAAAGGCACAATAATCATTAAAGCCATAATAGACAAGAAAATTATGGCAACAGTTTTTTGTGAGGTTGACTTGATTTTTTGATAGACTAGTTTTTTCTTAACATCAATTCTTTCATTCATTTTCAGAAAACCTCTTGTTAGTAGTGAACCTTTTTCTTAGATGCCCAAGTACTTACGAAAGTAAGCGCAAGGATTATTAAGAACAGAACTACTGCACCAGCCGCACCTTGGGCGTAGCCAGAGCCACTGTCGGCTAATTTGTCATAAACATAACCAACTACGGTGTTCATTCTCGCGCGAAGTGTTGGGTCGTTAAATAGACCAATAACTGCGGCGTAGGTTTTGAAAGCACCGATTAGTGAAGTAATTACAACATACAGAATCATTGGCGAAATTAGTGGCACAGTGATTTTGTAGAAAGTTCGCCATGAAGAAGTTCCGTCAATTTTAGCAGCATCGTAGTATTGTTTATTAATTCCTTGCAAGGCTCCCATGAAAATCAGGATTTTAAAAGGCAGACCTGACCAAGTGATGTAAAACAAGGTAACTGCACGCATCGCACCGTCTGTGGCAGCGGCATAACCGTGCTGACCAACCGCGGCTGGGTTAAGCCAGTTAGTTTTGCCAATTCCAAATAGCCCTAAAAACGAGTTTACAAGACCAGATTGGTAGTCAAAAAGTACGGCAAACACTAAACCAATTGCAATAGTGTTAGTGATATATGGCAAGAAGAAAATAGTTTGGAAAAACGAACGAATTCGTTTAACTGACATTAAAGACACACAAATTCCAAGGGCAATGATAGTAGACAGCGGAACTGTGACAAACACAATTAGTGCTGTGTTTTTTAAAGCCAGCCCAAAATCTGAGTGTTCAGCAAATAGTGCACGGTAGTTGTCAAAACTAAAAGAGCCTGGACTAAGCGTTTGAATATCGCGACGGAAAGTCGGGTCAAACGAAATTAAAATGGTTTTAATTAACGGGTAAAAAGTAAATATGACCATTAAAGTCAAGATTGGCAGTAAATACACCCAACCTTTGTTGTTTTGAAACCAGATTTTTAGTTTTCTTCGTGCATCGACACGGAAATGCATTAGATAATCCTTTCGCCAGTTTCTTCGTCAAAGACAAAGACTTTTGAATAATCAAGAGACATCTTAACTTTACCGTCTTTTAGTTTTTTAGAGTCGTTAACGTCAGACAAAATTACTCTAAATGTACGGTGAGTAGCCTGAGGGTGAGCAGCAATTAAGGTTAAGTCGCGGCCAATTGACTCAAAGTATTGATAGTTTAGAGTTAAGCAGCCTTTTTCTGCATCTACTGTGTAGGCCTCTGGACGAATACCAACAAGATAGTTTCTATCTGGATACATTTTTGAGTGTTTAGCAATAATTGCTTCACCTTCTTTAGATTTAATGAAATCAAGGAAGGCAGCGGCAATTTTGTCAGGAATTACAATTGGGTATTGACATGCCAAAATGGTTGAAACTGAGGCAAAGAAGTAAGATCCTGTGCGCACACCTTCGTCAGTTGCGCTTTGTCCGTTGACTTTAATTTCTTTTAAACCAGATTCTTTAAGTAAGTCATATTGAATGAAACCAATTGCAAGTGGGTTTTCAGAAATTGCTTTAATTAACTCTTCGTTGTTTTGAACTGTAGTTTCGTGTAGAGTTGGAAGTGTTACTCCAAATATTTTTTTAGGTAGACGGATAATGTCTAATTTTTGGAATGCTAAGGTTCTCACGCCACTTCGTTTGTGGTGAAGGACTGTGTGGATTGATTTCTTCATAAAATCAATGTTTTCAGGAAGGGTTGTGTCGATTAGTTTGTCCCATTTAGTTAATTTCTTTTGGAAAATTGCTTTAAGGGTAGCAGAAGAAAGTTCTGAAAGTGGTGAGTTTGGAGCAACTACCGGAACTACGGCTTTAGCGGTAAAACGGCGAATAAAGCGTTTAGTTGCGCGTTCAAAGTTCGGGTTAAGTTCGCGGTTTACAAGGCCTAGGTGGAAACGAGGGTCAATGTATGGAGAGCGGTCTGCTTCAATGGTCTTAATTTGTTCTTGAAGTTGCTCAATTTTTGCTTTAGCTGCTTGAACTGCTAGGTCTAATTTAACTGTTTTTTGCTCAAGTTTAGTGATTTTAACTTCGTCAACAAAGTCTTTGTTGGCTTTAACTTCTTTAACTTGTGCTTCGGTTCTCACAATTTTTGCTTGGTAGTATTCAATTTGGTAGTTTTTGTATTCTATTTTTTGATTTAACTTGGCAACAGCTAAGTCTTTGGTTTTTTTAGGGGCTCTACGACGGTTACCTTGAACTAAAGTAAAGCCTTCAGTTGCTCCGTTTAAAGTAAAGTCATAAAGGAAGCCACCCGCGATTTTGGAAAACTCAGCAAGTAGCGGTTCAATTTCTGCTTTAAGTTGACCACATCCAGCGATATGCAAAGTTACGTCTGAGTTGTCTCTGTTTACAACTGGGTGGTTTTGTTTAAGTTCAGCCCAAGATTTAACTACAGCCTTAGCGCCTTTGGCAGAAAGTATATCTTCGTCTCCGACAAACACACGGTCTTTTTTGATGTGTGCTTTAAATAGGTTAATTGGCGGAGTTCCAAGGAACTTCGCAACAAATAAGTTAGCAGGGTTGTCGTAAATTTGTTGAGGAACGCCACGTTGTTGTTCAACACCTGCTTCCATTAAAACGATTTCATCACAAATAGACATCGCTTCTTCTTGGTCGTGAGTTACGAAAACTGCAGTAATTCCAGTTTCTTTTTGAATACGTTTAATCTCTTCACGCATTTGTAGGCGCAGACGAGCGTCAAGGTTTGAAAGTGGTTCGTCAAGTAGCAAGACTTTTGGTTTTTTAACCAAAGCACGAGCAATTGCTACACGTTGTTGTTGACCACCTGAAAGTTGAGAAGGTTTACGTTCAAGTAAGTTAGCAATACCGACTAAGCGTGCAACTTCTTCCACCATATCGTCAATTTCATTGGCAGGCACGTGCATGTTTTGAAGTGGAAACATAATGTTTTCACGAATTGTTAAGTGTGGATATAGCGCGTAGTTTTGGAAAACTAATCCAATTCCACGTTTGTCGGCAGAAAGTGGAGTTACGTCCTCATCGCCAAAAATTATTTTACCGCCAGAAGGTTCATGTAAACCCGCGATCATATATAGGGTGGTTGATTTTCCACAACCAGAAGGTCCAAGTAGACCAATTAGCTTACCATCGCCAACTGTAATTGTTAGTTTATCAACCGCTGTTGTTTCGCGTTTTTGTTTGTCGACGAAAATTTTAGTAAGACCTTGTAATTTAACTTCCATACCGCTCCTTTTTTTGTGCCATTTTCATCATTTTATGGCGTGTGTATATAGAGATATTTATATTATATAGAATGGAAAAAATAAAGTCAAAATATTAAATGTATACGCTTACATTTTGAAAAATGATTAAAAAAATTTTGTTTTTTGAAGTAGGTTTAGCGAATTTTTAAAAAAATTGTGTTTTTAAACTACTTAGTTTAAAATCTTTTTTGCTTATTTTAAGGCGTTATATATCTTTTTAATAATTTTACCGTCGTAACTTTTGCAAATACTCTCTTTTGAAATCAGCGTTGGATAAAGTGGCTCTTTCTTAATCAAATCAAAAAATCTTTGAAGAATTTTTAGGTAATCGCCAAATTTATCTTGTATTTTTTTACTTACACTAATCATAAAAGGATTAGTAAAAGTCATTCCGCTGTAACAATCGTTAATTTGTCTGCAAATAAGAGATACTCCGCCAATTCCAACAAATTCTGCCTTTGGTTCTTCAATAATTTTAATGTGTAAAATTAAGTGTTCCAAAATATCGCAATATACTAATCTCTCTGCTTTTTGATATGCAAACGGGTGCTTAATAGCAAATTCTGGTTTAGAGAGTTTGATTGCTTTATTTTCGTCTATGTGGTGGCAAAACAACCCTTCTTTTCCTCTAGTTATTTTAGGGTTTTTGGACTTACAAGTTTCGGTTAAAAAATAATTTCCATTAACAGGTCCGTACTTAGCAATTAAGTTGCTAACTAAATCTATGTATGACATTTTTAACTGATCTGAGTAAGTAATTGACGGGTCGTATGAAATAGATGGTATTTGTTCTAAAATAATTTCTTTATTATGCATATTGTTCTCCTTAAATATTTTTAAACAAACATAATTAGGTAAATTGGCAAAGTTATTAAATTGTCTTCTTGTTTAACTATATTTTTGTTTCCAAAAACATAGCCTTTTACGAGTTTATATTGTCCGTTTTTATCAATAAGTTTAGGCAAGGCTCGGAAATTATTTTGGTCGTTTCCAGACTTAATTTCAATGGCAACTGGAGAGAGTTTGTCGTAGTCATTGATTATAAAATCAACTCCCCCTACTGTTCTTGAATCAAAATAAAAAAGATCGTGACCGTGTGCTTTAAGTTCTGTAGCACAAGCGTGTTCGTAGACTGAACCTAAGTTAGGGCTTTTGTCGGTATTTAAAATTGGCATTATGTTGTTTTTAAAAAGTAAGTTAGTAAGTATTCCGACGTCATTTAAGTAAAGTTTAATTAAGTTTTTAGCACTGCTTTCAAAAAGTGGAAACTTAAGGTTTAAAACCGCCCTTACTTGATGTGCAATACCTGCTGAAGATAAATAATCAAACTCCTTTTGGTATTTTTCAAGTGAAGAGTTAACTTTATTTTCAATTGCTTTGAAGTTAATTCGCTTTACTTTGTTTGACATGATTGCGGTTAAACTTTGATAAATTTGCACAGTTTTTAGTTTGGTATTTTCTTGATATTTTAAAGCGTCTTCTTGGTAGTACTGATAAATTTTGTCCTGAGTTTTTCTAGTGGCTTTCACATTTTGATTTAAAACATATTCCTTTACAACAGCAGGCATACCTCCAGCAATTAAATAGTCTTTAAAAAGTGAAAGTATTCGTTTGTGAATAGCGTCGTTAATAGGTGTTAAGTTTAAAAAAGCAGATTTTAGATAGTCAACTGCTTCATCGCCGACCTGATTTGCCCAAAGAAACTCTTCAAAGTCAAGTGGAAACATTTCAACTTCTTCAATTGCGCCCATTGGAATAAAGATATGTTTTAAAGTAAGCGAAATTAACGAACCTGCGGCTATATATCTAAATTTGTTTTCTTTATACAGGTCCTTTAGTAAAGTAATTAAATGAGGGTAATACTGAATTTCGTCTAAAAGAATTATTGTGTTGCCTAAATTTGTTTGGTCTGTTTTAAACATGGTACTGACGTAAAGATAAAAGTCTTTAGTACAGCAAATAGATGAAAAGTTTTGTTTGTTTTTAAAATCAGCTTTTAAATCAATTTCTATGTAGTTTTCAAAATGTTTTGTGGCGGTTTTTCTAATAATGTATGTTTTGCCAATTTGTCTGGCACCTTCTACAATTAAGATTTTAGCGTTTTTGTCTTGGTAGTTTTTTACTAATATTTCTTCGATTTTTCGTCTAAACATTTAAAATCTCCTTGCTACGCATTTATTTTAACATATTTATTTGTTTTCTAATAAAAAATTACCTTAAAATAGTGTGTTTTCCAATAAAAAATTACCTTAAAATAGTGTGTTTTCCAATAAAAATATAGGTGAAAATTGTTTGTTTTCAAATGTTTTTAAGAAAATAAAAAAGTCGCTTTGTGCGTAAAGCGACTTTTTTAAGTTTTTCGGAATAATTTAGGGGTTTAAAAATATTTCCGAATGAAAGGAGATTTGAAAGGAGTAATAAAAAATGAAATGGTGGTCCAGGGCAGAATCGAACTGCCGACACAGGGATTTTCAGTCCCTTGCTCTACCGACTGAGCTACCGGACCAGTGGCGGTCTCGACGGGACTTGAACCCGCGATCTAATGCGTGACAGGCATTTATGTTAACCAACTACACCACGAGACCAACTTGGTTGCGGGGGAAGGATTTGAACCGACGACCTTCGGGTTATGAGCCCGACGAGCTAACCAGACTGCTCTACCCCGCGATATGAAAAAAATAAAATGGCGGAGGAAGAGGGATTCGAACCCCCGCGGCTTTTACACCCTGTCGGTTTTCAAGACCGATCCCTTCAACCAGGCTTGGGTATTCCTCCGTTTAGTTTGGTGGACCCAGTAGGACTCGAACCTACGACTAACCGGTTATGAGCCGGTTGCTCTAACCAACTGAACTATGGGTCCTTTGGTAGCGGCGGGGGGGATCGAACCCTCGACCTCACGGGTATGAACCGTACGCTCTAGCCAGCTGAGCTACACCGCCGTATACTAAATTTGTTTAGTTGATTTGAAATAAAAAAAGGGTAAACACTCGCTTTTTTTAAAACTTAGGTTTAAAAAAAAGGATGGTACCCGGAACCGGACTTGAACCGGTACAGAGTTTCCTCCATGGGATTTTAAGTCCCACGCGTCTACCTATTCCGCCACCCGGGCAATGGTATCCCGTAGAAGACTCGAACTTCTGACACCCTGGTTAAAAGCCAGGTGCTCTACCGACTGAGCTAACGGGACAGATAGTGGTGCCGAGAACAGGAATTGAACCCGCAACCTACTGATTACAAGTCAGTTGCTCTACCAATTGAGCTATCTCGGCTCTGGTGGAGGTTGAGGGGCTCGAACCCCCGACCCTCTGCTTGTAAGGCAGATGCTCTCCCAGCTGAGCTAAACCTCCGGATAAAAGAAACTGGCAGCTCCCTATTTTCACGCGCTCGCGCTATCGTCGGCGTAAAAG